>NZ_CP133778.1:4532500-4855000 GCF_034347405.1 Pseudomonas sp. CCC3.1
ACAGAGTTAGCCGGTGCTTATTCTGTCGGTAACGTCAAAGCACTAACGTATTAGGTTAATGCTCTTCCTCCCAACTTAAAGTGCTTTACAATCCGAAGACCTTCTTCACACACGCGGCATGGCTGGATCAGGCTTTCGCCCATTGTCCAATATTCCCCACTGCTGCCTCCCGTAGGAGTCTGGACCGTGTCTCAGTTCCAGTGTGACTGATCATCCTCTCAGACCAGTTACGGATCGTAGCCTTGGTGAGCCATTACCTCACCAACTAGCTAATCCGACCTAGGCTCATCTGATAGCGCAAGGCCCGAAGGTCCCCTGCTTTCTCCCGTAGGACGTATGCGGTATTAGCGTCCGTTTCCGAACGTTATCCCCCACTATCAGGCAGATTCCTAGGTATTACTCACCCGTCCGCCGCTCTCAAGAGGTGCAAGCACCTCTCTACCGCTCGACTTGCATGTGTTAGGCCTGCCGCCAGCGTTCAATCTGAGCCATGATCAAACTCTTCAGTTCAAACATCTTTGGGTTTTGAGAAAACCCTAAACTTGGCTCAGCAATCGTTGGTTACATCTTTGATTTCTCGCGGAGTAACTTGTGATGCTGATAATCTTTTTGACTATCAGTCTGACTCCACAAGCACCCACACGAATTGCTTGATTCAGTTGTTAAAGAGCGGTTGGTTAAGCTTTCGCTCAACCGAGGCGCGCATTCTACAGCAGCCTCTGTTGCTGTCAAGCGGTTATTTAAGAAGTTTTCAAAGTTTCGCTTGGAAATCTTTAACAACTTCAACCACTTGCGCTTTCGATCTCTCGTTAGCGGGAGGCGAATTCTACAGCGTTACACGCTGCTGTCAACACCTCATTTCCTGCTTCGATGACTTGAAGCTGGCACTGCCGAAAACCAATCCAACTCATTGATACTCAAGGAGTTTTCCGTTTCGACTGCGCCGGAAGTGGGGCGAATTATAGGCCGTTGAAAATCTGGGTCAAGCCTTTATTTCATATTTCTGTCATATCGCCTTAAAAGCCTCAAAAGCAGAGGCCAGCCTGACGGCTGGCCTCTCTTCTTCTATATGGAGCCTCTGCGAACCTTACAAACTCGGGAAAGCAAACTGCGACGCCTCATGACTGGCACGCTGCGGCCAACGCTGAGTGATCGCCTTACGACGCGTATAGAAGCGCACCCCATCCGGCCCATAAGCATGCAGATCACCAAACAGCGAACGCTTCCAACCACCAAAGCTGTGGTAAGCAACGGGCACAGGTAGCGGAACGTTAACCCCCACCATGCCCACTTCAATCTCGTCACAGAACAGGCGAGCCGCTTCACCGTCACGCGTAAAGATGCACGTTCCGTTGCCGTATTCGTGATCATTAATAAGCTGCATGGCCGCTTCCAGGCTGTTAACGCGCACGATGCACAGTACCGGACCAAAAATCTCTTCTTTATAGATACGCATCTCAGGTGTCACACGGTCAAACAGGCAGCCACCCAGGAAGAAGCCGTCTTCATGATCCTTGACGCTCAAGCCACGACCATCAACGACCAACTGAGCACCGGCTGCCACGCCGTCCTCGACATAACCGCTGACTTTGTCACGCGCCTGGCCCGACACCAAAGGCCCCATATCCAGACCACACGACGTGCCTGCACCGATTTTCAGCGCCTTGATTTGTGGGACCAGCTTGGCCACCAACGCATCGGCAACCTGATCACCCACGCACACTGCAACCGAAATCGCCATGCAACGCTCACCGCACGAACCGTAGGCAGCCCCCATCAGAGCACTGACCGCGTTATCCAGGTCCGCATCCGGCATCAGTACCGCATGGTTCTTCGCACCACCCAGCGCTTGAACACGCTTGCCGCGCTTGGTCCCTTCGGCATAGATGTACTCAGCAATCGGCGTCGACCCCACAAAGCTCAACGCTTTGACTTCTGGCGCCTCAATCAGCGCATCAACTGCACCCTTGTCGCCATGCACCACGTTCATCACACCTTTGGGCAAACCGGCTTCCTGCAACAACTGTGCGATTAACAACGTCGAGCTTGGATCACGCTCGGAAGGTTTAAGGATGAAACAGTTACCGCACACAATCGCCAACGGGTACATCCACAGCGGAACCATAGCCGGGAAGTTGAAAGGCGTAATACCCGCAACCACACCTAACGGCTGGAAATCCGACCATGCATCAATATTCGGTCCTACATTACGGCTGTACTCGCCCTTCAGGATTTCAGGCGCAGAACACGCGTACTCAACGTTCTCAATCCCGCGCTTCAGCTCACCCGCAGCATCTTCCAACGTCTTGCCATGCTCTTCGCTGATCAACTGCGAGATCCGCGCTTCGTTCTGCTCCAGCAGTTGCTTGAAACGGAACATCACCTGAGCACGCTTGGCCGCAGGCGTGTTGCGCCATGCCGGGAATGCTGCCTTGGCTGCATCGATAGCCTTTTGAATGGTTTCGCGGCTGGCCAGTGGCACTTGATGAATCACTTTACCGGTCGACGGGTTATACACATCGGCGGTACGACCGGAATCGCTCAGCAACTCGCCATTAATCAAATGTTGAATGGTGCTCATGGGTGCTCCAAAAAGTTGCCCACAGGCGCGAACGCTGCGCGCCTGTATGAATTGCAAAAAAATCGCTTCTATATAAAGAAGGATCAGTCGATCTGATTCAGCGCTTCGCCGACCGCATCGAACAGACGATCCAAGTCTTGCGGCTTGCTGTTAAAGGTTGGCCCGAACTGCAGCGTGTCACCACCAAAGCGCACGTAGAAGCCAGCCTTCCACAACTTCATCGCCGCATCGAATGGACGCACAATCGCATCGCCATCACGTGGGGCGATTTGGATCGCACCGGCCAAGCCGTAGTTACGAATATCGATGACGTTCTTCACGCCCTTCAAACCATGAATGGCATTCTCAAAATGCGGCGCGACTTCAGCCACGCTCTGCACCAGGTTTTCCTTTTGCAGCAACTCCAGAGCAGCCAGTCCCGCAGCACACGCCACCGGGTGAGCCGAATAGGTATAGCCGTGTGGGAATTCAACTGCGTACTCAGGCGTCGGCTGATTCATGAATGTCTGATAAATCTCGCTGGTCGCAATCACTGCGCCCATTGGAATTGCTCCGTTAGTGACTTGCTTCGCAATACACATCAGGTCAGGCGTTACGCCGAAGCTGTCAGCGCCAAACATCGAGCCTGTACGACCAAACCCGGTAATCACTTCATCGAACACCAACAGGATGTTGTGCTGATCGCAGATTTCACGCAGACGTTTCAGATAACCCTGCGGCGGAACCAGTACACCGGCGGAACCGGCCATTGGCTCAACAAACACTGCCGCGATGTTCGAAGCATCGTGCAACTCAATCAGCTTGAGCAACTCATCAGCCAGTGCGATACCGCCCAGCTCCGGCATGCCACGAGAAAACGCATTGCTCGCCAGCAGCGTGTGCGGCAAGTGATCGACATCCATCATCGCCTGACCGAACAGCTTACGGTTGCCGTTCACTCCGCCCAGACTTGTGCCGGCAATATTCACCCCGTGATAACCGCGGGCACGACCAATCATCTTGGTTTTGGTCGACTGGCCTTTCAAACGCCAATAGGCACGCACCATCTTCACTGCGGTATCCGCACACTCCGAACCCGAGTCAGTGAAAAACACATGGTTAAGGTTGCCCGGGGTCAGGTCAGTAATCTTCTCAGCCAACTGGAATGACAGCGGATGCCCGTACTGGAACGCTGGCGAATAATCGAGTGTGCCCAGTTGCTTGGCCACAGCTTCCTGAATTTCTGTGCGGGTATGCCCTGCGCCACAAGTCCACAGACCTGACAATGAATCGTAAATTTGCCGACCCTTCTCGTCCGTCAGATAGCTCCCCTTGGCCCCAACGATAAAACGCGGGTCACGATGGAAGTTACGGTTGGCGGTGTAAGGCATCCAATGAGCATCCAGCTTGAGCTGGCTAGTCACTGTAATGTCGGCGTTTTCAGGCATGTTCATCGGCAAAACCTCGCAAAGCAGAAAGCGGCGTGGGATTGAAAGCGTGGTTGCAGCTAAATTGCCACGCCTATAAAGTCGATGAAATTCAACTCTTCTAACCTTTAGTTAGGCGATTACTAAACTATGAGCAGCCGTCGTCCCGATGCACTGGCCCAAGTCAGCGACTTTGATATTCGACTGCTGCGCATCTTTCGCAGCGTCGTAGAGTGCGGTGGATTTTCGGCAGCAGAAACCGTGCTCGGGATTGGACGCTCGGCCATCAGCCAACAAATGAGCGACCTCGAACAACGCCTGGGTTTGCGCCTTTGCCAGCGTGGTCGCGCAGGTTTTTCGCTGACAGAAGAAGGCCGTGAGGTCTATCAGTCATCACTGCAATTGTTGGGTGCACTCGAAAGCTTTCGTACAGAGGTCAACGGCCTGCATCACCATCTGCGCGGCGAGTTGACGATCGGTCTGACAGACAATCTCGTCACCCTGCCGCACATGCGCATCACCCATGCCCTGGCCCAACTCAAGGAACGCGGGCCTGACGTGCAAATTCACATTCGCATGATCGCCCCCAACGAAGTTGAACAAGGCGTACTCGACGGCCGCCTGCATGTCGGCGTAGTCCCCCAGGCCAGCGCACTCTCAGGACTGGAGTATCAACCGTTATACAGCGAGCGCTCGTTGCTCTACTGCGCCGTCGGCCACCCACTGTTTTATGTCGACGACCGCCAACTGGAAGATCAGCGCCTCAATGAACAGGATGCGATTGCTCCGACCTTTCGCCTGCCCGCCGACATTCAGGCGCACTATCAGGCGCTCAATTGCACCGCCAGTGCTTCCGACCGGGAAGGCATGGCCTTCTTGATTTTGACCGGGCGTTACATCGGTTATCTACCCGATCACTACGCCAGCTTTTGGGTTCAACAGGGTCGCCTTCGCGCCTTGAAAGCCAAAACGCGCTTTTATGACTTAAGCCTGGCGTCTGTTACCCGCAAAGGACGTCGCCCGCACCTGGTGCTGGAAAGTTTTCTTGAGAGCCTGGAAGCGACGCGTTAACGTGAAATAAGCGCGACAACACAGAATGCGCCCACATAGATTGCCTTGGAAAACCTATGACCTTTGAAGTCCCATCCCACGATGGAAAGCCCGCTGGCCGAATTCGTCAAAAGAACGAAGAAACCATTCTCAAAGCCGCTGAGGATGAGTTTGCCCGCCACGGCTTCAAAGGCACCAGCATGAATGCCATTGCACTCAAGGCAGGCCTGCCCAAAGCCAATTTGCATTACTACTTCACCAACAAGCTTGGGCTCTACATTGCGGTGTTGAGCAATATCCTCGAATTGTGGGACAGCACCTTCAACACCCTGAAGGTTGAAGACGACCCAGCTCAAGCACTCAGTCACTACATTCGCACCAAGATGGAATTCTCACGTCGCCACCCCCAGGCCTCGCGGGTATTTGCGATGGAAATCATCAGTGGCGGGATATGTCTGACCGAGTACTTCACGCAAGACTACCGCGCCTGGTTCCAAAGCCGCGCCGCCGTGTTCCAAGCCTGGATCGATGCCGGAAAAATGGATCCCGTCGACCCCGTGCACTTGATCTTTCTGCTGTGGGGCAGCACCCAGCACTACGCTGACTTTGCCACCCAGATCTGCCGCGTCACTGGCCGCACCCGCTTGACTAAACAAGACATGCAAGACGCCAGCGACAACCTGATTCGAATCATCCTCAAAGGCTGCGGCCTCACACCCACCGCCGAAGCCCGGAACTGACATGCCTTCTACCCTCACCGGCCTTTGCGAGTACCGCGAAGAAATCCGCAAAAGCCGCTTCATCACCCTCGCCGCGCCAATCACCAGCCCCCAGCAGGCCCAGGACTTCATCGAGCAACACAGTGACCTTAACGCCACGCACAATTGCTGGGCCTGGAAGTTCGGCGATCAATATCGCAGCAGTGATGATGGAGAACCCGGCGGTACGGCGGGTCGCCCGATCTTGTCAGCCATTGAAGCGCAAGACTGCGATCAAGTCGTGGTGCTGGTTATTCGCTGGTACGGGGGTATTCAACTGGGCACCGGCGGGCTCGCACGGGCTTATGGCGGCGGCGCAAACAAATGCCTGCAAAATGCAGAAAAACGCCCGCTCATCAACCGCGTAGCGCTCCACTGCTCATGCAGCTTCAGTGAACTGGCTTTGGTGAAATTACGCTTGGCCGAACTCAATGGCCTGCTCATTGACGAAACCTTTACCGCCAACGGTGTTGATCTGCAACTGGCGCTAGGCGAAGAGCACATAACATCCCTGCAACAGCAGCTCGCAGACATCAGTCGCGGCAGAATCTTGCTGCACCGGGACACGTTTGACAGCGCCCCATAAAAACCTGTGATTAACCTGCACTACAGTTGCCCACAATCACTGTGCACCCGGCTGTGGATAACCTGAGCACACACCGCGGCAGCCCTTATGCAGCGGGCTTTCCGGCATTTTGTACACTTTTTAACCAAGCTGCTGGATGATTTCGTAATTTGTCGTAAAAACAAACAGTTAGACCGGGTTATCGCGGTTAGAACAAAGCAGCCCAGTGCTTATATCCCACCGATCGAGTTGCGCACAGTTCCTGTGGAACAACCTGTGGATAACCCGTGTAAATTCCTCGCGGATTCAGCCCCCATAACGCTTACTTAATCCTGTACGTTTTTTAACCAATTCAAGTCACTTAAAACCATCGCCGCAGCCAATTTTTCTTAACGCCCTACCCAAGCGATTCCATAAGCACACGCATAGAAGCTGGGAACCTACAGAACGAAGGAGTAAAACCTTCAACGCTGACTTCCTTTTACTTTTCAGAGGGTGAAACTCATGACAGCAAAAAAAGCACTCATCGTCGGTGCCTCACGAGGACTTGGCCTCGGCTTGGTCACTGCGTTATCGAACGAAGGCTGGCACGTGACGGCGACCGTCCGTGACCCTCAACGAGCCGATGCGTTGAGAACGCTGGATAACGTGCAGGTTGAACAACTCGATATCGATAACCTGCATGCCATCAAAGCACTGCACCAACGCTTAAACGCAGAGGTCTTCGACTTGGTTTTCATTAACGCTGGCATCAAAGGCCCGGATGACCAGACACCGGGCAGCGCCAGCCTGGCTGACATCGGTCAGCTCTTCATGACCAACAGCGTTGCACCGATTAACGTGGCACAGGCCTTCGTCGCCAACATCCGAAAAGGCGATGGCATCCTGGCATTTATGAGTTCACGGCTGGGCAGTGTCACCATCCCCAACGCACCGCAATTGGCACTCTACAAAGCCAGCAAGGCAGCGCTCAACTCGTTGACCAATACGTTCATTACCCAACTGGGAGATGAGCGGCCTACCGTGCTATCCATGCACCCTGGCGTGGTCAAAACCGAGCTGAGCGGTGGAGAGGGAGACATAGATGTCGACACCAGCATCCGTGGCATCGTAGAGCAACTAAAGGCATACGCTGGCAAAGGCGGCCATCACTTTATCGACTACAAGGGTCAGACCATTCCTTGGTAACCGTGAGATGGGCAGCCTGCACAGGCCGCCCTTCTGAATTACAGGCCCAGCAACGACAGCATGATGAACGTTGCAAACAACACGAAGTGCGTCATGCCTTCAATGGCATTGGTTTCACCATCATTCAAATTGATCGCACAGACCACCAGGGTAATCAGCACCATCACCGTCTGCACCGGGGTCATGGCCATCTGAAAGGGCTGCCCGGTATACAACGCCATGGCCTCCATCACCGGCACCGTCAAAATCACCGTCGACAGCGAAGCACCCAAGGCCACATTCACCACCGACTGCATGCGGTTGGCCAGCGCGGCCCGTAAAGCAGTCAAAATTTCAGGAGCGGCCGAAATGGCGGCCACCAAAATAGCGGTAATCACCGGCGGGGCTCCCGTGCCCTCAAGGCCAAGGTCCAGCGCTTTGGACATCACCTCCGCCAGCGCTCCGATCACAATCACACCCAGCCCCAAAACAGCGACCGACCATTTCACGTTAGCAGGCGTCCCTTCTGGCTCACGCTTGCGGCCTTTTTTCTCCGGGTAGCTGTAACTGAAAAAGTAGCTGTGCGGCCCCACCTGCATCCGTAAAAACAAGGTGTAAAGCAGCACCATCGCGCCAATGGTGAAAGCGGAGTAAATCTTCCAGTCCGCCTCGGGGATAAATTCCGGCACCACCATCGACACACCCATGGCCGTCAGAATCATCACGCTATAGGTGCGGGCCGAATCATCGTTGTAGGACTGCTCGCCGTGTTTGATCCCACCCATCAATGCAGCCAAACCGAGAATGCCGTTGATATCGAGCATCACCGCCGAATAAATCGTGTCTCGCACCAACGTCGGTGACGCTTCGTTGCTCATCATGATGGCTAGGATGACCACTTCCACCAACACAGCTGACAAGGTCAGGATCATCGTCCCATAGGGGTCGCCAACCTTTTCAGCCAGCACCTCGGCATGATGCGCCACGCGCATCGACGCACAGACAATCGCGGCGATCAGCACAAAGCCTCCCACCAAGGCAAAAACCTGGCCACTGTTCAGCAGCCAATGCTCGAGCGGGAACGCCACACCGGCCATGACTATCGCCAGCAGCAGAAGTTTTTCGTCTTTCAATAAAGTCAGCATCGCGGGCCTTTTTACCGGGAATCGAATACACGTTGTGAGGTTACAGACTGCCGCAACTTGCTAACGTTTCGTTACATGTTAGTTCACAGGCACGCGACTCGAAGACGCTCTCACCCCCCTTGGCCAAGAACGGTGCGACAAATGGCGGGGGCTTTTTTACAAGCTGTGTCGCCCAGCGCCTGTAGAATGCCGCCATCTGCACCTGATTTGATGAGAAAAAAGTATATGTATGACTGGCTGAACGCCCTGCCAAAAGCAGAACTGCACCTGCACCTTGAAGGCTCCCTGGAGCCCGAACTGCTGTTCTCACTGGCCGAGCGCAACAAAATCGCCTTGCCTTGGAATGATGTTGAAACCTTGCGCAAAGCGTATGCCTTCAACAACCTGCAAGAGTTCCTCGACCTCTATTACAAGGGCGCGGACGTCCTGCGCACGTCTCAGGACTTCTACGACCTGACCTGGGCTTACCTGTTGCGTTGCAAGGCACAGAACGTCATTCACACCGAACCCTTCTTCGATCCGCAAACCCACACCGACCGCGGTGTGCCTTTTGAAGTGGTACTGAATGGCATCGCCGCTGCACTCAAAGACGGCGAACAGCAACTGGGTATCACCAGCGGCTTGATCCTGAGCTTCCTGCGCCACTTGAGCGAAGATGAAGCACAAAAAACCCTCGACCAGGCACTGCCATTTCGCGATGCCTTTGTCGCCGTTGGGCTGGACAGCTCAGAAATGGGCCACCCGCCGAGCAAGTTCCAGCGAGTGTTTGACCGCGCCCGTCACGAAGGTTTTCTGACCGTGGCCCACGCTGGCGAAGAAGGCCCGCCGGAGTACATCTGGGAAGCCATCGATCTGCTGAAAATCCAGCGCATCGACCACGGTGTGCGCGCGATTGAAGACGAGCGTTTGATGCAGCGCATCATCGACGAGCAAATCCCGCTGACCGTCTGCCCGCTGTCCAACACCAAACTGTGCGTGTTTGATCACATGTCGCAACACAACATTCTCGACATGCTTGAGCGCGGCGTGAAAGTCACCGTCAACTCCGACGACCCGGCCTACTTCGGCGGCTACGTGACCGAGAACTTCCACGCGCTGTACACCGATCTGGGCATGACCCAGGATCAAGCCAAGCGCCTGGCGCAAAACAGCCTGGACGCACGGCTGGTCAAACCGTAAACCCCACCTGCCTTCTGTGGGAGCGGGCTTGTCTCGCGATCTTTTAAAAGATCAAAAGATCGCGAGACAAGCTCGCTCCTACACAGGGTCAACGTTTCAACGGGTACAAATGGCTCAACCCTGCACACCGTTCACTCAACATGTCGCGCAGCAGCTTTACCGGCTTGCTCAACTGCGCTCGATGGCTGCACAGCATATTCAAGGGCGCCCGCTCGCACCTCAGTTCGGGCAATAGCACCTTCAGCCTCCCCGCCGTCACATCCCCCGCCACGTCCAGCCAGGACTTGTAAGCAATTCCAGCCCCGGCAATCGCCCACAGACGTACCACATCAGCATCATCACTAAAACGATCACCGCTGACCGTCAGCCCTAACTCACGTTTGCCGTCATCAAACTGCCAATAGTCGTGAACCCGCGTACCCAGCATGTACAACAGGCAATTATGTTGCAGCAAGTGTTCCAACTGACGAGGCTCGCCCCTGCGGGCCAAGTAATCAGGCGACGCACACAGCACTCGCCGATTATCGGCGGCCACCGGTAGCGCAACCAGACTGGAATCTTCCGGTTCGCCATAGCGCAGGGCAATGTCCACCGGCTGGCGAAACAAATCGGCAATCCGGTCGCCCAATAACAGCCGCACGGTCAACTGCGGATGCGCGCGCTGGAACTCATCCAGCCATGGCAGTAACAGATTGCGTCCAAAGTCCGACGGGGCCGAAAGCTGCAACACACCGCTCACCTGATCTTGTCCACGGGCTAAAAGGCGTCGTCCTTCATCAAGGCTGCTCAAGGCCGTACGCGCATAGTCGAGAAACCCCTGCCCCTCTGCCGTCAGGCGCAAGCTGCGAGTGGAACGCGCCAACAATCGGGCCCCCAACTGCGCCTCTATCCGTTTGAGCGCGGCACTCGCCACAGCGGGCGACATGTCCATCACCCGCGCGGCCGCCGACAAGCTGCCCAAATCAGCGGCGCGAACAAACAATTGCAGGTCATCGAAACGCAGCATCCAGAGCTCATCCTCGCCATTATCAAAATATTATTGAAAGAGACTGCTGTTTTAGCCGGTTTTATCGCCCTGTGAAATGGTTAATCATCGCCTCACTTTCGTACTCACATTTAGGACTTGCCCCATGAAAGCTATCGCCTACTACCAGTCGCTGCCGATTCAAGACCCTAATGCCCTGCAAGACATCGAGCTGCCCGAGCCCGTGGCTGGCCCACGTGACCTGCTGGTGGAGGTCAAAGCTATTTCTGTGAACCCGGTGGACACCAAAGTCCGGCAAAACGTGCAGCCCGAAGCCGGTGCCGCCAAAGTGCTGGGCTGGGATGTGGCGGGTGTGGTCAAGGCCGTCGGCAGTGAGGTCAGCCTGTTCAAGGTGGGCGACAAGGTTTTTTACGCGGGCTCCATCGCCCGCGCGGGTGGCAACAGCGAGCTTCACGTGGTGGATGAGCGCATTGTCGGGCACATGCCCAAGAGCCTGGGTTTCGCCGAAGCCGCGGCGCTGCCCCTGACCGCCATCACCGCCTGGGAACTGCTGTTTGAACGCCTGGGTATCAAAGAAGGTAGAAACGATGAGCAACAAAGCCTGCTGATTGTCGGCGCGGCAGGCGGCGTCGGCTCCATCCTGACCCAACTGGCCAGCCAGTTGACCGCGCTCAAGGTGATTGGCAGTGCCTCACGCCCCGAAACTCAAGACTGGGTACGCGAGCTGGGGGCCGATGTCGTCGTCGATCATGCGCAACCCTTGAGCGAAGAACTCAAGCGCCAAGGCATGAGTGCAGTCACTCACGTCGCCAGCCTGACCCAAACCGATCAGCACCTGGACCAACTGGTCGAAGCCCTTGCGCCACAAGGCAAGCTAGCATTGATCGACGACCCTAAAGCCCTCGACATCACCAAGCTCAAGCGCAAAAGCCTGTCGCTGCACTGGGAGTTCATGTACACCCGCTCACTGTTCGAAACCCCGGACATGATCGAGCAACACACCCTGTTGAACCGGGTGGCCGAACTGATTGATGCAGGCACATTGCGCACCACCGTGGGTGAGCACTTTGGCACCATCAATGCCGCTAACCTGCGCCGCGCACATGCGCTGCTCGAAAGTGGCAAGTCCAAGGGCAAAATCGTCCTTGAAGGGTTCTGAGTCATGCGGCGGGGACTGAAACGGCCAATTTATAACCGTCAGTCAGAGACTTGATGTCCGTCATCTTCCTCAACGTTTTCGGGCATACACTGGCCACCTTTGCCAACCAAAGGAGGCCAGAAATGAAAATCCTGATAAAAGCGTTAGCAAGATCCCGTGACTGCCAATGGCAGGTTCAAATCGACCAGCAAGCCGTGAATTTTCGCAGCGAAGCCGAGGCCAAAGCCTTTGTGGATAAACTGCAATCACGCTTGCAAGCCCCGCACACATTGCCCGAACGCTTGGTGGGGTAACTCAGACAGCGTCTTGAGCGGCGATCCGCGCGGTGTATAAACGGCGGGTCGCCATTCCGATTGCCACTGCCAGAATCCCGCACAAGGTGATGACCATCGCCATGGGCATCGCACTGCCATCGTGCAACACGCCCACCAATGAGGCCGCCCCGGCAGCGACGCTGAATTGCAAAAAGCCCAACATCGCTGAAGCACTCCCCGCTCGCGCGCCCTGCCCGTTCATGGCACACGCCGAGGCGTTAGGGATAATGCACCCCAAACTGGCGATACACACAAACAACGGAATCAGCAACGGCCACAACTGCTCGGTGTGCAAGGCGCTAATGCCCAGCAACGCAAGGCCCGCCGCCAGATACACCCACACGGTGCGCGCCAGCAAAAAGCCTGGTTCGCGCTTGGCCAGCAAACGAGCGTTCAACTGAGCGACCAAAATAAAGCCTGCCGCGTTGCTGCCAAACAGCCAGCCATAGTGTTCAGCGGGCACGCCGTAGAGTTTGATAAATACGAAAGGTGAACCGGCGATGTAGGCAAACATCCCGGCCATTGCGATCCCCCCGGTCAGTGCATGTCCCAGAAATTCGCGATCCTTGAGCAAACGGCCATATTGGCGCAGCGCACCCGACAACGGTTGGCGCGGAACGTTGGCCGGTAAGCTTTCCGGCAAACCCAGCGCCACGGCCAAGGCCGCCAGCGCGCTGAAGCCGGTCAGCACGATAAAAATCGACTGCCAGCCGTACACATTTACCAACAGGCCGCCCAGCATTGGCGCCAAGATCGGTGCCAGCCCCATCACCAGCATCAGCTGTGAAAACACCTTGGCCGACCCCACCGCGTCGCACTTGTCACTGACAATCGCCCGCGATAGCACCATTCCGGCGCAACCGCCCAGCGCCTGGACAAAGCGCGCACCGATCAGCCACTCAAGGGTGGGAGCAAAGGCACAGGCAAAGGAACCCAGCGTAAACAGACCCACGCCAACCAGCAGTGGCACCCGTCGACCAAAACGGTCAGCAATCGGGCCATACACCAGTTGGCCGATGGACAAGCCCAGAAAGTAGACCGCGAGCGTGAGTTGAATGTGCTTCTCATCAGTGGCAAAGGCTTGAGCCATCGCCGGAAAGCCTGGCAAGTAGAAGTCGATCGCCAGGGGACCAAAAGCGCTGAGAGCGCCCAGAATCAGGATTGTTCTAACGTTCATCAGGTATCCAAATCGAAGTGCGATTAGCGCAGCCCGATAGTCTAGCCGTGGTTGCAGACGTTGAACATAAAGATAGCGAGCTAGCTAATAAAACCTCTGTAGGAGCGAGCTTGCCTCGCGATCTTTTGATCTCTAAAAAGATCGCGAGACAAGCTACAGTATTTTGCGTCAAGCCTTGGCGAGCACTTCAAAACCGGCACCTTCAATCGCACCGACGATGTCTTTTGCAGCCAGCGCGCTTTCAACCTTAACGGTCTTGGTCGCGAGATCGACGTCTACAGTCGAGTCAGGATCAATGCGCTTAATCGCGTTAGTCACACCCCGTACACAACCGCCACAGGTCATTCCATCCACTTTAAAAGTCTGCATGATGAAGCCTCCTTTGTTTGAGATGGCTGCAGCATTCACCTTGCCATCGTGGCAAGGTCAAGCCCCTTGTTGCGTCAACACGCTGGCAATCTGAACCTTGCTCGGCCAAGCTGAATGCCTTGTGATTTGAAAACAGGGTACCGAGCCATGCGCAGGTCCGTTTTGAGCCTAGTCAGTCTTCTAAGTCTCGCCAGCTTGCCGTTATGGGCACATGCCGATCAGGACTATGGCGTGCTGATCATTTCGCGCGAGCGACTGGAAGTCCCCACTCACTGCGAGATCGGGGTGTACATCGATGACCAACTGGCCGGCCGATTGTTTCAAGAACAGGCGCAGTCCTTCAATTTGCCACCCTCCACTGTCGACATCCGCCTCAAGCTACTGCCCGGACAAGCGCCCGGCTGCTTGCCCGGCATGCTGGTGCCGCCCGCACAGGCATTCACGCTAAAAGCCGGTGATGTGCGCAAATACCGGATCGCCCTCGGCAAAGACGGCATGTACCTCAAACCCGCCACACTGGAATATTGAACTCACGCCGAGCGCACCAATAAAGCACAGCAAGAAGCCTTGACCTTGCCATGGGGTCAAGGTCGATTCTATGGACAGATAACTTCTTGAGGAGGACTGCTCGTGCTCACCCAATTCGACCTGCCGATTGACGGCATGACGTGCGCCAGCTGTGCTGGGCGCGTCGAAAAAGCCCTGGCCAACGTCCCGGGGGTCAGCTCGGTCAGCGTCAATCTGGCAACCGAACAGGCGCGTGTCCAAGCCCCTGCGCAGAGTTTGCCCGCACTGGTCCAAGCCGTGCAGCAAGCAGGCTACAGCGTCCCGGCACAGAGTCTGGAACTCGATATCAGCGGCATGACCTGCGCCTCTTGCGCCGGGCGTGTCGAAAAAGCCTTGGCCAACGTCGCAGGCGTCGAACGTGCCAGCGTCAACCTGGCCAGCGAGCGCGCCCATGTCGAACTGCTCGGCCAGATCGATCCGAACCTGCTGATCGACGCCGTCAGTCAGGCGGGCTATAGCGCCAGCCTGCACCAGGCGCAAAACCCGCAAGCACTGCAAGACGATCAGAAAAAGCGCCTGCGTCGCGAGCGTTGGTCGCTGATTCTGGCCATCGTGCTGGCGTTGCCGCTGGTTCTGCCAATGCTGCTCATGCCGTTGGGTATTCACTGGATGCTGCCCGCGTGGGCACAGTTTGTACTCGCCACGCCGGTGCAGTTCATTTTGGGTGCACGCTTCTATATAGCCGCATGGAAAGCCGTCAAGGCCGGCGCTGGCAACATGGACCTGCTGGTCGCCCTCGGCACCAGCGCTGGCTACGGCCTGAGTCTGTACGAGTGGGCCATCGCCGCGCCGGGCAGCACACCGCATCTGTATTTCGAAGCATCGGCCGTCGTCATCGCCTTGGTACTGCTGGGCAAATACCTCGAAAGCCGCGCCAAACGTCAGACCGCCAGCGCCATTCGAGCCCTTGAAGCCTTGCGCCCTGAACGCGCATTGCGGGTGATCGACGGTCAGGAACAAGACGTCGCCATCAGCGACTTGCGCCTCAATGATTGGGTGCTGGTCAAACCCGGCGAGCGTTTCCCTGTGGATGGCGAAGTGATCGACGGCCAAAGCCACGCCGACGAAGCCCTGATCAGCGGCGAAAGTCTGCCCGTGCCCAAACAGCCTGGGGATAAAGTCACCGGCGGCGCCATTAACGGCGAAGGCCGCCTGGTGATCAGAACCCTGGCTCTGGGCACAGAAACCGTATTAGCGCGCATCATTCGCTTGGTCGAAGACGCTCAGGCCGGGAAAGCACCGATCCAGAAACTGGTGGATAAAGTCAGTCAGGTCTTCGTCCCGGTCGTGCTCTTGATCGCTCTCGCCACCCTGCTCGGCTGGTGGTTCTATGGCGCGCCGATCGAGACCGCACTGATCAACGCCGTGGCCGTATTGGTCATCGCTTGCCCGTGTGCGCTGGGGTTGGCAACACCCACTGCAATCATGGCCGGGACCGGCGTGGCCGCACGCTACGGCATTCTGATCAAAGACGCCGAAGCCCTCGAACGGGCTCACGAAGTCAGCGCTGTGGTCTTCGATAAAACCGGCACCTTAACTTCGGGCAGCCCGCAAATTGCCCACTTCAGTGCGCTGGATGGCGACGAAGCCAGCCTGCTGCAAACCGCCGCAGCCTTGCAACGTGGCAGCGAACACCCGCTGGCCAAAGCCGTACTTGACGCCTGCGCCGCCCGTCACCTGAATGTGCCGGATGTCACGGACAGCCAATCACTCACAGGCCGGGGTATTGCAGGGACGCTGGAGGGCCGTCGCCTGGCCTTGGGCAATCGCCGCTTGCTGGATGAAACGGGGCTCAACCCTGGTTCATTGGCTGAGTCCGCAGCCGCCTGGGAAAACGAAGGCCGCACTTTGTCGTGGTTGATCGAGCAAAGCCCGCAGACTCGCGTGCTAGGGCTGTTTGCCTTTGGTGACACGCTCAAAACAGGGGCGCAGTCGGCGATTCAGCAACTCACTGCGCGCCATATCAGCACTCACCTGCTGACCGGCGATAACCGCGGCAGCGCACGCGTGGTGGCCGAGGCGCTGGGCATTGCCGATGTGCACGCCGAAGTGCTGCCCGCCGACAAGGCGGCCACTGTGGCCGAACTGAAAAAAACCGGCGTGGTGGCCATGGTCGGAGACGGCATCAACGACGCCCCGGCCCTGGCAGCGGCCGACATTGGCATCGCCATGGGCGGCGGCACTGACGTGGCCATGCACGCCGCCGGCATCACCCTGATGCGCGGTGACCCGCGACTGGTGCCCGCGGCCTTGGAAATCAGCCGTAAAACCTACGCTAAAATCCGCCAAAACCTGTTCTGGGCCTTTGTCTACAACGTGATCGGGATTCCGTTGGCGGCCTTTGGCTTTTTGAACCCGGTGCTGGCAGGCGCGGCCATGGCATTCTCCAGCGTCAGCGTGGTCAGCAACGCATTGTTACTGAAGTTCTGGAAACCCAAAGACCTTGAGTAGGAGGCAACTGTCATGAATATCGGCCAGGCCGCCAAACACAGTGGCCTGAGCGCCAAAATGATTCGTTACTACGAGTCCATTGGCCTGCTCAAACCCGCCCACCGCAGCGACAGCGGCTACCGCCTGTACAGCGACGACGACCTGCACACGCTGGCGTTTATCAAACGCTCGCGGGACCTGGGGTTTTCATTGGAAGAGGTCGGCAAGTTGCTGACCTTATGGCAAGACCGCCAACGCGCCAGCGGCGATGTGAAAGCCCTGGCGCGCCAGCACATCGACGCACTGAATCAAAAGATTCTTGAACTGAGCAGCCTGCGCGACACCTTGCAAGTATTGGTAGAAAGCTGCCAAGGCGACCATCGCCCCGACTGCCCAATCCTCAAGGACCTGGAGTCAGGAACCTGTTGTAACCCCGTAAACCCGTAACCCCGTAGTCGCTGCCGAGGCACGAAGGCTGCGATGGGATTTGAAGCAACCTTGTGCGAAGGCCCGGCCGACCTTATCGCAGCCTACGTGCCTCGGCAGCGACTACAAGGAGTTGAAGGGTCACAGGTATGGGATCACAGCATCATCAGCAGCACTTTGCCGATCATCAACACGCTGACCACCGCACACAGCACTGCAAAGCCTTGCTGCATCCGTTTGCCCGAGACTTTCGGCGCCACAACACGTCCGATGATCATCCCGGCCAAAGTCGCGCTGATAAACAACACAGCTTCCTCAGACAGGTTAAAGCCCTGATAAACCAGATGCCCCAAGGTGCCCAGTGACACCAGCGCCACCACCATCAATGAGGTGGCGACAATCCCGTGCATCGGCACGTCGCTAAACTTTCGAAAGGCCGGCACGATCAAAAAGCCGCCGCCAACCCCCAGCAGCCCCGTCAGCAACCCCGACGCCGCGCCGATTGAAGCCAGCGTCGCGGCGCATCGGGCATCCCACTTCAGGTGCCCGGTTGAAGGATTAAGCTGGCAGTTTTTAGGGTGATCGCCCTCGTCTCCAGGGCAACCCGCTCTTGCCTGCATAAACATACGCCCCGAGACAAACACCATCACGCAGCCAAACAGCGCCATCAATGCCGCACCCGGCAACAACTTGGCCAGGTACAACCCCACCGGCGAAGCCAGCCAACCCGCCCCCGCCATCAGCCCGGCAGCCTTGTAACGCACCAGCCCTTTGCGTAATCCGTCGACTGCACCTACGCCCGCTGCAACACCGACGGCCAACAACGCCACCGGGGTCGCGTCGAGCAACGTCCAACCCAAGCCCAGCGTCAGCGCCGGGATGGCCAAAATACCGCCGCCCGCCCCGGTCAGCCCCAACAGCAATCCCACCAGCGCGCCCAAGATGATAATCAGCATGCTTGAACTCAGTCCGGCTTACAGTCAGTGAACCACTCGCGCCCTTTGAGCATGCCTTGCCAATAAAACCATGGCAGCAGCGTGGCCTTCAGGAACCACGCCGACTTGCGCGGTACAACCGGGTCCAGCGGGAACGTCGGCAGCAATTTTGCGCCATAGCCGAACTCGGCCAGAATCACTTTTCCTTTTTCCACCGTCAGCGGGCAAGAACCATAACCGTCGTAGCGCTTGGGCAACGCCGCCCCTTTGCGCAGGGCAATCAGGTTGTCGGCTACCACCACGACTTGCTTGCGGGCCGCCGCTGCCGTCTTGGCATTCGATGTGCCGCACACGTCGCCAACCGCGAAAATCTCGGGGTAACGCGGGTGTTGCAACGTTGCCGGGTCGGTTTCAAACCAGCCAGCCTTGTCTGCCAGTTCACTGCGGCGGATCACATCCGGCGCCTGTTGTGGCGGCACCACATGCAGCATGTCGAAACGTTTTTCATGGCGCGTGACCTGGCCATCAGCGCCCGTCACATCAAACCAGGCCGTCTTGCCCGGGCCATCGACCTTGACCAGATTGGACTGAAAAGCCAGTTGAGCCTTGTAAGCCTCAACGTATTTCATCAAAGGCGGGACGAAGGTCGGGACACCAAACAGCGCCGCCCCCGCCAGATTGAACTCCACCGAAATCGAATCCAGAACCCCCTGTTTGCGCCAGTGATCACACGACAGGTACATGGCTTTTTGCGGCGCACCGGCACATTTGATCGGCATGCCCGGCTGCGTAAACAGCGCTTTGCCACCGCGCAGCGAACGCACCAGTTCCCAGGTATAGGGCGCCAGGTCATGTCGGTAGTTGGACGTGACGCCATGCTTGCCCAAAGTTTCTTCCAGGCCTTCGATGGTCTCCCAGGCCAATTGCAGCCCAGGGCAAACGATCAATTGCTGATAGCCCAACTCAGTGCCATCGCTGATCAACACCACCTTGCGTTGCGGGGCAAAGGCGCAGAGCGATGCTTTGATCCACTGCGCCCCTTTGGGCATCACCTCGCCAGTGGGCCGCACCGTGTCTTTGACGTCGTAGGCACCGCCGCCCACCAACGTCCACGCGGGCTGATAGTAGTGTTCGATGCTGGGTTCGATCACCGCGATGCGCAAGGATGCGTCGCGCTTGAGCAAGCTGGCCGTTACCGAGATACCGGCCGAGCCGCCGCCAATCACGACAACGTCAAATTGGCGGACTTCACGCACACCCTGCGTCGCGGCTTCATACAGCTTTGAAGAGCGATTCCCGGTGCGGCAATACGCCAACACCGGCGTGGGCATCTGGCTCAACAATTGATGCAACTGCTGCGCTTGCTCGGAGGTCGCCCCGGTGGTTTGCACGGGCAGGTAAGCAAAGCTCAATCCCAACGCCTCGGCGGCCTGCTGCATTGACGTGTGTTCGGGTTGCTCCGGCCCGCCTTCATGGTCTGGGCGATTGCAGATCACGCTGCGAAAACCCAGCGCGGCCAACGTTTGGAGGTCTGACAGCGCGAGCTGCCCTGATACGGAAAACGTGTCGTCGATTCGCTTGATGTTTGGCTCCATTGGGCACTCCAGGCACAACAAAAATGAATGGAATAGCTGGCCCGTTACTTCTTGAGCGCTTGACCGCAATACAGACCCGACAAGGTTTGCATCACCGAAACCACTTCGAAGCTGGCGAGCGAGTAGAAAATGAATTTACCCATCCTGCGGGTATTGACCATGCCCTCATCGCGCAACACGCCAAGTTGTTGCGACAGGGTGGGCTGGCGGATCCCCGTCAGCGCTTCAAGCTCGCCGACATTACGTTCGCCTTGCGTCAGCTGGCACAGCAATAACAGCCGATCTTCATTGGCCAAGGCTTTGAGCAGGGTGCAGGCTTTGGACGCAGAATCGCGCAGAAGGCCGATCTCTTGACTGGTGAGCTGAGCAGACATGGAAGGCTCCGAGATGTAATGATCGACAGTCTACGACTCGATAATATATGTTTCAATATATTGAAACCTTTTTGATACACACGAGGCTTTCCATGCACGCCGAAATTCAAGGCTTCTACGACCCTGCCACCTCGACCGTGAGCTACGTGGTTTACGAAGCCAGCGGGGGCGAGTGCGCAATCATTGACCCGGTACTCGATTACAACGCCGCGGCCGGGCGCATCAGCACCGACAGCGCAGACAGCATCATCGATTTTGTAGAAGCCCATGGTTTGCAGGTGCAGTGGCTACTGGAGACCCACGCCCACGCCGATCACCTGTCAGCCAGCGCCTACCTCAAGCGAAAACTCGGCGGTCAGATTGGCATCGGCTCGGCGATCACCCAAGTACAAGGCGTGTTTCGCGACCTCTACAACCTTGAGCCTGGGTTCAAGCTCGACGGCTCGCAATTCGACCATTTGTTTGAACCCGATGAAGTGTTCCACATTGGCCGTCTCCAGGTGCAGGCGCTCCACGTGCCGGGCCACACGCCAGCGGACATGGCCTATCAGATCGAGAACCACAGCATTTTCGTCGGCGACACCCTGTTCATGCCGGATGTCGGCACCGCACGTTGCGATTTTCCGGGGGGCGATGCACAGCAGTTGTATCAATCGATCAAACGCCTGCTGGCCTTGCCGAACGACACGCGACTGTTCATGTGCCACGACTACCCGCCAGCCGGTCGCGAGGCCAGTTGGTCGACCACCGTTGGCGAACAGCGCGCTCGAAATATCCATGTCAACGACAGCATCCCGCTGACGGACTTTGTCGATATGCGCACCGCCCGCGACGCCACTCTGGGAGTGCCAGCACTCTTGATCCCGGCGATCCAGATCAACATCCGCGCCGGCAACCTGCCGCCAGCCGATGAAAGCGGACTGTGCAGCCTGAAAATCCCGCTGAACCGGTTTTAAAGACTGCCAAGCAGCGCCCGCACCTTCAATATTCTCCAGGCATAAAAAATCCGGCCTGAGCCGGATTTTTTATTCATCGAATCACTGCATCCAGGGTGGAGGCGGCTCTTCGGCTTTGCTCGGTGGTGCATCATCTGCCGCACGCACCGCCTGACGACGTTCTTCGTCCAGACGAGCCGCTTCAATCTCGCGAATCACTCCGCCGACATCCGCCAACTCTTCAGGCTCTTCAAACTCGCCCGTCAACACACTGGAAGGGCTCAGGGTGCCCGCTTCGTAAAGCGCCCACATTTCCTTGGCGTACTTGGTTTTCTTCAACTCCGGCGCAAAACGTCCGAAGTAGGAAGCCATGTTGCCCACGTCCCGCTCCAGCATGCTGAACGCGTGGTTGTTGCCCGCCGCGTCGACAGCCTGCGGCAGGTCGATAATCACCGGCCCTGTCGGCGTCAGCAGCACGTTGAACTCGGACAAGTCACCGTGAACCAGACCTGTGCACAACATCAGCACGATCTGCGAAATCAGGTACGCGTGGTACTCGCGCGCCTGATCCGGCTCCAGCACCACGTCATTCAGACGCGGCGCCGCATCGCCGTATTCATCGGCCACCAACTCCATCAACAGCACGCCTTCAAGGAAGTCGAACGGCTTGGGAACCCGAACACCGGCACCCGCCAAGCGAAACAGTGCGGCCACTTCGGCGTTCTGCCAGGCATCTTCGGTTTCTTTACGACCAAACTTCGAGCCCTTGGCCATCGCTCGGGCCTGACGGCTGTTGCGAACCTTGCGACCCTCCTGATATTCGGCGGCCTGGCGAAAACTTCGTTTGTTAGCCTCCTTATAAACCTTGGCGCATCGCAGCTCATTGCCGCAGCGGACCACGTAAACAGCTGCTTCTTTGCCACTCATGAGTGGGCGCAGCACCTCGTCGATCAGACCGTCTTCGATCAGGGGTTCTAAGCGTTTTGGAGTCTTCATCAGCTTTTATTGTGGGTCCTTTGTTACCAAACACGCGAATGTCACTCGTTATACGGCAATCCACTCACTACGGGGAGGGGGCGACCGTGTATGAGTCGCTTGTAGGCACGTCATGTGCCAAAAAATTCCGAATGCCATGGATGATAGTCGAGCGCTGATCGTAGAGCACCGACTAATCCCTTTGAATAAACGCGCACCCTACTAGAACGGGGCTAAAAATATGCAGGCCATTTCTGAAAATCAGCTTGTTAATGCCTGAATAACTCTCCAGGTGTGAAACCAAACATTTTTTTAAACGCCGCAATAAACGCCGACGTTGATTCATACCCGCACGACAACGCAGCCAGCGTCACACTGCCGCCCTCTTCAAGTACACGCAAAGACGAAAGCAGGCGCATGCGCTGACGCCAACTGCGAAAGCTCAAACCGGTTTCTCGATCAAATAAACGCATCAGGGTTTTTTCTGATGTGCCCAAACGTTCGGCCCACAGGCTCAGGCTCGCGTCAGCATCAGGGCTTTCGATCAATTCATTGCACAGCATCAACAACCGCGCATGCCGTGGCAATGGAAGCGAAAAACCGACCTGGTTCAGACCCGCCAGTTGATCGAGCAGCACCTGCACCAAACGCTGCTCCGGGCTCCCGCCCTCCGGGTAATCCACCGGCAAGGCACAAAAAGATTTAATCAACTCACGTGCCAGCGGTGTGACTTCCAGCACACGGCAGTGCCCGGGCGCCCACAGACAGTCTTCACGGCGCACGTACAAGCTGCGCATTTCGGCGCGCATCGAGGTCACGACTTCATGCTCCAGCCCAGCCGGGATCCAGATGCCCCACTGCGGCGGCGCGAAAAAACTGCCTTCGTCGGTGTGCACACCGAGCACACCGCTGATGGCGTAAGAAAACTGCACCCAATCATGTCGATGACGCGGCGTCCACGATCCGGCTCCCAAGCTTTCGGCGCGGGCATACAGCGGCCGAGGCAAGGTATTGAGCGCAGGAATCGCGCGTTGTGTACCACGTTGTCCGTTTGGCGGCATTGATTGACCTTATGTCGCAAGACGTGAGATAGGTCCGACGTTAGGCTAAGTCATCAATTCTTACAATGTTCTGGTGCCTGCGATGCCTATGTTCAAACACCTCAAACGATTGTTCACAGACTGGTTTCTGTGCGGCATGTTGGTGGCGACATTTCTCTCTTATGTGTTTCCGACCTTCGGCAGCACGGGCGGCGCGATGCACGCAGAAGTGGTGATCAATGTCGGCGTGTTTCTGGTGTTTTTCCTGCACGGGGTCAACCTGTCCAGCGAGCAAATCCGCCACGGCCTGAAAAACATACGCCTGCACCTGATGGTTCAAGGCTTCACCTTTATCGTGTTTCCGCTGACTTGGGTGCTCGCCAACACGCTACTGGGTGCGCACATTCCGCCCCTGCTGATGCTCGGCTTTTTCTACCTGTGCGCCCTGCCCTCAACCATTTCCTCATCGGTGGCCCTCACTGGCAGCGCAGGCGGCAACGTGCCAGCGGCGATTCTCAACGCCAGCCTGTCCAGCGTCCTGGGGATATTTTTGACGCCCTTGCTGGTGAGTTTTGTGGTGGGCAGCGGCTCGGGAGGTATCGATCTGGGCTCAACCCTGCTCGACCTGTGCGCCATGCTGTTGTTGCCGCTGGTGCTCGGGCAATTGATGCGCCCGTTGTTCGGACGCTTTTTCGCCCGCCACAAGAAATACACCAACATCTGCGACAAAGTGGTGATCTTGCTGCTGGTGTACGCCGCGTTCTGCAACTCGATGGTCTCGGGCATGTGGCAACAGCAAGGCACATCGGTCATTTTCAGTGCCTTGGCCGGTAGCGCGATATTGCTCGCTATCATTTTGTACCTGACCACCCGCACCGCCCGCGCCCTCAAGTTCAGCACCGCAGACGAGATCGCAGCCGTGTTCTGCGCCAGCAAAAAGTCACTCGCCGCGGGTGCACCGATGGCCGCACTGATCTTCGGCGCCAACCCTGGGATAGGGCTGATTCTGCTGCCGATCATGATCTACCACCCGTTGCAGCTCATCGTGTGTTCGGTGATGGCGGAAAGCTACGCCAGCCGCAACCGCCAAGAGAAAGCCGCCCAAAGCCAAGCCGTTGTGGCGGCCAATTAACGCTCAATAATCGCTGTAACGCCCTGACCGCCCGCCGCGCAGATCGAGATCAACCCTCGTCCCTGCCCGGCCGTGGCGAGCAATTTGGACAGGTTGGTCACGATCCGCCCACCCGTCGCGGCAAAGGGATGCCCAATCGCCAATGAGCTGCCTTTGACGTTCAGTTTGCTGCGATCGATGGCACCCAGCGGCGCATCCAGCCCCAGTCTTTTCTGGCAGTAATCGGCGTCTTCCCAGGCCTTCAAGGTGCACAACACCTGCGCAGCAAACGCCTCGTGAATCTCGTAGTAGTCAAAGTCTTGCAAGGTCAGGCCATTGCGTGCCAAAAGCCGTGGGACCGCATACACCGGGGCCATCAGTAAACCTTCAGCGCCATGTACGAAATCCACCGCAGCCGTTTCGCCATCTCGCCAGTAAGCCAAAATCGGCAACCCGCGCGCGTTGGCCCATTCCTCACTGCCGAGCAATACCACTGACGCGCCATCGGTCAGTGGGGTGGAGTTACCTGCCGTCAACGTGCCTTTGGCACTGCGTTCGAACACGGGCTTAAGGGCGGCGAGTTTTTCCAGTGTCAGGTCTGGGCGCAGGTTGTTGTCGCGGCTCAACCCCAGAAACGGGGTGATCAAGTCATCTTCCCAGCCAGCGTGATACGCCGCGCTCAATGCTTGGTGGCTGTGCAGGGCCAAGGCATCTTGCTCGGTGCGAGGGATGTTCCAGGTCTGCGCCATCAACTCGCAGTGCTGGCCCATCGACAGCCCGGTACGGGGCTCGCCATTGCGTGGAAACTCAGGCTTTAAAAAGCCGGGACGCAACTGAAGCAAGGTTTTGATCTTGTCCAGCGGCGCCTTGGTCCGATTCAACTGCAACAACCACCGGCGCAGCCCGTCATTCAGGCCAATCGGCACGTCCGAAGCGCTGTCGACGCCTCCGGCAATCGCGCATTCGATCTGCCCCAAGGCAATTTTATTGGCCACCAGCAGTGCCGCTTCAAGCCCGGTGCCACAGGCTTGTTGCAGGTCATAAGCTGGGGTTTGCGGCGACAAACGCGACCCCAGCACGCACTCGCGGGTGAGGCTAAAGTCTCTGGAGTCCTTGAGCACCGCACCGGCCACCACTTCGCCCATGCGCAGCCCGTGCAGGTTGTAACGCTCGATCAGGCCTTCCAGCGCCGCCGTCAACATCGCCTGATTACTGGCGGTCGCGTACGGCCCGTTGGAGCGGGCAAAGGGAATCCGGTTACCGCCAATAATGGCTACACGACGCAAACTCATAAGATGTTCCCTATTCTTTCAAGGTCTTTGATCGTTACAAGCGTAGGCCTTATCGCTGATAACGAACGACCATGAGGTATTTGTGGTCAACCCTTTGAACCCCATCTGTCGGAGAGTGTTCCATGTCAGACCGTTATATCGACTTTGCCAACTCATCCATCGGCCATCGACTGGTGGGTGCATTGGGTCTGCCGTCACCGGTACGACTGGAGCGCTGGCAAGCAGGCCGACTGCGCCCGGTAGAAGGCGCACTGTTGCTGGGCGGCGGCGCACTGGCGGCCAAGGTCGGCGGATTTGCCAGCAAACTCACCGACGCCGTTTTCGGCTACGGCCCAGGTCCCTGGGAGGCCAACCCGTGGATTCCTGGCCAGGGGCCCAAGCTCAAAGCCGTGGTGTTTGATGCCAGCGAGTTGCTGCACACCGATCAACTCAAACAATTGCGCGAGTTCTTCCAGCCGCTGCTGCGCAGCCTTGGGCCCAGCGCGCACATCGTGATCTTGGGCCGAGCGCCCGAAACCCAGCGCGATCCCTTTGCCGCCAGCGCCCAACGCGCCCTTGAAGGGTTTAGCCGCTCACTGGCCAAAGAGTTGCGCAGCGGCAGCACGTTGCAGCTGTTGTATGTCGGTGAAGGTGCCGACGATCAGCTCGAAGGTGCGCTGCGGTTTTTCCTCTCACCGAAAAGCGCGCTCATCAGTGGCCAAGTGTTGCGCCTGAGCCCTTGCGCGACGCAGGTGGCGGACTGGACACGCCCACTGGCCGGGCGCAAAGCCTTGGTCACGGGCGCGGCGCGCGGCATCGGCGCCTCGATTGCCGAGACCCTGGCCCGCGACGGCGCCGAGGTCATCCTGCTCGACGTGCCACCCGCCAAAAGTGATCTCGATGCACTCGCCGCACGCTTGGGCGGGCGCAGCATTGCACTGGATATTTGCGCCGCCGATGCGCCTGCTCAGTTGATCGAACACCTGCCCGATGGCGTCGACATTGTGGTGCACAACGCGGGCATCACCCGCGACAAAACCTTGGCCAACATGACACCCGAGTTCTGGGATGCGGTGCTCGCGGTCAATCTGAACGCGCCCCAAGTGCTGACCAAAGCCCTGCTGGACAACGGCACGCTGCGCGATAACGGCCGGGTGATTGTGCTCGCCTCCATCAGCGGTATCGCTGGCAATCGTGGCCAAACCAACTACGCGGCCAGCAAAGCCGGGCTGATCGGTCTGGCTCAAGCCTGGGCGCCGCTGCTGGGCGAGCGTGGCATCAGCATCAACGCCGTGGCACCTGGATTTATCGAAACCCAGATGACCGCGCATATCCCGTTTGCCCTGCGCGAAGCCGGGCGGCGCATGAGTTCGCTGGGCCAGGGCGGTTTGCCACAAGACGTGGCCGAAGCCGTGGCCTGGCTAAGCCAGCCGGGTTCGGGCGCCATCAGCGGGCAAGCACTGCGGGTGTGCGGCCAAAGTGTACTGGGGGCCTAAGCCATGACCGTGTATTGGCTCGACCTCGACAGCCCACCGTCTCTGCCTGCGCTGTACGCCCACGCAGCGGCCAAGCGCAAAATCACCGGCAACACCCTCCCGGACCAGGGTTTACGCTGCCAGATCGAGGTTCAAGCCGAGTCGCTGGCGGCTTTTCGGGATGTCTGCGGGTTAGCGCCAAGCCCGCTGTTGCCGCCGACATATCCCCATGTTTTAGCCTTTGGCCTGCAAATGCAGCTACTGACCGACAAGGACTTTCCCTTCCCGCTACTCGGGCTGATTCATCTGAGCAACCGGATTCGGGTCTTGCGCCCCATGGGCGGCGTGACGCAACTGCGCATCGGGGTGTTTGTGCACAACTTGCAAAAACACCCCAAGGGCGCGACGTTCGAGGTCGTGACTCAGGTCGATGACCTGCTTGGGCCACTGTGGGAAGCCGACAGTACGTTACTGTGCAAAGGCGTCGAGCTGCCGGGTGACGTGCCGCAGAGCGCGACGCCAGCCCCGATGGCGTTGACCGAACTGACTCGCTGGTACGCCCCCGCCGATATTGGCCGCCAGTACGCCAAGGTATCGGGCGACTACAACCCCATCCACCTAAGCGCCGCCAGCGCCAAGCTCTTTGGCCTGCCCAGCGCCATCGCCCACGGGCTTTGGCTCAAGGCGCGTGCGTTGGCAGCGCTGACCGCGCATTTACCGGCGGCCAATATCGAGATCAATGTGACGTTTAAAAAGCCGGTACGCCTGCCCAGTGAAGTCATTTTGCTGAGCAGTGATGCGGGCTCCAGTGGCGACTTCCAGCTCAACGGGCATGGGGACTTGGTGCATGTGGTCGGGCAGTGGGGACCCGTTGGTTAATGGATCATCTGTGGGAGCGCGAAAATTCGTAGCAGCTGCCGAGCTTGCGAGGCTGCGTCCGGCTGCGCAGCAGTCGTAAAATCAAGCACTGCGATGTATCAGTTAAATCCTGCACTTAGGGTTTACGATCGCTTCGCAATCGGACGTAGCCTCGCAAGCTCGGCAACTGCTACGAAATCGGCTTGCAGCGCACCCCAGAATCTCCCATAGGGGATATGTGCCTGTACCCAATGCCTTTCACTTGCACCAATTCTTATTCAGCCGCAAGCTTTGCTCCTTCTGGAGAACCCACCCCCGATGAACCTCGACGAACTCACTCAACGCCTGCACCGCATTCGCGATAACAACGACTGGAAACAATTTCACAGCCCGAAAAACCTGGCCATGGCGGCCAGTGTCGAAATGGCCGAGCTGGTGGAAATTTTTCAGTGGCTCAGCGAAGACCAATCACGCCAACTGCCCGCCGATAAACTGGCCCACGCCGGACAAGAAGTCGGTGACATCGTGCTGTATCTGCTGCTGTTATGCAGTGAATTGGGGCTGGACATGAATGAAGTGGTGCGCAGCAAATTGGCCGACAGTGAAAGGCGTTTCAACCAATGAGTGACCGTCACTTCGATCAACTGGCCACCCGCTTCGCCGAGAAAATCTATGGCGGCGCCAAGGGTGCCATTCGCCTGGCCGTGCTTCAGGCCGACCTTCAAGAGTCATTGCCGCAGCGCCCGTTGCGCGTGCTGGACATCGGCGCAGGTCTTGGCCATATGTCGCTGTGGCTGGCTCAGCAAGGTCACGACGTCACCCTGGCAGAACCTGCGGCGCCGATGCTCGAAGGCGCGCGTCAGCGTTTTGCCGAGGCAGGCCAGACCGGCACTTTTATTCAGGCACCGTGGCAAGAACTGCTGGGGCAACTGACCGAACCCTACGACCTGGTGCTGTGCCATGCCGTGCTGGAGTGGTTGGCCGAGCCTCACGCGATTCTGCCCGTGCTGCACCAACTGACAGCCAAAGACGGCTGGCTGTCGCTGGCGTTTTATAACCGCGACGCGCTGATCTATCGCAACCTGCTCAAAGGTCACTTCCGCAAAATGCGCAAGAACGACATGGCGGGCGAAAAACAGAGCCTCACCCCGCAACAACCGCTCGACCCGCGAGAGCTGGCGACCGCGCTTGAAGGCCTCTGGCACGTTGAAACGCAAAGCGGCGTACGGGTGTTTCACGACTACATGCCGGTGGAGTTTCAAGCCCGTGCCGAGTTGCAAGCACTGGTTGAAATGGAACTGGCCCATCGCCGCCATCCTGCGTTTGCCGGGCTGGGACGTTATCTGCATTGGGTTTGCCGCCCGGTTTAAACAACCCGTTCGAGGAGTACATGATGTATCGCCGCGTTGCCTTGCTCGTTTTAAGCCTCGGATTGGGGGCCTGCCAAAGCCCCAACCCTTACACCGCCAGTTCCTTGCCGATGCAGCCCGCCCCGGCGCAGGCGGCCAACACCCTGGACTTGAGCGCCTACCCGGCAGCGCCACGGGACTACGGCCGCTATCAAAGCTGGGCCTGGCTCAATGGCCGCCTGCCCGCAGGCTCGGCATGGGCTGACTCGGCACAAATCGCAGAAGCCGTGAGCAACGCCCTGGACCAGCGCGGGTTGCGGCCTGTACAGCCCAACCGCCCGGCAGACCTGTTGGTGAGCGCAGATTTGCACACAGAAAAACGTCTGCGCCAGGTTCAGGACGACTATGGTTATGGCGGTATGTACGGCGACCGTTATGGCCGCTATGGCAACCAGTACGGCATGTACAACAACGTACCGGTGGTGCGCACCTACGAAGTTGAAGTGATGGTGGTGCGCATCAACTTGTATGACGGAAAAACCGGTCAACCGGTCTGGAGTTCAAGTGCAGAGACCAGCAGTAAAGGCAGCCTGAGCGAACGCGGTGACGCCCTGCGCGAATCACTGAACAAGGCAGTGCAGGCTTATCCTCCCCATTAAGACTGATTGTTCAAGCGGAGAAATCATCATGTTACGGCGCATTGCATTATTGGGATTGGCCCTGCTGCTCAGTGCTTGTGAAAGCATGCAGGTTAGCCACGACTTCAACCCTGCTGTGGATTTCGCCCAGTTCCGAACCTGGGCCTGGAAAGACCCTGCCGTGCAATACCAGCCGAATAACCCGATGCTCAAAAGTGACCTGACCGAGCAACGGATTATTCAGGCTGTGAGCAGCCAACTGGACCAACGCGGCCTGCGCCCGGTGGCTGCTGGCGGCAAGCCTGACCTGTTGGTGCAAACCTACCTGATCGTTGCCAACCGCCAGGAACAAGTTGTGACTAACTACGGCTATGGCGGTCCATGGGGCGGGCCTTGGGGCGTTTACGGGGGCGGCCCATGGGGAGGTTATTGGGGCCCTGCGGCATACAACGAAACCCGCAATGTGATCTATCAGGTCGGCACCCTGCAGATCGACCTGACCGATGCCAAAGACGGCAGGCTGGTGTGGCGTGGCAGCGCTGAAAAAGTCCTCAACGACAGCCCGACACCGCAAGAACGCAGCGCGGCCATCCGCGAAGCGGTGACTAAAATCTTGAACAACTATCCACCCAAGTAAGCCATACAACTTTAGAGTAGCAACTTACTCACGAAGTATATAAACAGGATGTATTAATACTTTCGTGAGTCAGTTGTCTTTTAGACAGCGCCCTCTACCATTTATCGACTACTTTTGATTAGTTGCTCACACAACCCCTCTAAAACTGGCAACTTGCCAGCGCACTGATCACTTCTTGGCTACACTCGCTGAAACTTTGGAGCGTTAGCGCTGGGCAATGTTCCAGCATCAGGAGTGCTCGATGTCTCCCCAACTACGTGGCATGCATTTCAAGGCCCCGCAACAACAACGCGGCGCAATTGGTTTAATGGCGGCACTCACCCTCGGGATGGTGCTGCTCTTTATGTTATTGGTGGTCGACAGCGGTCGCCTGTACTTTGAGCAGCGCAAGCTGCAACGGGTGGCGGATATGGCTGCGCTCGAAGCGGTCACGCGAGGGGGCAGTTGCGCCAATGGCACCGCCACGACCTACGTCAACGCCAGCGCCACTCGCAACAACTTCGCGCCAGGCGGTGCTCAAAAAATAAGCCCCACCTGCGGCACCCTGGTGACCGGCAGTGACAACCTGCGCACCTTCAAGCTCGACGCCACACAATCCAGCGCCATCCGGGTCATCGCGACCACCACCGTTCCCACCAGCGTGGCCGGGGGCCTGTGGAACTTGCTGACAAAAAAAGGGATTGATCTCACTACCAATCTGACAGCGAGTGCAGTGGGGACTATTGGCGGGGCGCCATTGGCCATGCTGACTATTCGCAGCACACTGGCCAATATCGACAGCACTAAATCTCCGATTCTTAATGCTTTGATCGGAGGGCTTTTGGGCGGTTCATTAAACCTCAGCGCCGTGTCATGGCAAGGGCTGGCAACAACCGATATTAATTTGCTCGGTTACCTCAACCAACTCATCTCCTTGAATCCCAGTATTGGCAGCTACGACGAGTTACTCAAAACCAATATCAAACTCACTCAACTTCTGGAAGCGGCTGTTACCGTATTAAAGAAAAACGGACCAGGTGCTGATATCGCAGTGAATGCACTGGGTGCCGTCATAGATCTAGTGGCACTCACCAATGGCACACAAGTGTTAAAACTGGGCGACTTAATCAACATCAAAAACGGAACCCCAAGTGCAGGCTTGGATGCAAATCTGAAAGTATTTGATCTCTTACAAGGTCTTGTTCAGCTCTCTAACGGCAAGAGCGCCGTATCGGCTCATCTGACGATCAACCCCCTTAACCTCGTTAACATTGATGTTTACACCAAGGTCATTCAACCCCCTCAACTGTCGGCGATCGGCAACCCGGCATTAATCAAAAAGGACTACACAGGCCCTAATCAAATATCGGTTCGCACCGCGCAAGTACAGACCAGAATACAAATCGGTTTGCCCTTGCTCAATGCACTGCAGCCGCTGACCAATTTATTAACCAGCTTGGTATCCACCGTTGCAGAAATTGTAGGCAAGGTTTTACAACTTAATCTGATAGCCGCTGTTGAGTGCTTACTCAATTGCAAGTCAGTCGCCTCACTCAGCCTCTTATCCGAGATCGACATTTATATTGAGGCCGCCAGTGCCAATAGCTACGTCACGGATTACAGCTGCATCAGTGACACCTCGAAAACCCTGACCGCCCAAGCCAATACCGCATTAGCCAAAGTCAGCATTGGTGCACCTCCGAAAACAGGTACTTTTCCGCCGATAGACGTGACTACCAACAGCCTCATCATTGCCCCTGTCAACCTCATCAACATCAACATGAAAACCTGCGCACTGGCAATTCTTTGTTCAACAGGCAATGGCGATGGTGGCAGTTTTAACCTCAAAGTTCATACTGATGTGGCACCTTCCAAAAAGACTTTACTTTACGCATCACCTGATCTTCTTGGCGTCAAACAAGCCACTACTTATCAAAGCTTTGGCTCCAATGCCAATGTGCTGCAAATCTCCAATGCGTCTGGCAGCGTCATCACAACGTCTTACACCCCGCCCGCGGGTAAAACGGTCACAGGCTCCCTCCTTGAAGCCGTCTCAGGATTGATCAACACGCTCACGTCGAGCCTCATAACGGTCTTGAACGGCATTCTGGGTTCGCTGGTCAATCCAATCCTCAACACATTACTGACCGCGCTCGGTGTCAACATTGCCGTAGCAGATGTGGGCGCCAACCTCTCCTGCAACCAAGGCGGACGCCCTCAACTAATCCTTTGACAACTCCGACTGATCAACCACTGGCAACTCCACGCAAAACCGGGCCCCGTGCCCGGTATTGCTGACGCTTAACCGCCCGCCCATGTTGTCGATAATGCCGTAGCTCACGGACAACCCCAGCCCGGTGCCCAACCCAATCGGCTTGGTGGTAAAGAATGGTTCAAAGATCCGCTCCAGCAATCGCGGATCAATACCCCCCGCGTTGTCTTCGACCCACAGGCGCACGCAGTTGCCGCACGCTTGCGCGCTCAAGGTAATCCAGGGCTGGAACTCACGGTCGGTTTCACGCTTGCTCATCAGGGCATCACGGGCGTTGACCAGCAAGTTGATCAGCACTTGTTCCAACTGGTCGGCGTGGCCGCGAACCAGCAAGGTGCTCTCCAGACTTTCACTGCGCAACTCCACACCTTTGCCCCGCAAGCCTTCGCCGAGCAAGGCCAGCGTCCCTTCCAGCGCTTGCACCGGGTTGAACACTTGCTGCTCGACCTCAGAACGGCGGCCGAACACCCGCATATGGTCGACCACCCGCGCCGCACGCTGGATTTGCGCGTCTATGCGGGCGAGTTTGTCTTGCAGGTAATCAACCTGTACATCGCCGTTGCTCAGGCGCTTGAGCACATTGACGATGGCCATGCGCATCACGTTCAGCGGCTGATTGATCTCATGGGCAAGGCCGGTGGCCATTTCACCCAGGGTGGCCATTTTGGCGCTGTGGGTCAGTTGCTGTTGCGAGCGACGCACCTCGGTGTTGTCTCGGCCCACGGCCTGGATTTCCAACAGCGTGCCCTCGGCGTCAAATACGCCGCGATCCGACCACACCCACCAGGCGTATTCACGCCCCGGCAGTTGCAAGCTGATTTCGGCCGTACTGACCGGGTTTTCCGGGCTTAACTTTGAGATGCGCTGCACAAACGCTTCGCGCTGCTCGGCCGAGAGCCAACTGCCCAGGTTGATCCCCGCCAGTTGTTCGGTGGTGCATTCCAGGTAGTGGGCCAGCGGCTGGTTACCGAAGGTCAGGGTCAAATCCGGCTGGTAACGACAAATCATTGCCGGGGAATCTTCGACCAGAATCCGGTAGCGCTCTTCACTGCGCTTGACCCGTTCAGCCGTCTCGGTGGCTTCGGTGACGTCCAGCCACAGCCCGACGGCTTCAACCGGCAATCCCACGTCATCGCGCAATAATTTGGCTTCATCCAGCAGCCAGTGATAATTGCCGCCTCGATCACGCAGGCGATAGCGACTGCGGGCGCTGCCATTTCGCAGCAGTTGGCGGGTGCGCTCAAAATACTGTTCGCGGTCGTCGGGGTGAATCCACTCGATCAGCTCGGCCCCCGTGCTCTCGGCCAACGTCCAGCCGAGCAATGGCTGCAAGCTGTCGCTGAAGAACTCAGGCAGCAACGCGCCTTCTTCATACCGCTGCACATAGATCACCGCTGGTGAGCTGGCGATTAAATTGTTCAGCCGGGCGTGTGCGGCGTCGGCCTGTAGCTGCTGATGTTTGATGTCGCTGACATCCAGCATGAAACCCACAATGCGCCGCTCCGGGCCGGTACCCAGCACTTGGCCCTGAACCCGGTACCACGGCGCTGTCTGGGCACTCTGCGGCTGATGCAGTCGCGCACAGAACAATAACGTGGTGCCGTGTTCCAGCAACTCATTGAAACGGTAGTTCAGTTCGTCACGATCAACAGGATGAAACAGCGCCAGCCAGGCATCACGTGTCAGCGGCTCCTGTGTCGACAGCAAGCTCGCACCCAGCTGCGGAGCCAACTGCACCTGCTGAAGGCTCGTGGACCATTCCCACCAGCCGGTCCCCAGTAGTTCTTGCAGGGCGTGCGTGCGCACTTGTTGCTGCTGGTGTTGCTGCTCACGCAAGCGGTCCAGCAGCGGCCCGGCCAAACCCGCGCACACTTGCAGCCAGTCGCTCGCACTCATCTGCGGGCCATGCAACGACGCCGGGTAAAACCCCAGCAGCAGCCAGGCCGACAACCCTTGTTGATCGTAATACGGCACCAGCACACCGTCGGCATTGCCAAACAGGTCGTTGAGCCGCGGGTTGCCGTCACGCTCAACCCGCTGGGGAGACGAGCCGGTAAGCGGGTCGAACAAACCGCCCAGCATTTGCCCTGCCGTCCAAAGCTTTGGAGCATCAAACGCGTGATACGCGCTGTACAGGTACCAGCCGGGCTGAGACTCATCGCGCAGGGCCAGCGCCATGCAAGGCACGCGTCCATGCTGGGCCACGTTTTGCAGCGCTTCATCTGCCACTTCAGACAACCGCGTGAAACCGCATTGGCGCAGTTGCTCGCCCACCCGCAGGGTTAATTGCGTGCATTGCTCTCGGCTGCGGGCCTGCTGGCTGCCGAGCCTTAAATCGCTGATGTCCAGCAGTTGCAAGAGCCAGCCGTCTGCCTGCGGCTGGACCCAGCCACGGGTGTGTACCACCCGCAGGCCCACGCATTGAAAATCGAGATCAAGGCTTTGCCCGACCCAATCTGCCGGTACCCCTTCAAGCGCCATTGTGCTGCCCGGCACCATGTAATCGAGCAACAGGCGTGGCGCTCCATGACCCTGGCCCCGCGCCAGGCCATAACGTTGCAGGCCGTGGGTTTCCAATACGCGCCCTTGATGATCAAGGACCAACTGAATACCCGCTTCGGAACGGGCCAGCGGCTCAGAAAACGCAGGCACGCGTTCGTTGGACCGCCCCAGTAACCGCTCAAATACCCCGTCATCGCGATTCAAAGTTGCAGACTCGACTGGGCCTGTAAATCATCCGGCAAACTGGGCACCGTGATACCCGGCAGCTTGAGCACCGGCATGATATTGCTCAATGCCGTAGACGGAAGCTTGACCGTCACCTTCAGAATTTTGTTGTTGAGGTCATACTCCGCTTTTTTCTGGATCGAGTCTCGCACCGCAGACGGCACCCAGGTCAGCTTGTCCGTCAACACGTCAGTCGCCACCTTTTCCACCGCCTCTTTGTAAGCCTTGTCCGTTAGCGACGTCGGATCAACAGCCACGCTGCGCCGCACGGCCTCAGCCGTCGAGTTGTTGAATGACTGCATCAGCAGCAACGGCAAGCTGTAGCTGACAACGCCGTAGAGAACTGCGAAAAAGATCACAAATACCAACGCGAACTCAATCGCGACGGCACCTTTTTGCTTCTGAGGAAGGCCTGTTTTCATGACTGCGTCTACCCTGCCAATCGACCGTAATATCATCATAGAATCATTCGTAAAAAAGGGATGCTTAATACGTGATTCACTTTCTTGTTGTGTTCATTTGGTTCATCGCCTGCGCCACCCAAGACCTCATCCAGCGCCAGATCGCCAACAGCCTGACCTTTGGCGCAGCGGCACTGGCGCTGCTGTACATGCTCTGGACCGGCCACACCTGGCTCGGCGCCAGTGCAGGCGAAGGGGGCTGGGCGCTGTTGATCGCATTAGTCCTGACCCTGCCCGGCTATGCCTTGAACAAACTGGGCGCGGGCGATGTAAAACTGTTGATTGCCCTGGCGCTTGCAACCGATCGTCAGATGCTGCTGGGCACCTTTATCGGCGCGGGTCTTGGTGCCGGACTGTGGTACTGGCTGGCGCCAAAATTTCGGTCTTTGCTGAATCAACGGCTTAACCCTCACGGCATGGAACCTACCCTGCAAACGTCAAAAAAATTGCCTTTTGCACCTTTTCTACTCTTTGGCTTCACTGTGACGACTTTGTGTATACCCTAGTCAGAACGTAGGACTTATTTGATGTACAGCGTGGGAAACTACGTCTATGTTTTAAAACCCCCCCCCATTCAAAAGAATGGTCAAGGACGCCCAATATTTGGCTTGCCAGGCATGGAGTAACGCGTGAACAAGCTCACCTCTCTAATAAAAGTACTAGTGGTCGACGACCAACCTTTGATCGTCGAAGAACTCAGCGAATTTCTGGAAAGCAGCGGTTACCGCTGTGTGCCTTGCGTTTCCAGCCGTGAAGCAATTGCGGCTTTCGTCGCCGATCCCGAGATCAGTCTGGTGTTGTGTGACCTGCACATGCCCGACATGAACGGTATCGAGTTGACTCAGCACCTGCAGAAAATTGCCGGTAAACGCCGATTGTTTGAAAGCATCCTGCTGACCGGCCGAGCCGATAAACAGGACGTGATCAAAGCCTTGCGCATCGGTATTGCCGACTACTATCAAAAGCCGGTCGACCTGGACGAGTTGCTTGAGGGCATCAAACGTCAGGACGCGGTTTTGCAGGAGCGTAAAAAAACTGAACATCTGGGCCACCTGAATCAGAAAATGCAGTTTTTAGCCGCATCGATCGACGGCCTTTATCACGACATGGAGTCCGTGATGCGCCCCGCGCAAACCGTGCCTTCCCCACCCCCTGAACAGGCTCAAGTCGAAGGTCAGGTCCCTCCCATATTCAAACAGCTGTCACCGCGCCAACTGGATGTCGCCAAGCTCGTGGGCAAAGGCCAGACCAACTACCAGATCGCCTGTGACCTGGGCATTACCGAGAACACGGTCAAGCTCTACGTGTCGCAAGTGCTGCGTCTGACCCACATGAATAACCGCACCCAACTGGCCCTGGCGTTGTCTCCTAGCGCCGCTAGCCAGCAGCATCGGCAAACCGCGCACTAGCGCTTGAGCCACGCTCCGAGAGCCTGTTGGAGCGTGGCTAGCCGCAGCCCAAAAACCTCTGTAGCAGCTGCCGAGCTTCGCGAGGTTGCGTGCGATTGCGAAACGATCGTAAATGCTGAATACCTGATCCTCCTGAAAGATCGCGATAGCCGTTTTTACGACGACTACGTCGCCGGACGTAGCCTGCGGCAACTGCTACGAATGTGCTTAAGCCACTCCTGCGACCTTACTCCTGCTTGGCCTTACCGCCTTCACTCTGCTTGTAGTACTCAGGTATCGGATGCGTGTAGCTGTCCAGCCAGCGTTGCAGGCTGCGCTCGCGTTCTGCCGGGGTCGCCGTCTGGGTCACCGCAGACTTCGCCTGCCCATTGATCTGAAGCTGCAACCAGCGTTCGGTTTCCTGCTGCGACTGAGCCGCCGGCCCCGGCTGAATGGCCAGGGCACTCAATGGCAATACCGCCAGCAGCACGCCCACGTGAATAGACACTTTCATGACACACCTCCACTGCATTATTTGATCGCAGCAACCTGGTTGCTGGCAGGCCGGGCCTGGGTTTTAAGGGCTTGTGCTCTTGCCTGTGCATCACCTACCTGCTCAGGCGTCAACCCGGCACGCGTCACCAGTTCTGAGGCCTGTTTCCACTGGTCCTGATAAATCAGCAACGTCACCAGATTCAGCGCTGCCAACGAGTCTGTCTGCTTGAGCTCCAAAGCGGTCAAGAACTCAAAACGTGCTTCGTCGAGGCGCAGTTGATTGAGGTACACCACCCCCAGGTCATTGCGGATCTTGTCATCGGTGGGTGCGGCCTGCGCCGCCCGCTCAAGGTAGGTCACGGCCAACGTGTTATCCCCTCGCCCTGCAGCCAGTTGGCCCAGACCATGATCACCTTCTGCGCTCAAACAGGTCCCCAACAGTCCGCGATACAACGGTCCGGCTTCCGGGCGCCCTAACTGGCGATAAATCCGCGCCTTGCGCAACTGCACTTGGGCATAACGCTCCGGCAGGCTTTGCAGGTTGGCCAGGCTGGCGTGCAACTTGCCTTCCTTGGCCATGTCGTCTGCCAGGTTCATCGACAGCTCCTGATCGCCACTCAACTTGGCGCAACTGCCTTCGGTCATGGACAGCCACGGCGGATTGCTCTGGCCTCCGGTCGCGCACCCGCCCAACAGCAACAACACACAGACGGCGATGATGGCTTTCATAGACAGACTCCAGATCAAGAAGTAAACGCGCGTGAGATAGCGACAAAGCTCGGCCCGGCCAAAACGATCATGAGCGCCGGGAACAGAAACGCCATCATCACTACCGACATCTTCGCGGACATTTTGGAGATGTATTCCTCCATACGGGTCATGCGCCGGTCATCGAGAAGCTCTTTAAGGGTCTGCAACGACTTCATCGCGCCACCCCCCTGTTGAATCAATTGCTGAAGAATCACGCAGGTGTCATTGAACTCATCCACTTCCAGCATGCTCGCGGTTTTGCTCAGTTCCTGGCTCAACTCCAACCCTGAGTCGACCCGGGACAGAATCAGCCGTAACTCGCCAGTGAGCACCGGCAGCAACTGCCGCCCCTCCGTGCTCAGCACCCGCAGTGCCTGCTCAACGGCCATGCCTGACTCAAACAAAATGCGTAGCAAAGGGATGAAGGTCGACACTTCTATCGCCACTTCTTCCTGCCGCTTTTTTGCGACGTAAGCCAGCATTCGCTTGGGTATCAGATAGCCCACAGCCAAAGCGCACAGCAGCACAACCAGCAGGTTGCCCGAGCGCGGAAAGAACAACTCGTGCCCTAAAAACACCAGCCCGGCGAACGCGACCGGCGTGCCGACCTGAAACGCGGCAAACAACGAGCGTTGGCTCGCGTTACGCCAACCCACACGGTTAAGCAGTGTCTGGGTTTCGGTGTCCAGCGAAACGGAGCGCTGTCCAAATTTGCTGTCACCCAGCGCTCGCATCCAGAGACGCAGTTTGCTCGGCCCGGTTTTGTCACCGTCCAGGCGTTGTATCACCCGCTGCTGGCGCATACGGTCCTGGACCATGTTGTTGATCAGCAATCCCAGCACGCCGAGCAGCAGCGCTGCGCAAATTACATAGGCCATGTCATACGCTCCGCACCATGCGCCACAGCGCAAAACTACCCAATAGTTGCATGCCAAGTGCTATCAGCAACATGTGCTGACCGCCCGGGTCATGCCACATTTTGAGCATGTAGCCCGGGTTGGTGAGCATGAAATAGCCCACCACCAACACCGGCAACAGGCCCAACACCCACGCCGTTACACGGGTTTCACCCGTCATGGCTTTCAGCTTGCGGGCACCTTGTTCGCGCTCACGAATCAGGACCATCAGATTGGTCAGCAGCTCACTGGCATTGCCGCCATAACGATGGTTAACCTTAAGTCCCAGGGCGAACATGCGAAATTCGTCGCGCTCATACAGCTCAGCAAAATCTTGTACCGCCTCAGGCAAGCTCACCCCTAGCTGCACGTTGCGCGACACGCGGCTGATACTGCTTTTGAGCGGTTCATTGGCCGCGTCGATGGCAGTCAACACGGCATCGGACAAGGTGCGGCCAGCCTTCAAACTGCGCACGCAGTGATCAAGCAATTGTGGCAGTTGCGACACCATGCGCCGCACCCGGCGGTGGTAGCGCCAGCTGACAAACAATTTCAGTACCACGGGCGGCAATACCACAAACGCAAGCAAGAACACCCAGCCACCGAGCAGTCCCGCCAGCAGCGCAACCCCCAGCCAAATGCTCAACCACAACCCCAGGCGCTCCGAAGGACGGGCCAGCCCGGCCTGTAAAAACGCCCGGTCCAGCCATGCGATACCTGGCGCTTTTTCTACCGTTTGCGGCAAGCCTTCGCTCAAGCGGTCCAGCACCCGATTGGTCGCCGGGTCACGCAGCGTGCGATAGGCCAGGTTCATCGACATCCCGAACATCAACACACTGATCGTAAAAAGCACTAAGGAGGGAGTCATGTTCAGCCCCTCAGCCGTTGGCATTCAAAATCGGATCACGACGTAACTTGTCGCCTGCCGGGTTCTGCGCTTCGCGCATAAAGCCAAAGCCGGTGCGCTTGTCGAGGCGGAACAGCGTGTTGGTGACGTACACATCGTCACGCACACCGACCACCTCCAGCACTTCACTGACACACCGCCGACCATCCGGCATGCGCGTCAGCTGGATGATCACGTCCAACGCAGCGCAAATCATTTGGCGCAGGGTTTTCTCTGCCACCGTCCGCCCGGTCAAACCGACCAGGGTTTCCAGACGCAGCAAGGCATCTTGTGCAGTGTTGGCGTGCACCGTGCTCATCGAACCATCGTGACCGGTGTTCATCGCGGTCATCACGTCGAGCACTTCAACGCCCCGAATCTCGCCGAGGATGATGCGGTCCGGACGCATCCGCAGGGCGTTTCGAATCAGGTCGCTGGATTTGACTTCACCGTGCCCTTCGGCATTCGGCGGGCGGGTTTCGAGGCGCACCACGTGCGGGTGGGCCAATTGCAATTCAGCCACGTCTTCGATGGTGACCAGACGTTCATGCGGGTTGATCAGTTGACTCAGGATGTTCAGCAACGTGGTTTTACCGGTACCGGTACCGCCGCTGATCAAGATGTTGCAACGCTTGCCCACCGCGTCCTGGAAAAATTCGTAGATCGCCTGATCGATGGTTTGCATCGCCACCAGGTCGCTGCTTTTGAGCATATCCTTGCGAAATTTCCGAATCGACAGACAGGGGCCGTCCAGCGCAATCGGCGGGATGATCGCATTGACCCGGCTACCATCCGGCAGGCGCGCATCGACCATCGGTGACGACTCATCCAGGCGCCGACCGAGCGGCGCCAGAATGCGTTGCATCACCCGCTCAACGTGGTGATCGTCGATAAAACGCAGATCGCTCTGGCTCAAAATCCCCGCACGTTCCACAAACACCCGGTGCGGGCCGTTGACCAGAATCTCGGTCACGGCCGGGTCGCGCAGCAGCACTTCAAGCGGTCCGAAACCGGTCAGTTCATCGACGATCTCTTCAGCCAGCCGCTCCATCTCATAACGCGATATGGCCAGGTGCAGGCGCGATACATATTCAGCCACACGATCCGTCACAAATTGCGACAAAGCGTGACGCGAATCTTCCAGCAGATTTTTTCCGCTCTCCTCAAGGGCATCAATGATGTAACGGTGCAGCACCAGTTTCAGGCCGTCGTGGTCGGCGTGCCCGTCTTTGTACAAGCCAGAACCGAATAACTGTTCATTGGTCATTTCGACCCCCACAGGCGGTTCAACCAATTACCGGATGCGTCAGAAGACTGACCCGGCAACTGCGATCGCTTCGCCAACTGATCACCGATTTTTTTCAACCCTTGGCTCAGGGCCTCGCGCGGGGCCAACTCATACAGCGTCACTGCCTGATTCTTGGCATTGATCCGCAACTCGGGGCTCAGCGGTAACGTGGCCACCACCGGAAAACCAAAACTCTTGGCCAGCGCATCCGCATCAGGGGCAACGCCGCGCAAGTAACGGTCGACCACCAGAGCAGCGTGATCGAGCTTCATGCCCTTGGCACGCCACACGCTGAGCACGTCCAGATTGCGTCGGCAATCGAGCACACTTTGATCGGTGTACCAGAGCAACTTGTCGCAGTGGCTGACAAAGGTACGTAACGCCTCACCGTCCGGTTGCCCCGTGAGGTTCACCACAATGTGTTGAAAGTGCTGACGCAAGGCGCTGAGCAACATGTACAACTCGGCGGCGCTGGTCTGTTCCACCGGCTCATCGTTGGCACTGTTGGCCAACACGCGCATGCCGCCAGGTGCGCTGGTAAACGCACTGTCGATCAAGGTGCTGTCCAGACGCCGCAAATGACGCAGGGCATCGCCAAAAAAGAACGAACTTTCCAGGCCCAGCAACGCCAGGCCGTCACCCCGCGGAATGCCCAAATCCAGAAACAGGGTTTTCTGCCCGCTCTTTTGCACTTCCAGGCCCAAGTGGCTGGCGACCAATGCACCATCGGCGTTGCATTGCGCGCTGAACAGCACCGTCAGGCCTCCCAGCTCGGTATTCGGCACCGTAGGCGGCAAGCGTTTGCTCAAGCGCCGAACCAGCCCGGCCACCTCACTGGAACGCGAGCCGTAGGCGACAAAGTCTCGCGCCCCGGCACGCATTGCATTTAATACCAACTGGTTATCCATGCCGTCGCCCAACGCGACAATGGCCAGCATCGGCTTGGCTTCCAGCGCACCTTCAATCAGCGCGCACTGCGACACCACTTTTTCGCGGTCCAGCCCCACAAACACCAGCCCGGCGAAGGTCACGTCAATCAACGCCAGCAGCTCATCCAGGCTACTGCTTCCGGCGCCCACGACTTGCCCCAGCGGCGCCAGCGCACCTTGTAACCACTCAAGGTCCGTGTTGTTGCGCGTTAGCGCGAGAAACGTCTGGCTCAGGCTCTGGCTCATTGGGATAACCCACTACGGCGGTTGAAATTGCCGTTTTCCAGGAAGTACAGGCGATACCAGTTAGGGTCGTAATTGCGCAGGTTTTCGCCGGGTAGACTAGGCAACTGTGCATTGGCCGCCAGCGGCTGAACCAGATGCGGGGTCACGATCATCAGCAGCTCTTTGTCTTCGCGGCTGATGTTCGAATCGCGAAAGAACGCACCGAGTACCGGAATGTCGCCCAGCCCCGGAAATTTATTCACCTGCGAACTGTTGCGCGAGCTGATCAAACCACTGATGACGAAGCTCTCACCATCGCCCAAAGAAATGCTGGTATCGGTACGTCGAATGTTCAGCCCCGGCACCGCAGTACCGGCAATCGTCACCGCGTTGGTGTAATCCAGTTCGCTGACTTCGGGCGCCACTTTGAGCAGGATCCGATCACGCCCTATCACCGTCGGCGTCAGCGTGAGGCGAATACCAAACTCTTTGTATTCGATGGAAACGTTATCGCTGCCACTGCTGGGCACCGGGATAGGCACTTCGCCACCCGCGAGAAACGTTGCACTCTGCCCGCTCAGGGCAACCAGACTTGGACGCGCCAGGGTGTAAGCAAAACCACTGCCTTCTAGCGCATTGATCATGGCCTTGACCCGACCTCCGCCAAAACCAATGTTGAAGTACTTGCCGTTAGCCACCGGGCCGCCGGTAATCACGCTCTCGGCATTGCTGATAAATGAGCCCGGCGAGCCGAACAGAAAGTCTTTGCCCATGCCGAAAATCGAGGTGCTGGCTTCTTGCAACTTGGTACGGCTGACTTCAACAAAACGAATATCGGTTTGCACCTGGCTAGGCAATGTCGCATCGGCAGACGGTGGCAATGAGGTGCTGGTAAAGCCATCAGTCGCACGACCCTTGACGAACACCATGCTCTGGCGCGGCGACTTCGAGCAGGCCGTCCAGACCATCAGGCTGGTGGTGCCCGGCGCCACACCGGTCAGCAAAAAGTCATTGCTGCCGTTGGCATGCACATCGGCAACGGTGGGGTCGCCCACTGCGATGCGCGAAATACTGACGGGGGAATTCAGTGCTTGCTGGGCGCCTTGGGTCACTTCCAATACCGCAGGCAACGGCCCGAGCGCGGTGCAATTGTTTGAGGCGGCCAAGGCCATTTCAAAGGGCAAACTGCTCAAGACCAATGTCCAGGCAACTCGTTTGTACAGTGCAACGCGACGTTCGCTCATGGCGGACTTCCTTGTAGATCAGGAGTTTATTGACCAGGCTGCTTAGCCGCTTGATTGCCGCGAATAATTTCAATACCGCGTGGCCGAGGAGCGCCGTAATTACCGGGCACCGGGGCTTTTACCGGGTTGACCATGGACAACTGGTTGAACTGATACAGGCTGCGCTTGGCGTTATCGATAGTGTTCGATGTCGCCTTTTCGCCTGCCCAGTATTTGCTCAGGCGCTGCTCTTCGGCGCTGCGCACGGCCAGGCGCAAAGTACCGGCCTGAGTAGCAAGCATCAGTTGATCAAGCAGCGGTTCGGGAACGGCCAGGACTGCGGTGCGTGCAACGACGCGCCGTTGTGTTTGCTTTAGAGCTTCTTCGGCATTCAGCGGGGGATTGGCCGGTTGGCCGTCGCTGGTCAAGCCCATCTCATCACCCACACTCAGCACTCGCACGGCTGGCAGCACCACCTGCGCGGACTGTTGCGGGTTGGCCGTGTCCTGGCGCAAAAACAACAGAACATCGACGTAATCGCCTGGCGTTAATTGCCCGGCGGCGCCGATCACTTCATCAATCGCGACTGCCAGCGCGCGCTCGTCAGGACGAATCATCCGCGCCAATGGGCCACCCACTTCAAAACTTTGCTCATTGACCCAAGTCCCTGCACTCAGGCTGCGCCATGGCGTGCGACCCACTGCCTGATCAAGCGAGGCGAAGCTGCCAATCGGTGCGGTGTGCAATTTTTCAACGGTCAGGTCATCGGCGGTCAGCGCCACATGGGGCGGCACATCGCGGGTGAGCACAACCACGGGCTTGAGGGTTTTGTCCTCAACGGCAGCCACGCCTTGCTCAACCACCTCTGTCATCGGCACAGCGGCAACCGGTTGTTGCCGGCTTAACACCAGCCCCCAGTAGCCGGCGGCGATGGCGCCCACAAACAGGATGGCTGCAAGAATTAAACTACGTCGATTGTTCATAAACACACTCCCCTTTTTCACTGCGTACTGCAGATAAATGACCCACTCGCACCCAGGCAGTTATGAACAGGCAACGCTGTTACAACCGTTTTGCTATTTGAAAGTAGCGCAGGTAAATCAAAATGCCATTAGTGGAACTAAAAATCTTTAATACATTCTGATTACTTTGATTCAGCACACATTTTTCCCGGCACTCTTTAGGATTAATACTTTCTGATTAGTTACTTATTACAGTTGCTGAATCATTAAATATTGCCAATTCTGTAATGGCAAATGGAAACCACGCAGTATCACAGTGACGCAGTGCCCTCCCCGGTGCACCAAGGAGATGTCAGATGTTTTTAAATACTGTTCTTAGCGTATATGTTCCGACCAAAGTATTCCTGACGCGCCAGGCCAAACTGTTTGTTCAACGAACAGAAGGTGCTTCGGGTATTGAATACGCCATTATTGCAGCGATGGTAGCAGTGGTTATTGCAGGGCTATCACCCGCCGTGCAAACAGAGGTCACCAGTATTTTTACCAAGATCACGGCGGGATTGAAAACAGCTTAATTAATTCATCCCTACGAGTCATTAGCATGCCTCCTTTCTCAACACGCCAACAGTTGCTCTTGGTGGATGACGAAGAAGATGCACTGCTGGAGTTGGCTGAACTGTTGGAGGGCGAGAACTTTTGTTGCTTCACGGCAACATCCGTCACACTCGCCCTTCAGCAGTTGACCCAACACCCGGACATTGCACTGGTCATCACCGACCTTCGCATGCCCGAAGAAAGCGGCATTAAGCTGATTCAGCTGCTGCGCAATCACACCTCGCGCCAGCATTTGCCGGTCATCGTCATATCGGGGCACGCCGACATGAACGATGTCAGTGATCTGTTGCGTTTGCAGGTCCTGGACCTGTTTCGCAAGCCCATCTATCACGTGCGTCTGATTAACACCCTCGACACTCTCTTCCCGACACCCGCTGTTTAATATCCCTCGACGATCTAATCCCCTGTGGGAGCGGGCTTGCTCGCGAAGGTATCGACGCGGTTTGACAGAAAAACCGCATCGCCTGTATCGCTGGCAAGCCAGGCTCCCACAGGTACAACAGTGTTTGCTAACTGACGGGCATCACCCTTTAATACCCGTCACACCCCAATAGCGCTCAAACCGGTTTACAGCTGATAACTAAAACTCAAGGTATAGCGTGGTCGACGGTTAAAACTGTCCAATGCCATATCTGACAGTGGCTTGGCAACTTCAAATGCAATGTTGTAATAACGCTTATCGCCAAATCGTAGCCCAACAGCCGCGGATGACATATCAGCGCCTTTAAGCGGAAGTTCATTGAACCAAGTTTTAGCCCTGTCCAGAGCGGCATAAGGCTGTAACAGTTTTACCCACTCACCCTCGCGATTAAAGCTGTAGTTGAGTTCATACGCCACACCCCAGCCTTTATCACCTGAAGCCTGATCATCGGGATAACCTCGACCAAAGTTTTGCCCACCAAAAACAGCCCGCTCGCTGTCCGGCAAACTGTCGTCTGTCCAATACAACGCACCCGACATCACACCCTGCCAATTATCGAAGAACGTATCACTCTGCACGCCGGATAATCGCAAACGAAAGAAGTCCAGGTCGTAGTGATTGCCGGTCAAGTTGCTCTCGGTCTTGGCCCCCATTCCATTGATGCCTTGGTACAGACCGGCACTGACAATACGCAACTGACTGGCCGTGGACGTGCGCCAGTCACCTTCAAAGGCCAGCGCCCGTACGTTGGTTTTCTCGCTGATGGTCTGCGAATACCCGACCACGTCGTAGTCGGTTTTGTCATTGACCCCGTACAAGCGGCCCGCGACGCTTAGCCATTGATCCGGCGCGACAATCAGCGGGTGGCTGACGCCAATCGAAAAACGGTCATTCTCGCGATGGGGCTTGAGTTCAAAGCCATCACTGGTCGCAATGTTGGTGCCCGGATCACTGCGATAGCGCGCGCCATACAGGCTCAACTGCGTGCCTTCGGCGTTGAGGTATTGGCTGTAATCGAGACGGTAGTAGTGCTCTTTGTCGTTGCCGGGCGGGAACAATCCGCTCAAGGTCAGTTGCTCGGCCATGGCGGTTTGCGAGTTGCTGCTCACGCCAAACAGGGCCTGGGTACTGTCACGACTGCCTTCAGTGAGGCTCATGCTGGTGGTGAACGGTTTGCGACTGGCAGTGACCTGCAGCGTTGCCGCACCATCAGTGGTACCCGGCGGCGGCACTTGCGCCTGCAAGGTCACCCCCGGAATCCGGCTCATCAGCGTGGCATATCGATCAAAGGTTTTGCGGGTCAACGGGCGCTCGCCCTTGAGCTTGTCGACCAGTTCATCAATAAACCCTTTGACCCGCCCTACATCGCCATCGACCTTGTAATCACGGATATACCCTTCGACCAGCACCACACGCACCAGGCCTTGATCAAAGTTCTGCGGGGGTAAAAACGCGTACGACAACAAGTAGCCATCGGTTTGGTAACGCTGGGTGATGCTGCGCGTGGCTTCAATCAATTCGCCCAGCGTGATTTCATGGCCCAGCAACGGTTTATAAGCCGCACCCAGCTCTTGCAGCGGGTACACCGTGCCGCCCTCAATCTGCAATTTGCGGATGGTCAGTTGGGTGCCCATCAATAAAGGTTGAGATTCGGCTGAACCCGGCTTGGGCAATTCCAGCGCAGGCGTTTGCGGGCGATAGGCATCCACCGGCAAGTTGGGCGTTGGCAGAGATTGCAGGGTGTCGTTGCTGTTGAGGTAACGCGGAAGGGGGTCGGCACTCACATAAGGGGTCAATGCCAAGAGTAAAAAAGGGACGTACGTTCGCATATGACACTCCATGGTCAACTTCAGCGGCTTAACGATCTGGGGCGTCAGTCATCTGGCGGTGACGCTGTCCAAATAGGAGTCCTACAACCTGAACATGAAAAAAGACGAGAGATCCAAATGAATCTCTCGTCCCAACCAAGCGTAGGCGTTGTAGGAATGGCCGTCGAACCGGCCAGGTGCAATTTCGTTAGTTCTTCTTGCCCAAGTTGCCTAACCCGCCAATCACTCCCCCAACCAAGCCACCGACCAAACCTGTACCCGAACTTGCACCAGCACCGGCACCCGCGCCTGCAACAGCCCCCGCTCCAGCGCCAACACCTGCGCCCGAGGTGGTTGTTGCTGCACCGACACCCGCCCCTACACCCACACCTGCTCCAATACCCACACCGCCCAGCAAGCCGCCAACACCTCCTGCGCCAGCACCTGAACCGGTGACAGTACCCACAACACCACCGACTGTACTTGCAACACCACCCAACAAGCCGCCCACGCCACCAGCGCCAGTGCCGGTACCCGAGCCACCTGTCACACCGCCCAGCAATCCACCCAGTCCGGTGCCAGTCCCCGTGCCTGTTCCAGGCGCCGGGTTCACATAACCACCGGCCTTGTCAGCCACACCGCCGACACCGACCAATGCCCCCCCAACCAACGTGGTTACCGGGTTTTGATCGCCGACAGTGGTCACCTTATTGCCGAGGCCGGTCACCACACCGCCCACCTTGTTCAAGACACCGTCCACGGGGGCTCCCAACCCTGTTGCAGTGCCCACTTGACCCGTGGTTTTCTCGACCAGCGAAATCACGGGCACCAGTACTTTGTCATTGACCGTTCCGGTGACTTTGCCCAATTGGCCACTGGTGACATCAGTAGTCAGCGTGTTGCCGAGCATGGTGACGGTTGTGCCAACTTTGTCCACCAGACCACCCGCCACGCCTGTGACCTTGCCTGTCAAGTCGCCCGCCAACGGGATTTGGCTGATCGGCGTGTTGTCGAGCAAGCCGCTGACACCTTGGCCCAGCGAGGACACACCTTTACCGACATCAGCCACCGCATTGGTTGCGCCAGCGACAGTGAGGCCCAGCGAGTCTTTATCTGTGCCCAGCGTGCCCAGGCCTTTCAAACCATCGCTGATGGACGTCACCGCATTGCCGGTATTGGTGACCAGACCACCGGCCGCACCCACGACAGGCACCGTCGTCAACGTGGAGCCCAAACCACTGACCGTCGTGCCTACGCCACCGACAGCGGTGCCGACCTGAGCAACCACCTGGCCGGTGACCAGAGGCGTGTTGCTGGCGCCGTTGCCGCCGCCATTGTTACCGCCGCCGTTATTTCCACCACCATTGTTGCCACCGCCGTTATTACCGCCACCGTTGTTACCGCCACCGTTATTTCCACCGCCTGTGCCGCCATCACCCCCACCGGTACCGCCGTCACCACCGCCTGTGCCACCCGTGCCGCCATCTGGCGTGCTCGATTCAACATGACTTTTGGACCCGCCACCGCCGCTATGGCAGCCCGCGAGGCTGACAGTCATCACCAACAGTAGGGCTGTACTTGTTTTTAACCACAGTTGAGTGTTCATGATGTGTTCCCTTGCACCTGATTCGCCTGAGTTCGAAAGCTCTCTGCTCTAACGTCAGAGATACGTTCGTCCGTGTGACCATATCTACGCTGCGTGGGGACCAGAACAATTCACAACTTGGTATTAACCCCTTATATATCCAAGGGTCTTAGTGCATTTAATGATTAATACTTTGGGAGGGTTACGCGTTAAAAGAACTTATAAATCAATGGCTGATTTTTTGTTATTTGTGCACGCGCACCGATTAATCACTAACGATATAACGCTAATTGATTTGGTTTTTTGGCGGATCGGGCCAGTTCCTATTCCACCACGCTGAATTCGACCCGGGCTGTTTGCCCGCTTTCGTCGAGTACGCTGAGTTGGTATCGACCCGGGTGATCGAGGGTGGTGTTGAGTGTTTCCTGGTGCCCGCTGTCGCCCAGCGGCGCGCCGTTGAGGAACCACCAGCGGCGACCGTCACCGCCCAACGCCGACAACGCCAAGCGCAGTAAGGCTTGGCTCGCCGCAGGGCGCCGCAGGCGGTCGCCTTCTCGCACGCCGACGATCGTCAACGTGGTAACGGCGTTCAAGGCCGGTGGCGGGCAGTCTGTCGAGGCAGGCGGCAAGCGAGCTTCGCGTCGTTCAACCCGTGGCAGCCAGGGTTCAAGCGGTGCAGGCCACAACGCGATTTCGCGCTGTTGCGCGCCGGGGCATTGCGGGCCGACTCGCAGGCCTTGCGGGTCGACCCAGAGGGTTTCGCGCAAACCCACACCCAGCGGTTGGTCGGCCGCCAACAAGGTCGGCGGCGTGGTGTGGTCCAGCGTCCAGGCGAAGCGCTGACGGCGGCAGTTTGGGTCACTTTTGCTCAGCGGCTGGCCCAGCGGCCAGCAAATCGCGGCCACCCCAACCGTGCTCGGCACCGGCTGTATCGGGGCGACAATGCCCCGCTGGCTGTCGCGATTGCTCAGTACATCGTGCACTTGCAGCATCAGCGGCGCAGCCGAGGCCAGGCCAAATTGCCCCGGCACCGGCGTGCCATCCGGGCGGCCAATCCATACGCCAATCAGGTAACGCGGCCCCACACCAATCGCCAATGCATCGCGAAACCCATAACTGGTGCCGGTCTTCCACGCCAATGACGGGCGCTGTACCAACTCGGCACTCGGGTCGCGATCAGGGCGCGCCTGCCCACTCAGAATGCGTCGAATGATCCACGCCGAACCCGGTGACAGCATGCGCCGCTCGACCAACTCGTCTTGCGGCTGCAGACGCAGGTTAGCGCTGTTGCCGCCACGGGCCAGCGCGCTGTAGCCGCTGACCACGTCTTCCAGGCGGCTCCCCGCGCCCCCCAGAATCAGCGCCAGATTGGGTTCGGCCAAGGCAGGCAAACTCAGCGGCAATCCGCCGTTGCGCAGGTCCGCCGCAAAACGTTTAGGCCCGTAGGCTTCAAGCAGTTGCACCGCCGGCAAGTTAAGTGACATAGCCAGTGCCGAGCTGGCCGACACTGGCCCACTAAAGCCCATCGAGAAGTTGCCCGGCCGGTAGTCGCCATAACGACGCGGCACATCTTGCAGCAGCGATTCGGAGTAGATCAGCCCAGCATCCATCGCCATCCCGTACAAGAACGGTTTGAGCGTCGAACCCGGCGAGCGCAAGGCGTTGATCATGTCGACATGGCCAAAGCGCCGCGCGTCATTGATGTCGACCGAGCCCAGGTAGGCGCGCACGGCCATGGTTTCAGTCTCGACCACAATGATCGCCGCCGAGGTGTGCTCGGGTAGACGGGCACGCCAGCCCAGCAGCAGGTCTTCAAGGCGACGCTGCAAGCTGGCATCCAGCGTGGTGCGAATCAGCGGCGGGCTGTGCGGGCGATTCAAACGCCGCGCCAGCAAGGGGGCCAGACTCGGCTCCAGCCGCGGTGCCAGCAGCAAGGGTTCTTCAAGCGCTTCATCGACCGCGGCCTGCGGCCACACCTGATACTCGGCCAGACGGCGCAGCACTTTATCGCGCGCCGCTTGCGCACGTTCGGGGTGACGATCGGGGCGCAGACGGCTCGGCGCTTGCGGCAATACCGCCAATAACGCGGCTTCGGAACGTGTGAGTTGCTGCGGCGACTTGCCCAGATACGCCCAACTGGCCGCCGCCACACCTTGCAAGGTGCCGCCAAACGGGGCGCGATTGAGGTACAGCGTGAGGATTTGATCCTTCGACAAATGCCATTCCAACTGCGCCGTGCGCCACAACTGGCGCAACTTGCCGGGCAACGTACGCTCATGGGGATCCAGCAAACGGGCAACTTGCATCGACAACGTGCTGCCCCCCGACAACACCCGCCCGCCACTGAGGTTTTGCCAGACGGCGCGGCCCAGCGCCAGCGGGTTGACCCCAGGATGCTGATAAAACCAGCGGTCTTCGTAGGTCAGTAACGCGTCGAGGTAATACGGCGACACCTCCCCCGTCTGCACCGGGTAGCGCCACACGCCATTGGCATCAGCAAAACGCCACAGCGGCGTGCCGTCTTCGGCCAGCACCACGCGGGCCAAATCATCCTTGGGCAAAGGCAGCGGCCAGATGCGGTCGGCCAGCCAGAGCAACGCAACCACCAGCAACAGGCTGCCCGCCGCCCAGCACAGAGTTTTTTTCAAATTAAGCCTCAAACCGCCCAATCCTTAACGGAACTACGCGTCATGCATAGCAGCCCAAGGCTTATCTCTGGCACAGTGGCTGCCTTATTCATCGGGACACACACATGCACGTTGAAGGATTTTTCGAGAGCCTGGGGCAAATGTTCGGGGCCATCATTCGCTTTATCGTTGAAGGGTTGAGTGGCATTTTCAGCGGCCTCAGCCACGCGGGCGGCAACTTTATAGAGGGCCTTGGTCGCGCGCTGGGCATGGACACCTCAATCATCAGCATCGCCCTTCTGGTGATCGGCCTGCTGTTTCTCTACAACGCCGTGCGCGCCTTCATGCGTGCTTCGATCATCGGCGGCGTGATCTGGCTGCTGCTCGGCTTGTGGGTGTTGAGCTGGATTATCAGCTAAAAACACGCGTGTTGTAGCCGCTGCCGCTGGCTGCGATGGGTTGCGCAGCGGCCCTCTAAAAACGAAGGTCCTGCGGCCCTTATCGCAGCCTGCGGCAGCGGCTACAAAAACACGACTACCTTCCCTTGATCACCATGTCTCCCAGTGTTTCACCGACCGCCTGCCAGTTCGGGCGGTACATGGATTCCACTTGCGGCGGCGGGACGCGGTAGGTCCCCGGCGTTACGGCGCGGGCCAAGTAAAGCAAGTGCGCAGTGCCATAACCCTCCAGTTTCAGCGCCGCCACGTAACGGTCATCGCGATACTCCTGATGCTGCACGCTGGAATTTTGCATCGACTCGCGCCATTGCTTGACCTCGGTGCTGGCGTTTTCAAGGCTGGCGGCACTTTGCCCAAGGTTCTGGTTTTCCAGCTCCAGACCCGCTGGCAGTAAATCGACCACCAACGCATCCGGCACTGGCTGCTTGGCCGTCACCGCCACATGCACCAACACCAGATCACCGCTTTTCAGGTTTTTGATATTCAGCGGTTCGCCATTCATGCCCAGGTAATCACGGCGAATGCTCATGTTCTCGCCGCCCGCAACCGGGGCCTGCTGTGGATAACCCGAAATCGTCAGCTGTTGATACACCGCGTCGCTGCCTTCATTGCGCAAGGTCAACGACGGCGCCAGCATCGGGCCGTCGAGTTTGAGGCCCGACTGGTTGTTATTCAGCTCGCGGGTTTGATCGCCGCTGGTGAGCTGCGCCGACCAGTTGGGCTCAGGTTTGCTCAACAGATCGCGACCCGCCAGAAACAAAGAATTACGCTCCTGAGTCGACAACCAACGGCTCTCTGCCAACACATCTGACAGTTCAAACAGACGCTGCTCACGCTGATCGTTCATCAGGTTGTTCTCTTCCAGCAGTGCCAGAATCAGCGCCTGATCACGCAGCGGGCTGCCGTAGTCGCCCAGCCATTGATCGTTTTTGCGCTTGGCCGCCAGCCCCGCGATCAAGGCCTGATCGGCACGCGGCTGGTCGCCCATCTTCTGTAAGGCAATCGACAGTTGCACCAGCGGCAAGCCTGAGCGCGCATCGCTGCGGCGCTCGAAAATACTGCGCAACGCACCCAGCGGCGCTTGCTGACTGCGGGCCAACACCAAGGCTGCATAGGCCTGCACGGCAAAACGGGTGTGATCGAGATTGTTGCTGTAATCGGCTTCGATCAAGTTGCGCTCTTGTACATAACGCAGCAGCCGTTCATTGGCCTTTTTCAGCGCCTCAGCGGGCACGGCGTAGCCTTGATCACGGGCGCGCAGCAGGAAGTCGGTGATATAGGCGGTCAGCCAATACTCTTCCTCACCGTCTGCTCCCCACAGGCCAAAACTGCCGTTGTAGCGCTGCATACCCAGCAGGCGCTCGATACCGAGTTCGATTTTACGTGTGCGCTCGGCGTCCGAATCCCCCTCAAGGCCCAAGCGTTTGAGTAATGCCGCATCGGCATACAACGCCGGGTACAGGCCGCTGGTGGTTTGCTCGGAACAGCCATACGGATACGCCTTAAGTGCACGAATCTGCTCGCCCAGGTTAAGCGGCGGACGGCTCGATAAGCTCAACAAGGCTTCGCGCCCGGATGGCTCAAACGCCTGCAACTCGCCTTCGGGCAAGCTCCACGGCTGATCTTTGAGCACGGTGCGATAGTGCTTGAGCATCGCCGGGTACGCCGGGCGCACGCCCAAGGTCCATTCGCGGCTAAAGGGCGCCAAGGTTTCGCCCGGCAGGTCCAGGCCGTTCACCGTCACCTTGACCACGCCCGAGCCAAAACCGCCCAGCGCCTTGACCGGAATCTGCAAGGTGCTGCGCTGGCCGGGGCTTAGCGTGACGTTCTGCGTGGCCTCGCCCAGCAGATTGAGCTGGCCGTCCGCGTTCAGTTTCACCTCCAACTTTTGCGATTTATCGGTGAGGTTGGACAGGTCCAGCGCCAGCCGGGTCTCGTCACCCCCCGCTAAAAAGCGCGGCGCAGCCAACTCGGCCACCAACGGCGCGGCGACCACGGTTTTGGCCTGCGCCATGCCGTAGCGGTCATCGGTCCAGGCTTGGGCCATCACACGCAGCTCGCCGTTAAAGTCCGGAATATCGACGCTGACTTCACCTTCGCCCTGCGCATTCAAGGTCACCGGCGCACTTTGCAGCGCGACGATAGTGACGCTGGTCGCAGGCCGTTTACCGCCCTTGGCCAGCGCCGCATCACCGCCGAATGCCAGGCTGGCCAAACGGCCCTGCCCGGCTTCGATCAGTTGCCCGTAAATATCCAGTTGATCGGCGCCATACGCCTTGCGCCCAAACAGGCTGGCGTACGGGTCAGGGGTTGGGTAATCGGTGATGTTCAGCACCCCGACGTCCACTGCCGCCAGCAGTACGTGGGCTTGTTTGGGAATGCTGCCGTCAGCGTTTTTAGCCTGGATTTTCACCGTCAGTGGTTGCTTGGGGCGCATTTTTTCCGGCGCGTCGAGGGTGAGCGCCAACTTGCGCTGCGTGCGATCCAGTGGCAGATGCAGCACGCCGACCGCACGTTTTGGGGTGATGTTGGTTTTGCGCTCGCCGGGACGAATCACCAGCGCGCTGACATACAGATCGTGCCGCACCCAGCTTGGGTCGAGCTTGATGGCGAAGGTTTTGCCTTCAGCCGGGACTTCGATCTCTTCCCACCACAACGGCCCATCGCTGCCTTCAATCAGCAAATAGCCTTTGCCAGCAGCAGGCGGGGTGACGGTGACGTTGGCCGTGTCGCCATCGCCGTACGCGGCTTTGTCGAGTGCCAGCTTGACCTGATCCGGCCGCACGGCGCCGCCTTCGGCGTTGTCTTGAGTGTGATAACCAGCCCAGAAGCGCAGGCTGCTCACCAAGCCGGTTTTCGGGTCTTCAACCTCAACCCGGTACGGTCCCCACTCCACCGGGAAGCTGACCTTGGCGGTTTCTCCGGCGTTGAGGTTGACGGTTTCTTCGTTGAGGTTCAGAAATTTCTCGTTGTAGTGATAGCTCCAGCCGTCGCTGTCCGAGTAGTTCCAGTAGTAATCGCGGCGCTCGCGCACCAGCCGTACCTTAAGGTTTTCAGCCGCCAGCTTGTTGCCCTGACTGTCGGCCACCAGCAGCTCAAATTCTGCCGGGCCATCGCCATTGGTTTCAGTCCCTTCAAACAACCCGCGCAGCCCCGGCAACCGGTCCGCAGGCCACACAGGCTGCACCAGACGCCGAGTAATCGGGCGCCCGCCCGACTCTTGCAAGCTGGCCTGCACAATCAGTTGCAACGGCGACTTGACCTCGCTCCACTGGCTTTCAATGCTGAGGGTTTCTTGGCCTTCAGCGTTCAGCACGCTTTCGTCCAGCTCCAGGTCTTGCGTCAGATCAGGCTCGGTCACCGAGCCAAACTGGTAACCCGGCAACGCACCGACCGCCTCACGCAACGGACGCACATACACTTGCCCGCTCAAGCGATTGCCGGCAGCCGGGGCGCCGTACAGGTAGCGGCCATTGACGTGAATGTCAGCGGTCTGCTCGGGGCTCAACGGTTTATCGCTGCCTTTAAGCTCCAGCGCCAGACGCTCCGGCAGGAAGTCTTCGACCAAAAACTCGTACAACTGCGGCTTGCCGTCGCCCAGATCGAACACCAACTGCCAGCGCCCGGTCGGCGCTTCACCGGCCAAGGGCAGCGAATATTGATAGAAACCCGACGCGTCCGGCTCCCAGACAAACTTGCGGCTGACTTGCGCGTCCGGGCGGCGCACTTCAACGCTGACCGGCTGCGGCTTGACCGGTTTGCCATCACGATCACGCAGCAAGGCATTGAGCAGCACCGCCTCACCAGGTCGATACAGGTCGCGCGGGCCAAACACAAAAAATTGCAGCGGGTGCGCTTGCGGGCCACCAATGTCGAATTCGGCCAAGTCCAGCGCCGCCGTATTCAAGCGCAACACGCTGGTCTGATCGCCCTGTCGTGCCACCAGCACTTCAGCCTTGGGCGGCAAGGCCAGTTCGGCATGCCCTTGTTTATCGGTTTTGCCCTGGGCCAGCATTTTGCCTTTGCCGTCAAGCAACTCCAGGTCCACATTGGCCAGCGCACTTCCGCCTTCCAGCGCTTGGGTGAACACGTCCAGACGCTTCTGATAACGGTGTACGGAAAGACCAATGTCACTGAGGGTGAACAGCGTGGCCGGGGTTGAATAGTTGTAACTGCCCGACGCGGTCATCACTGCCAGGTACACGCCCGGCTGCTGCAAGGGCTTGATCCCCGACGTTGGCAGAATCAGGGTTTCGCGGGTATTGCGCGCAGGCTTCAGGTCAAAGCGCCCGCCGTACACCAGATCCGCCATGCTCAGCAGGTCCTTGGCTTCGTAACTTTGCAGGCTGCTGTTGCGGCCCCATTGACTGAGAAACGCTGGCAGCGACTCGGGTTTGACCCGAAAGAATTCGACGTCGACTTTATCGACATTCAGCGCGATCACCGGCAAGCCTTCGGCCAAACGGCTGGGCAGCACACTGCCACGGCTGGCAAAGCCGACAGTGGGTTGCAGATCACGGGTTTCGAGGCGGCTCACGTACTCGGCGGCCAGGGTGGCGTCGTTGACGGCGCGCAGGCCGGGGTCAACGGTGAGGATCAATTTGCGCTGGGGTTCGAGATGGCGCAGGTGCAGTTCCATCAAGTTATCCGACAGTTCCCAAGCGCCATCGACCTTGCCGGTCTTGGCGTCGACCAAGTGCAATTTGTCGGCGAAATTCTGCTTCGCATCCAGCGGTACCGAAAAGCTCACCGACAACGTGCTGGCGCCGTCCAGTTGCACTTCAGAGACATCCACCACGCTTAACGGGCGCCCAGCGTAGCGCTCGGCCAGCACCTTGGGGTCTTGCACCGGCTTGGCCGCCTGCGCAGCCGCCACCGGCTTCGCCGTCTCGGGTTTGCCGGATGAAGAAGAATCACAAGCGCTCAGCAGCGCCAGCGCGCAAGCCAGGAACAGTCCTTTGTTAAGCATGGTGTACTCATTTACAGGGCAGTGAAGGGGCGACTATATAACAGCGTGGCGCGAACGGCTGACGCGCTGGTCAGATTGACCTGGGAATGCGCAATGGGTTCTCTGCTCCCGCGAGGGAGATTCAATGGTGTGCAGCAAGCCGATTTCGTAGCAGTTGACGAGCCTGCGAGGCTACGTCCGATTGCGAAGCGATCGTAAACCCTAAGTGCAGAGTTTAACTGACACACCGCAGTGCTTGATTCTACGACTGCTACGCAGCCGGACGCAGCCTCGCAGGCTCGGCAGCTGCTACGAGTTTGCGCGCCATCGATCTTCAGCAACTCCTACGGGGCAGACATTCGCTCTACAATGCCGCTCCCCAAAGGAGCCTGCATGTCTTCCCTATTAGCTGACTGGCGCGACCGCCCGACCCATCGCCGGGTGTGGGCGCTGGCAGCGCCGATGATTTTGTCGAATATTTCCGTGCCACTGGTGGCGCTGGTCGACAGCACCGTGATCGGCCATTTGCCCCACGCTCACCAATTGGGCGCGGTGGCGGTGGGCGCCAGTCTGTATATCTTCCTGGCCTGGATGATGGGTTTTCTGCGCATGGGCACCACCGGCTTTGCCGCACAAGCCGCCGGGCGCAATGACGGCACCGCATTACGGCAAATTCTGCTGCAAGGCTTGTTGCTGGCGATGCTGCTCTCGCTCTTTCTGGGGGCGATTGCGATCCCTTTCAGTGGCGTGGCCTTGAGTGTGATGCAGCCTTCGGCCGAGCTGCATGCGCTGACGCTGGATTTTTTCCATACCCGCTTGCTTGGCTTGCCTGCCGCCTTGGCCAGTTATGCACTGGTCGGCTGGTTTTTAGGCGCGCAGAACGCGCGGGCACCGCTGGCGATTTTGCTCACCACCAACCTGATCAATATCGGACTCAACGTGTGGTTTGTCCTCGGGCTGGACTGGGGCGTGGTCGGCTCCGCGCGAGCCTCAGTGATTGCCGAATGGAGCGGCGCCCTGCTCGGCCTGTGGCTGACACGCGGCGCATTGCGGGCGTATCCGGGCACATTGGTCTGGGCCGCACTGCGTATCTGGCACAACTGGAAGCCGCTGCTGGGGGTTAACCGCGATATTTTTATCCGCAGTTTGCTGCTGCAATCGGTGTTTTTTGCCATCACCGTGCAAGGCGCACGCTTGGGCGATGCCACCGTGGCGGCCAATGCGCTGTTGCTCAATGGGTTGCTGTTGGCGGCTCACGCACTGGATGGCCTGGCCCACGCGGTTGAAGCGCTGTGCGGGCATGCCATTGGCGCCCGCGATCGCACGGCGTTGCGCCGTTCAATGGTGGTGGCCTGCGGTTGGTCGTTGTTGGCCAGCGTGCTGTTTGCGCTGTTGTTTGTGTTCGGCGGGCACCTGTTTATCGAGATGCAAACCGACATTGCGAGCGTGCGCGAAACTGCCTTCCAGTACTTGCCGTACTTGGCCGTTTTGCCGCTGATTGCAGTGTGGAGTTACTTGCTGGACGGGCTGTTTATCGGCGCCACTCGCGCCCGCGAAATGCGCAATGCGATGCTGATCAGCGTCGTCATCGCCTTCCCCGTCGCCTTGGCGCTGCATGGCGATGGCAACCACGGGCTGTGGATAAGTTTTCTGTTGTTTATGGTGCTGCGCAGCGTGATTCTGGGGCTATACGCGACGCGAATCCGCTGGTTTACCCCATAACCCTGTAGGAGCGAGCTTGCCTCGCGATCTTTTAAGGGTCAAAAGATCGCGAGACGAGCTAGCTCCTACGGGTCAGTTGAGTCTTACGAGGACAGGTAAGACGAACGCGTCAGGCCCAAACGCAGTGCGTCCAGGTACTGAGTGCGCTCTTTAACAGAGAGCTTGGCGCTGGCCACTTTGTCGCGGTAGTGAGTCATCAACTCCTCCGGCGACAAGTGCACGTAACGCAGCATGTCTTCGATGGTGTCGTGGGTCTCGATACCGGCGTGGTACACGCTGCCATCGGCCTTCTGGTAGATGTTCACCGAGTCGGTATCACCGAACAGGTTGTGCATGTCCCCCAGAATTTCCTGGTAGGCGCCCACCAGGAAGATGCCCAGCAGGTAGTCTTCGCCTTCGTTGAGCCCGTGAACCGGCAAGCTGGTTTCGATGCTCTGCTCGTCGACGTATTGCTTGATCTTGCCATCGGAGTCGCAGGTCAGGTCTTGCAATACAGCACGGCGCAGCGGCTCTTCATCAAGGCGGTGCAGCGGCAGAATCGGCAATACCTGGCCAATCGCCCAGGTGTCCGGCAGGCTCTGGAATACCGAGAAGTTGCAGATGTACTTGTCGGCCAGCTTGTCGTTGAGTTCGTCCAGCACTTGGCGGTGCGAACGCTGACGCGCTTTCAACGAGTTGTGCAGGCGGCGGCACACGGCGAAGTAGCATTGCTCGGCCAGGGCTTTTTCCGACAAGGTGATTTTGCCGTCAGCGTACTGGGTGGCCACGTCGCTCATGTAGTGCGTCGCGCGCCAGTAGGTTTCGGTGACCATTTCAATGTCGGTCGGGCCCAGCAGGTCCACCAGCCATTGCACGGTCTCTGGCAGGCTTTCCTTGTTTTCGATCTCTGGCACGTCGTCGTTGTGTTTCTCGACGTCGGTCACTTGCACCACCAGCATGGCATGGTGCGCGGTCAGGGAGCGGCCGCTTTCCGAGAAGATGTGCGGGTGCGGCAGGCCTTGTGCGTCGCAGAACTCTTTGAGCATGCCGACTACAACACCGGCGTAGTCGTCCATGTCGTAGTTGATCGAGCTGGCGTTGCGCGAGTGCGTGCCGTCGTAGTCAACGCCCAGACCGCCGCCCACATCGATGTGGTCAACCGGCAGGCCGAGGTTGCGCAGTTCGCCGTAGTAACGAATCGCTTCTTTAAAGCCGTGCTGGTAGTCCGCCAGGTTGGCGATCTGCGAGCCCATGTGGAAGTGCAGCAGGCGAATGCCCTGGTCCAGACCGGCATCGCGGAAGCGCTCAACCACTGACAGCAATTGCGCGGCCGACAAGCCGAACTTGGATTTTTCGCCGCCGGTGTCAGCCCATTTGCTTGACGCCAAAGACGACAGGCGCACGCGCAGGCCGACCTGTGGCTTGACCTTGAGCGAGGCCGCCTCTTCGATCACCAGATCCACTTCGGATTCTTTCTCGATCACGATGAACACGTTGTGACCCAACTTCTGGCCCATCAGCGCCAGACGAATGAATTCGCGGTCCTTGTAACCGTTGCAGACGATGGTGCCGCCTTTCGGGGCCAGCGCCAGCACGGCCAGCAGCTCAGGCTTGGAGCCGGCTTCAAGGCCAATCGACACGTCTTGGGTGGCGATGATGTTCTCGATCACCGCTTCTTGCTGGTTCACCTTGATCGGGTACAGCGCGGTGTACTGGCTCTGGTATTCCAGGCGCTCGATGTTGGCATCGAAAGCGCCGGTCAGTTGGCGCACTCGGTCTTGCAAAATATCTGGAAAACGCACCAGCAATGGCAAGGACAAGCCACTTTTGCGCAGTTCGTCGACTTGCTCGTACAGATCGATGGGCGAGCTGTTCGGGCCGTTCGGACGGACTTCTACGCGACCGGCTTCATTGATCGCGAAATACCCGGCCCCCCAATGGCGAATCCCGTAAACACTGCGGCTGTCCGCAACTGTCCATTGGCTGCCATCGTCTTTGCGTGTGCGTCGTACGGACATCGAAGTCCCCTATATATAAGTCAAATAGCCCAACCTGAAAGCAGGCAGGCGCAGTCTAAAGAGTGAAAGTGACGTTTAGTCTGCACAGGGGTAGACCCTGACAACGGCGCCGAGTTTAGAAACCCGCGATAACAGGCTCTGTGAAAACCATGGCGAGCGACACAACACGCTCAGCGGTGGTTTTCACAGAGGCTGCTAGCCGCCGGATTTCTTGGCTTTGAACCCGTGCTTGAGCAGCTCTGCCAGCAGCAGCTCGACGTGGTCGCCCTGGATCTCGATGATGCCGTCTTTCAACGCACCGCCCGTGCCACAGCGTTTTTTCAACGTGGTGGCCAGCTCTTTGAGTGCGTCTTCGGCTAACGGCACGCCCGTAATGGTCGTGACCGTCTTGCCGCCACGGCCTTTGCTTTCGCGACGCACACGGGCAATGCCATCACCGGCAGGGATCAGGGTTTGTTTGCAGGTACAGGCGTCTACTGGCTGGCGACAGTCTGGACAATGACGACCTGCGTCGGTGGAAAATACCAGGCCACCCAGGGCGGCGAAGGATGCGGCTTTTTTGGCCACCGGCAATCCTCATATGGAGGACAAAAAATTGGCCGGTGCATGACGCTGATGCGCCAAGGTATACCGACCGCGAAGCCCCACTCTGGCAGGGGCAGCGCAACTCAAGCGGGAAAAGCGCCTGAGCCTGAAAAAGGTCGCGCAGTGTAACGACAAAATCGCCGCTGCCCAATAGCCAATCGGCGTAAAAATCATCTAAATCCTGTCGCCGTTGCCGCAGGCTGCGATAAGGGCCGGAGGGCGTTCGCTTTTATTGAAAAACGGGGCCGCTGCGCAGCCCATCGCAGCCTTCGGCAGCGGCTACAACGAAGGCGGTGGTGCCAGATACCGCTTCAGCGCATCCAGTGAGTCCGGGCAAAAAGGCTGCTGCTCACTCAGGCGCAGCGCTTCGGCCACCGGCATGAACAGTGCTTGCTGGACTTCTTCGGGCTGAACCTGCAACGGGCCGTCCCAGACGCCTGAAAAAACACCGCACCACAGGTGGTTTTGTGTGTCTTCGAAGTAAAACCGTTCGTGATCGGTCAATGGGATGCCGCTCACACCCAACTCTTCTGCCAGTTCACGGGCCGCCGACTCGGCATATGTTTCGTTGTCGCCGACCATGCCACCCGCCGCCACGTCCCAAAACCCCGGGTACAGCGCTTTGCTCAAGGTGCGCTGGTGCACGCACAGTTCACCTGCCGAATTGAATAGCAGAATAAAAGTGCCGCGCCCGATCAAGCCGCGTTCACGCAACTCATGCCGGGGCAATGCCCCAAGCACGTGATCATCACGATCCACCCAGGCAACCCGTTCGACATCGGAGGCCGCACGGTGTGCAGCCTCAAGCGCGGATATAGCCATCACTTACCCTTGCGACAGCAATTGACGAAGGTCCATGACGGCCGCGTTCGCGCGGGAAATGTAGTTGGCCATGACCAGCGAGTGATTCGCCAGCACGCCGTAGCCGCTGCCATTGAGGATCATCGGGCTCCAGACGGGCTCCTGAGCCGCTTCCAGCTCACGAATAATCTGACGCACACTCACCGTGGCGTTCTTTTTGGCCAGCACATCCGCGAAGTCGACTTCGATGGCGCGCAGCAAGTGCGACAAAGCCCAGGCCTGGCCACGGGCTTCGTAGAACACGTTGTCGATCTGCATCCATGGGGTTTCAACGATTTCTTCGTCCACCACCGGCACTTGGCCCGGTTGCAGGCTTTCAGTTTTCAGCGTGGTGTTGAGTTTGACCCGGCCCACGCTGGCCGACAGACGTTGCGACAGCGAACCCAAGCGCGTGCCTACATCGCCCAACCAGTTGTTGAGGTTGTCGGCACGTGCGTAAAACAAGGCGTTTTTCTGATTCGGGTCGGACAAGCGCGCCTGATAACGGCCCAGGGAGTTGATGCCTTCCTGGTATTCAGACTCACTGGACGGCAGCATCCAGCTCTTGTTGTCGAAGTTGAAACGCGGCTCGGCCTTGGCCAGATCAGCGTCTTCAGCCGATTGCGACTGCGAGCGGGCGAAATCTTTGCGCAAGGCGCGGGTCAGGTCACGCACCTGAACCAGCACGCCGTATTCCCAGCTCGGAATGTTGTCCAGAAACACGCCCGGCGGGAAGCGATCGTTAGACAGATAGCCGCCCGGCTTGTTGAGCAACGTACCGGCTACGGTTTTCAAGGTTTCGACCGTGGTGAAGCCCGGCACCATTTGCTGGCCGCTTTTCTCGGCCGCCAACTGGGCGTTTTGCTGCACCGGGAACAAGTCCGGCTCCTGGCTCCAGTACCAGCCCAGCCCCAGACACACCACGGCATAAATGCCGACCAAGACGGCAATGGAACGGCTCAGCAGAATACTTTTGAAGTAGCCACGCGGCTTTGCATGAGTGTCCTTGACCGACTCGCGGGCACTGTCGCCCTCACGTTTTTTCCAGTCCAGCATGGCTATATCCCTTCAGATGCTTGATTCAACAGTTCGACCACAACCCTACCTCATCGTGCCTTGCGTGCACGATTTTAAATCGAGGCTAAGCTGTCCTGCAGCAATGCAGGGGTCATATGCAAGCGGCACTATAGAACATGCTCGCAGCCACGCCTACGAACGGGCGGACGATGGCTGTTTTTGTCGTGTGCGAGTTAATTTAGCGCCGGGACAGGTTCAATTGAAAATGAGGTGCTAGCATAGAGCCAGCACTCGACCTCAGCATGCCCCCTTACCCAGCAGCCAGGATATGACCGAGCAAGAAGACCCCAGCCACGAGCGCCTGAAGCATCACTTCGCCCAGCGCGTTACTCATCAGGCCCGCCAAATTCTTGAAATTTGGCAGCGTTTGCAGACTCAGGAATGGTCGCCCTCAGGCCTCGCTGAATTCAGCGAAGCCAACCTGCGCCTGCTGCGTTTTGCCGAACGTTTTGAGCAGCCCGAACACACCGAGCTGGCGCGAGCCATCGATGAGGTGTTGCAGCAGGTGGTGGCCAATCGTGGCCGACTCAGCAGCGCGTTGATCACCGACCTCAACCGTTTGATGCAACGCCTGTCGCGCACCGGCCTGCGCCAGGGCGATCAATTGGCACAGACTGCGTTGCCGCCGCTGCGCAAACCGGTCTACATCCTGCTGCAAGACCTTGAGCGGGCGGAGCGTCTGGCCACGCAACTGGAGTTTTTCGAACTCAACGCCGTGGCATTCGCAACCCCTAAAGCCTTCCGTCACGCCATGGCCGAGCGCCATCCGGCCGCCATTGTGATGGACGTTGATTTCGCTGGTGTCGGCCAAGGCCTGGAGCTGGCTGGCGAGGCCCAAATCGGCCTTGAACAAAAACTGCCCTTGTTGTTTTTCAGCCAGCATGAAACTGACACACCGACCCGACTGGCCGCTGTCCGCGCAGGTGGCCAAGCGTTTCTGACCGGCACCCTCGAAGTCTCCAGCCTGATGGAAAAAATCGAGGTGCTGACCTGCGTGGCGCAATACGAGCCGTACAAGGTGCTGATCATTGATGACTCGCGGGCGCAAGCGCTGCACACCGAGCGCCTGCTCAACACCGCCGGGATCATCACCCGTACGTTGACCGACCCGATTCAGACGATGGCCGAACTGGCTGAATTCCAGCCGGACCTGATCATCCTCGACATGTACATGCCAGCCTGTACCGGCACTGAGCTGGCCAAGGTGATTCGCCACAATGAGCGCTACGTCAGCGTGCCGATCATCTATTTGTCGGCCGAGGACGACATGGACAAACAGCTCGATGCCATGAGCGAAGGCGGCGATGACTTCTTGACCAAGCCGATCAAGCCGCGCCACCTGATTACGACTGTGCGTAACCGCGCTGCCCGCGCCCGCAACCTGAAAGCCCGCATGGTGCGCGACAGCCTGACCGGGCTGTACAACCACACGCATATCCTGCAATTGCTCGAAGACTGCACTTACCGCGCGCGCCGCGAAAATGGCCCGCTGAGTTTTGCGATGCTCGACCTCGACCATTTCAAGCGCGTGAACGACTGTTACGGCCACCCTATGGGCGACCGGGTGATTAAAAGTCTGGCGCTGTACCTCAAACAACGCCTGCGCAAAACCGACTTCATTGGCCGTTACGGCGGTGAAGAATTTGCGATTGTCATGCCGGACACCGACCAAGAATCAGCCTACGAGGTACTCAATCTGATTCGTGAGCGCTTCTCGGAGATTCACTACCCCGCGCAACCCTCCGACCTGCGCTGCTCGTTCAGCGCCGGGGTGGTAGAGCTCAAAGGTGACGCTGACAGCCTGTTAATGGCCGCCCAAGCGGATGAAGCGCTGTACTGCGCCAAGAAAAACGGGCGCAACCAGGTCCAGCGTTTTGACCAGATAAGGCAAATTGCCACTATTTCATCCGAGTCCGACGAGCTCGTCACACCGCTGTAACTTAAATGCAATAACTTCAGCCGCTTCTCACTGCGTAGTAGGCAGAATCCATATGCGTCTGAAGCTGCTAACCAACCTCAACACACTGTTGCTGGTCGCCGTGTGTCTCGCGCTAGGCACGACCTTATGGTGGTCACAACAGGCGCTGGAGCGGCCCTACGTGTTGATGGAGCGCTACCTGAGCCTCTCGCAACAGTTCCAGAACCAGGTCGCACGCAACATCGAAGACTACCTGGCCAGCGGCGATGCCGTGCGCTTGAGCGAGGCCAACAGCGCCCTCGACGCACTCAAGACCGAACTGAATCCGTTGCCGCCCGCGCTGGCCAACGCACTGCGCCCCAGCCTTGAAAACCTGAGCACCTTCAGCAACACCGAACTGCTGTCGGCCGGTAAATTGGCGGGCGACCCGCAAGCCTTGCTGCTGCAAGCCGAACGCGAGCTGGCGGCCAGCCTTGAGCAACTCAACCAATACGCCAGCGAAGCCAGCACCCCCGAGGCTGCGCACTATTTACCGCCGCTGCTCACCGCCTCCTTGCACCTGGCCAAACTGTCGCTCAACCGCGACAAACTGGTCAGCAGCGGACGCAGTGAATTGGCCGGTGACGTTGAGCGCGAACTGGCCAGCATCCAGGCTCAAGCGCAGCAGATCGACACCTTGCCCTTGCTCGGCATCAGCAGCAAAAGCACCACGGGCAACGACGACTTCGCGGCGCTGATGGGGCTTGATGCCACGCAAGCCGCGCAAACAGAAGATGCGGGGGTCAACCTCAAACGCGAGCTGAACAACCTGCTGGCCCGTTACCCAGCCGAACTCAAACGCACCCAGACACAAATCGAACAACGCACCCAGCTCAGCACCACCACACACCTCAAGCTCGGCGCCGTACAACACGCCATCGCCGAACTGGAACCCGTGGTTCGCGCCGAACACGGGCAGATTCAAGACGAAGTGCGCTTGATTCAAGTCTTGATGATCGGCCTGATTCTGCTGATTGCGCTGTTGATCGACACCTTGCAACGCAAGCTAGCGCGGGTACTCACGTATTTGGCGCCGCTGCTGTCGACTTGGGCCGAAGGCGATTTCAGCCGCGACATTCAATTGGGCAAAACCAATCGCGAGTTGCATGACATCGAGGCGTCGCTCAATCGCCTGCGCGCTTATCTGGTGAACCTGGTGGGCACCATTCGCCTCAACGCCGAGCAAGTCGCGGGCAGCAGCCAGACCCTGGCCCAACTGAGTACCGACCTGCACGGCGGCGCTGAGCGGCAGGCCGGGGACACCGGCCAGATTCGCGATGCGCTGGGCGAGTTGGAGGCGACCATTTCGCAAGTGGCGGGCGACGCCAGCCATGCCGCCGATGCCAGTCGCAGTGCTGGCACCGCCGTTGCTCAAGGCCAGCGCGTGATCGGCCAAAGCCTCACCGGGCTGCACGCACTGGTCAGCGAAGTACAAGGCAACGCCCAGACCGTCGAGCAGCTGGCCGAAGAATCAGCCACCATTGGCGGCGTGCTGACAGTGATTCGCTCCATCGCCGATCAAACCAACCTGCTGGCGCTCAACGCCGCCATCGAAGCCGCCCGCGCAGGTGAAATGGGCCGCGGCTTTGCCGTAGTCGCTGAAGAAGTGCGCTCTCTGGCGCAGCGCACCACCGGGGCAACCAGCGAGATCCAGACCCTGATCGCCGGGCTGCAACTGGCGGCCCGCCAATCGGTTGAAGGCATGCGAGCACAAGTTGTGCACGCCCAGGCCACCGCCCAGCAAGCGCAGGATGCCGACGGCGCGCTGGATGAAATTGTCGGGGCGATTACCACCATCTCCGACACCGCCGTGCGCATTGCAGACGTCACCGCCCAACAAAGCGCGGCGGTCAGTGAAATTCGTGACCACAGTGAACGTATCCACCTGCTGGGCGACGACAACTTGCAACGCATCGGCATTGCCCGCAATCAGAGCCAGCAACTGCTGCAACTGGGCGCAGAACTGAATACGGCGGTGCAAGCGTTTCGGGTGTGACCCTGTCACTTCTGACAGTATCCAGACGAAGCGGGAGTGATATTAAATTGATGCCGTCCCACACAGACTCGATAAACGTCTGCGGCATCAATAGGCGCTCCCATGCGACCCACTCTTTTCATGCTGTTGGTTCTCTACTGTCCGCTCGCCGAAAGCGCAACGCTGCAGGTTGAAAATCAGTCGCGCTTTATCGCCATCATTGTTACGTCACTGGAGGGTTCTCTTTGCACGCCGAATGGCCAGCAACTGCGGCCCTGCCTGATCCTGCCCCTTTCGACCAGCACCTATGCGTTGTCTGATACACAAGCCTTGAGCGCAACCTTACGCCTGGCTTCATTACCCGACGCCGATAACACCGACATTAGCCGCCTGCAAAAACATGCCTTTAAAAGTGTCAGCGAATTTACTTACCAACCTGTGGGGGCGTTGCGATATGAGCAAGTGAGGTGTGAAACGCCGATCAGCGAAGGCATCAGCATTAACATCATTTTGGTTGATGTGATGGACGTGACCTGTTCAACCGCCACTGACCGACATACTTCATGGGTCTACAAACGCAATGACGTTAATGTGAAATTCATCGTTAAAGACCTTCCCGCCAGACAACGTTAAATCCCCCCTCTGTAGGAGCGAGCTTGCCTCGCGATCTTTTAAAGATCAAAAGATCGCGAGGCAAGCTCGCTCCTACAAGGGCCGGGTCGGCACACACTTCTTCACTCCGCTATCATGCGCGCAGGTTTTATTAGCGAGATTTATATGCGCCGTTTGTTCTTTGTCCTGTGCCTGCTGTTCGCCGTGCCTGCCATGGGCGCGAGCCTGCTGGACGCCCGCCCCAGTTCAACGCTGGGTGCTATCAATAACAGCGCCGATTTTTTGCCGGTTCGCGAAGCGTTCAAGCTCAATCTGATTGACACAACGCCCGAGACCATCAAGCTGCGCTTCGTGCCAACCGAAGGTTATTACCTCTACAAGCACCGCTTCGCCTTCAAAACCGAACCCGCCGACATCGCTCTGGGCGCAGCGCAACTGCCGCCCGGCGAACAAAAACACGATGAATACTTTGGTGACGTCGAGGTCTATCACGGCATCCTCGATGTCGACATCCCGCGCCCGGCCAATGATCAACGCCCCTTCACCCTGGTGGTCACCTACCAAGGCTGCGCCGACAAAGGCTTGTGCTACCCGCCAGAAACCGAACGCCTGAGCATTGGCGGCGCGCCCGCTTCGCCCGTTGCCGAGAGCCACAATGCACCCGCAACATCCTGGAACTGGCGCGAACTGGCGCTGTTCTTCCTCGCCGGGTTAGGCCTGACGTTTACGCCATGCGTGCTGCCGATGCTGCCGATTTTGTCGGGCGTGGTCTTGCGCGGCCAAGTCGGCGGGCTGCGCGGCTTTAGCCTGTCGCTGGCCTATGTGCTGCCGATGGCCGCCTGTTTTGCGTTGCTCGGGGCGCTGATGGGCCTGTTCGGCGCGCAACTCAATCTGCAAGCCCGACTGCAATCAGTGTGGGTTCTGGTGCCTTTTGCGCTGTTCTTCGCCATTTTTGCGCTGGCCATGTTTGGCGTCTTCGAGCTGAAGTTGCCGCAGGCCATCAGCAATCGGCTGGACCGTGTCGCCAATCGCACCCAAGGCGGCTCGCTGTGGGGCGCGGCGGTGCTGGGCGTGGTCTCCAGCTTGCTGGTATCGCCATGTGTCTCGGCCCCGCTGGCCGGAGCGCTGCTGTATATCAGCGCCAGTGGCGATGCGCTGGGCGGCGGTTTGAAGCTGTTCGCCCTCGGGCTGGGCATGGGCGCGCCACTGTTGCTGGTCGCCACCGGCGGCGCGGCCTGGCTGCCAAAAAGCGGGCCGTGGCTGGTCAGCGTGAAAAACGCTATTGGCGTGCTGCTGCTCGGCCTGGCCATCGGCTTGCTCAGCCGCGTATTGCCCGGCCCGCTCACGCTGTTGCTGATCGGCTTGCTGGCAGCAGGCGTGAGCCTGTTTCTCGGCACGCTGGAATTCGTCTACAAAACTTCGCGACAACGTCTGGCGCAGTTGCTCGGGCTGTTGTTGCTGGTTTATGCACTGGCCTGCTGGTTCGGCGCGTTGAGCGGTCAAAGTGATCCGTTCAATCCTGTCGGTCATTCCCAAGCCGCCAGCCCTGCCACGATATCCAGCGCGCAAACAGCCGGGCAATGGCAAACCGTCAGCACCCCGGCGCAGCTCGACAGCGCGCTGGCCGAGGCCAAGGCCGCAGGCCAGCCGCTATTGCTGGACTGGTACGCCGACTGGTGTATCAGTTGCAAAGTGATCGAGCACGAGGTGCTGAACAACCCGCAGGTGCTCAATCTGCTCACAGGCTATCGACTGGTGCGCTTCGACATAACCGCCAGTAATGCCGAACAGCGCGCCCTGCTCGATCGCTACCAATTGTTCGGCCCTCCGGCGCTGATGTTCTTCGGTAAAAATGGCGCAGAAAAAAGTGACCAACGGGTCATCGGTGAGATCAATGCTGCGGACTTCGCCGAACGTGTCGCCATCGCGAATGACCAGATCTAGAGCCTTGGTCACAAACTTTTCGCGAACATCGGACATCGTGCTGGCTTTTGCAGACAACTGGACACTGATTCAGCTTTTCGGCATAGTCGCCCGGCGTTAACAATTGCACATAGAAAATAAGGAACAGCAGATGGCGACTTTTCTGGTTCTGCACGGCCCCAACCTGAACCTGCTAGGCACCCGCGAACCGGGCGTCTACGGCGCGACTACCCTGGCGCAAATCAATCAGGACCTGGAGCAGCGAGCCCGCGATGCCGGTCACCATTTGCTCTATCTGCAAAGCAATGCCGAGTATGAATTGATCGACCGAATTCACGCCGCACGCGATGAAGGCGTGGATTTTATTCTGATCAATCCGGCTGCTTTTACCCACACCAGCGTGGCATTACGTGACGCGCTGCTGGCGGTGAGCATCCCATTCATCGAAGTGCATTTGTCTAACGTGCACAAACGCGAACCTTTCCGCCATCACTCCTACTTCTCCGACGTTGCGGTAGGTGTGATCTGCGGCCTTGGCGCCAGCGGTTATCGACTGGCCTTGGAGGCCGCCCTGGAACAGCTTGAACTACAAGCTAAACGCCCCTGACCGACCCATTGGGAGTTGACGATTCATGGATATCCGTAAAGTTAAGAAACTGATCGAACTGCTGGAAGAGTCCGGCATCGACGAGCTGGAAATTAAAGAAGGCGAAGAGTCCGTACGCATCAGCCGTCACAGCAAAACTCCAGCCCAACAGTTCTACGCACCAGCGCCAATGCAACAAGCTCCGGCTGCTGCTCCAGTGGCTGTAGCACCGGTTGCTACCGTGACCGAAGCACCTGCGGCACCTAAACTGAACGGCTTTGTGGTCAAGTCGCCAATGGTCGGCACTTTCTACCGCACCCCGGCGCCAACCTCGCCTGCCTTCGTTGAAGTCGGCCAGACCGTTAAAGTCGGCGACACCATTTGCATCGTTGAAGCGATGAAAATGATGAACCACATCACCGCCGAGAAAGCCGGTGTAATCGAATCCATCCTGGTAGAAAACGGTCAGCCGGTTGAATTCGACCAACCGCTGTTCACCATCGTTTGAACCACGGGGAGCCAACGATGTTGAAGCCTCAGAAGCTGGAAAAAGTCCTGATCGCCAACCGCGGCGAGATCGCCTTGCGCATCCTGCGGGCGTGCAAGGAACTGGGCATCAAGACTGTCGCGGTGTACTCCACTGCTGACAAAGAACTGATGCACCTGGGCCTGGCAGACGAAACCGTCTGCATTGGTCCGGCACCAGCCAACCTGTCTTATCTGCACATCCCGGCCATCATCGCGGCGGCCGAAGTGACTGGCGCCACGGCGATCCACCCAGGCTACGGCTTCTTGGCTGAAAACGCCGATTTCGCCGAACAAGTCGAGAAATCCGGCTTTGCCTTCATCGGCCCGAAAGCTGACACCATCCGCCTGATGGGCGACAAGGTATCGGCCAAGCACGCCATGATCGCTGCGGGCGTTCCGACGGTTCCGGGTTCTGACGGCCCGCTGCCAGAAGACGAAGAAACCGCGCTGCGCATTGGCCGTGAAGTCGGCTACCCAGTGATCATCAAAGCCGCTGGCGGCGGTGGTGGTCGTGGCATGCGCGTTGTGAACCGCGAAGAAGACCTGATCGAAGCTGCCAAGCAGACCCGCGAAGAAGCCGGCGCCTGGTTCAGCAACCCGATGGTCTACCTCGAAAAATACCTGACCAACCCACGTCACGTGGAAGTTCAGGTCATTTCCGACGGTCAAGGCAACGCCATCCACTTGGGCGACCGCGACTGCTCGCTGCAACGCCGTCACCAAAAGGTGCTGGAAGAAGCACCGGCACCGGGCATCGACGAGAAGGCTCGCCAAGAAGTACTGGCGCGCTGCGTGAAGGCCTGCGTCGACATCAACTACCGTGGCGCGGGCACCTTCGAGTTCCTGTACGAAAATGGTCGTTTCTACTTCATCGAGATGAACACTCGCGTACAAGTAGAGCACCCGGTTTCCGAAATGGTTACCGGCATCGACATCGTTAAAGAGATGTTGAGCATCGCCGCAGGCAACAAGTTGTCCTTCACCCAGGCTGACGTGAACATTCACGGTCACTCGCTGGAATGCCGGATCAATGCTGAAGACCCGGCGACGTTCATGCCGAGCCCAGGCCTGGTCAAGCACTTCCACGCACCGGGCGGCAACGGCGTTCGCGTCGATTCGCACCTGTACAGCGGTTACAAGGTTCCGTCCAACTACGACTCCCTGATCGGCAAGCTGATCACCTGGGGCGCGACCCGTGACGAAGCCATGGCCCGCATGCGCAATGCACTGGACGAAATCGTGGTCGACGGGATCAAAACCAACATCCCGCTGCACCGCGACCTGGTGAATGACGAAGGCTTCTGCAAAGGCGGCGTCAACATTCACTACCTGGAACACAAACTGGCTAACAAGTAAGTTTGTTTTCTGCTCAACAAAGCCGCTTTCGAGCGGCTTTGTTGTGTCTGAATGACACACATTGCCAGGCTCCCACAGGGGATATGCGTTAACTGACTGGCATTAGGGCTTGCCCGCGACAGCATCACCATCAGCAGCGCTTTTCATCGTTTTTTGATTACCCGCTATGCCTGCGCTCGCGTAAACTGGCGCGTTTCTCGCAGCCCTTTCGGCTGCACACTCTTATTTTTCAAAGGTGCCCGCCATGCCTTGGCTGCAAGTACGCCTCGCCATCAGCCCAGAACAAGCCGAAACCTACGAAGACGCGTTCCTCGAAGTCGGCGCCGTTTCTGTCACGTTCATGGATGCCGAAGACCAACCGATCTTCGAACCGGAACTCAACACCACCCCGCTGTGGTCGCACACCCATTTGCTGGCACTGTTCGAAGGCGGCACCGAAGCTGAACTCGTGCTGTCCCATCTGGAACTGCTGACCGGCTCGCCGCTGCCTGAGCACCACGCCGAAGTTATCGAAGACCAGGACTGGGAACGCAGCTGGATGGACAACTTCGAGCCCATGCGTTTTGGCCAGCGCCTGTGGATTGTGCCAAGCTGGCACGCCGCCCCTGAGCCAGAAGCCGTCAACCTGCTGCTCGATCCGGGCCTGGCGTTCGGCACTGGCACGCACCCCACCACCGCGCTGTGCCTGGAATGGCTGGACGGTCAGGACCTCAACGACTGCAACGTGCTGGACTTCGGCTGCGGCTCGGGCATTTTGGCCATTGCCGCCCTGTTGCTGGGCGCCAAAGAAGCGGTCGGCACCGACATCGACGTACAAGCGCTGGAAGCTTCGCGCGATAACGCCGGGCGCAACAACATCGCTCCTGAGCTATTCCCGCTGTATTTGCCAGAAGACCTGCCCCAGGTTCAGGCCGATGTGCTGGTCGCCAACATTCTGGCCGGTCCGCTGGTATCGCTGGCGCCACAGCTGTCGAGCTTGGTCAAACCAGGTGGCCGTTTGGCACTGTCCGGTATCCTCGCCGAACAGGGCGAAGATGTTGCCGCAGCCTACGCTAAAGACTTTGATCTGGACCCCATCGCCAATCGCGACGGCTGGGTGCGCATCAGTGGTCGTCGGCGCTAGAATGACCGCCTGCCTAACCCGGATGGCCGCATGAGCGATAGCTTCGTAACACAGTGCCCACATTGCCAAACCAGCTTCCGTGTCAGCCATTCTCAACTGAGCATGGCTCGCGGAGTGGTGCGCTGCGGTGCCTGCCTGCAAGTGTTCAATGCCGCACAGCAACTGCTGAATAAAGGCACTGAAAAAGAGCAGTTGCCTACAACTGTGACGCCACTTGTGGCAGAGCCCGAGGTGACCGAACCGCCTGTCGCGCCCAAGGCCGTCAGCCCTGCGCATTGGGAAGCGGCCGAACTGGACCTCGAACATCTGGATCTGGACGAAGAGCTGGCCAAACTTGAAGAGCTGGAGATTCAGCCCAGCAAAAGTTTCGGCCAGCCGACCAAGAGCAAAGACAGCGCCCTGAGCGCACGTCGTGACACAGCCGATGCCGAAGAAGGCGAATGGTCTGACAGCCTATTCAGCGATTCGGCGTCAGAACGCGCCGAGACGTCTGCCCTGGCCGCCAAGGCCGCAGAAGCCGCAGAAAAAGCCACAGAAAAAGACGTCGAGCCCGCCGACACAGGGCGCACCGAACCGTCTCTGTCGCTGGACCTCGACGAGCCCGATGACACCCCGCCGCTCAAGCTATCCAAAGAGGATGACGATGAGCTGGGAGGGCGCGTCGAACACCTGTCTGCCATTGATGACAACGATGACGATGAGCCACTGGCCCCACCGTCGCTGGTCAAACACAAGCACAAACGCAGCGAACCGGGCGTGCGTGAGGACATGTTGCTGGATCTGGTAGACGATCCTTTGCACCTGGACTGGCAAAAGCGCCGCACGCCGTGGGGCAAGCGCCTGTTCTGGGCGCTACTGGTACTGCTGGCCGCAGCGGCACTGGCCGGGCAATACATTGCCAATCACTTCGATGAACTGGCCCGCCAGGACCAATATCGCCCGTTGTTCCAGCAACTGTGCCCACAGATTGGCTGCACGGTGCCTTCGAAGGTCGACATAGACCGTATCAAAAGCAGCAATCTGGTGGTGCGCAGCCACCCTGAGTTCGCCGGAGCGCTGGTGGTGGATGCGATCCTCTACAACCGCGCGCCGTTTTCCCAGCCCTTCCCGCTGCTGGAACTGCGTTTTGCCGACCTGAACGGAAAAATGATCGCCAGTCGTCGCTTCAAACCCGGCGAATACCTGAGCGGCGACCTGGCTGGCAAGGCTGAAATGCCGCCACAGACGCCCATCCACATTGCCCTCGACATCCTTGATCCGGGCCCGAAAGCGGTGAATTACAGCCTGAGTTTTCACTCGCCCGAGTGAGCGCTCTGCGCTTTTAGCGGCAAGCTTCAAGCCGCAAGCTTGAAGCTAAAAGCAGATTTGTTTCTTCTTGCAGCTTGTAGCTCGAAGCTTGTAGCTGGTTGAAAGCTGGCTTTCAGCCCCTATTGTTCAAAAATCATCCAATTTCGTCTTTATCCAGTCATCGAGAGCGGGTATCATGCCAACCCTTTTTCGAACTCCCAAGATCCGGCCCCACAACAGGGAAGTCCTATGTCGGCGGTACGCATCGGCCCATATACATTGCACAACGGTTTGATTCTCGCCCCTATGGCGGGGGTCACCGACCAGCCCTTTCGTCAGCTTTGTCGACGGATGGGTGCAGGCCTGGTTGTTTCGGAAATGGTGACCAGTGACATGAGTCTCTGGAACAGTCGCAAATCGCGCCTGCGCATGATTCACGACGGTGATCCCGAGCCCCGCTCGGTACAGATCGCTGGCGGTGATGCGCAAATGCTGGCAGATGCCGCCAGGGCCAACGTGGAACTGGGCGCACAGATTATTGATATCAACATGGGTTGCCCGGCAAAAAAGGTCTGCAACAAGGCCGCTGGCTCCGCGTTGCTGAAAGACGAAGCATTGGTGAACGAGATCCTGCAGGCCGTTGTGGCTGCGGTTGATGTGCCGGTCACCCTGAAGATCCGGACCGGCTGGGACCGGGACAACAAGAACGGCCTCACGGTGGCAAAAATCGCCGAACAGGCCGGGATTCAAGCGTTGGCGGTTCACGGCAGAACCCGTGCCGACCTGTACACCGGGGACGCCGAGTACGACACCATCGCCGCGATCAAGCAGGCGGTGTCGATACCCGTGTTCGCCAACGGCGACATCGATTCACCCCACAAGGCCCGGCACGTGCTTGATGCCACCGGCGCCGATGGACTGTTAATAGGCAGGGCGGCTCAAGGGCGGCCCTGGATTTTCCGCGAAGTTGATCATTTTCTGCGTACCGGCCAGCTGTTGCCGGCACCGGAGATGAGCGAAGTGGAACGTATTCTGCTAGAGCATCTGGCCGCATTGCACACCTTCTATGGGGAGGTATTGGGGGTACGTATTGCCCGCAAGCATGTCGGTTGGTATCTCGCAACCTTGCCGGGCGCCAAGGAGTTCCGCGCCCACTTCAATCGTTTAGAAGATACGGAAGCACAATGCGCCAACGTTCAGGCGTTTTTCGCCGAACGACACAAGAGCCTGGGGACAGGGGACGAAGGATGGGTGGCCGCATGACGATGATGACCGAGACATTAGTGAGTGGAACAACGCCCGTGAGCGACAACGTCAATTTGAAACAGCACCTCAATACGCCAAGCGAAGAAGGTCAGACCCTTCGCGGGAGTGTCGAAAAGGCGCTGCACAACTATTTCGCCCACCTGGAGGGCGCTGAAGTCACGGACGTGTACAACCTGGTGCTTTCCGAAGTCGAGGCCCCTCTGCTCGAGTGCGTCATGAACTACGTCAAGGGCAACCAGACCAAAGCCTCCGAGATGCTGGGACTCAATCGCGGCACCTTGCGCAAAAAGCTCAAACAGTACGATCTGCTGTAAGCATTCAATCAAACCTGAAAGGCGTCCTGATAAAACAGGCCGCCTTTTTTGCTGACTCCTTTGCTTTTGATGGAAATCGAGATGACCGATCAGACTACCCGCCTGCCGATCCGCCGCGCCTTAATCAGCGTTTCCGATAAAACCGGAATCCTTGATTTCGCCCGTGAACTGGAAGCCCTCGGCGTCGAGATCCTGTCCACTGGCGGTACGTTCAAGCTGCTGCAAGACAACGGCGTGGCCGCAGTGGAAGTCGCGGACTACACAGGCTTCGCGGAAATGATGGACGGGCGGGTGAAAACCTTGCACCCGAAAATCCACGGCGGCATCCTCGGCCGTCGCGGCATTGACGACGACATCATGAACGAGCACGGCATCAAGCCGATCGACCTGGTAGCCGTAAACCTCTACCCGTTCCAAGCTTCCATCAACAAGCCAGGCTGCGACCTGCCGACCGCCATCGAAAACATCGATATCGGCGGCCCGACCATGGTTCGCTCCGCAGCCAAAAACCACAAAGACGTGGCCATCGTGGTCAATGCTGGCGATTACGCCAACGTCCTGGAAAACCTCAAGGCAGGCGGCCTGACCTACGCACAGCGTTTCGACCTGATGCTCAAGGCGTTTGAACACACCGCTGCCTACGACGGCATGATTGCCAACTACATGGGCACCGTGAATCAGGCGGCGCAAACCCTGAGCACTGAAGGCCGCAGCCAGTTCCCGCGCACCTTCAACAGCCAGTTCATCAAGGCGCAGGAAATGCGTTACGGCGAGAACCCGCACCAAAGCGCGGCGTTCTACGTTGAAGCCAAACCTGGCGAAGTGGGTATCGCCACTGCGACCCAACTGCAAGGCAAAGAGCTGTCGTTCAACAACGTGGCCGACACCGACGCCGCGCTGGAATGCGTGAAGAGCTTCGTTAAACCGGCTTGCGTGATCGTCAAGCACGCCAACCCGTGCGGCGTGGCCGTGAGCCCGGACGCCGAAGGCGGCATCCGTCAGGCTTACGAACTGGCCTACGCCACCGACACCGAATCGGCTTTCGGCGGCATCATCGCCTTCAACCGTGAACTGGACGCTGAAACCGCCAAGGCCATTGTTGAGCGTCAATTCGTTGAAGTGATCATCGCCCCGTCCGTCAGCGAAGAAGCGCGCGCCATTGTGGCTGCCAAAGCCAATGTGCGCCTGCTGGCTTGCGGCGAGTGGAGCGCAGACCGTGCACCGGCCTGGGACTTCAAGCGCGTCAATGGCGGTCTGTTGGTGCAGAGCCGTGACATCCAGATGATCGGCAACGAAGACCTCAAGGTCGTGACCCAGCGCGCACCGACCGAGCAAGAGATCAACGACCTGATCTTCGCCTGGAAAGTCGCCAAATACGTGAAGTCCAACGCCATCGTCTACGCCAAAGGCCGTCAGACCATCGGTGTCGGCGCAGGCCAGATGAGCCGCGTAAACTCGGCCCGCATTGCTGCGATCAAAGCAGAACACGCAGGCTTGCAGGTACAGGGTGCAGTGATGGCATCGGACGCGTTCTTCCCGTTCCGTGACGGCATCGACAACGCCGCCAAGGCCGGTATCACTGCGGTGATCCAGCCTGGTGGCTCGATGCGCGACAACGAAGTGATTGCCGCCGCCGATGAAGCGGGCATTGCCATGGTGTTCACCGGTATGCGTCATTTCCGTCACTAACTAGACGACGGTCGTACTGAACCCGGCATCTGCTGCGTTGGAGCCGACCTCGATGATGCTCATTGCCAAAAGGCAACTCCGCTCATCGAGGTCGGCTCCGCCTTGCATCTACCGGCTTCATTACAACCTCCTGAAGCGTTAAACGCTTTAGGTTCTAAACAGAATTCAGCGTCATCCGAGGTTTTTGAAATGAATGTTTTGATCATTGGCAGCGGTGGCCGTGAACACGCACTGGCCTGGAAAGTAGCTCAGGACCCGCGTGTCACTAAAGTATTCGTTGCCCCTGGCAACGCTGGCACCGCCATTGAAGCCAAGTGCGAGAACGTCGCTATCGACGTGCTGGCCCTTGAGCAATTGGCTGATTTTGCCGAGAAGAACGTTTCGCTGACCATCGTTGGCCCGGAAGTCCCGCTGGTTGCCGGCGTGGTTGATTTGTTCCGCGCACGCGGCCTGGACTGCTTCGGCCCAACCGCTGGCGCCGCTCAGCTGGAAGGCTCGAAAGCGTTCACCAAGGATTTCCTGGCACGTCACAAGATTCCGACCGCCGATTACCAGAACTTCACCGAGATCGAACCGGCTCTGGCTTACCTGCAAAAGGTTGGCGCGCCAATCGTGATCAAGGCCGACGGCCTGGCAGCCGGTAAAGGCGTGATCGTCGCCATGACCCTGACAGAAGCCGAAGACGCCGTGCGCGACATGCTCGCGGGCAATGCATTTGGCGAAGCCGGTTCTCGCGTGGTGATCGAAGAGTTCCTCGACGGCGAAGAAGCCAGCTTCATCGTGATGGTCGACGGCAAAAACGTATTGCCAATGGCGACCAGCCAGGACCACAAACGCGTAGGCGATGCTGACACCGGCCCGAACACCGGCGGCATGGGGGCTTACTCCCCTGCTCCCGTGGTCACTGCCGATGTTCACCAGCGCGTGATGGATCTGGTGATCTGGCCAACCGTGCGCGGCATGGCCGAAGAAGGCAATGTCTACACCGGTTTCCTGTACGCAGGCCTGATGATCGACAAGGCTGGCAACCCGAAAGTGATCGAGTTCAACTGCCGCTTCGGCGACCCGGAAACCCAACCGGTGATGCTGCGTCTGCAGTCGAGCCTGGTATTGCTGGTTGAAGCGGCGCTGGCTCAGGCGCTGGACAAGGTTGAAGCGCAGTGGGACCCGCGTCCAAGCCTGGGAATTGTTTTGGCAGCAGGCGGCTACCCTGGCGACTACGCTAAAGGGGCTGTCATCCACGGACTGGACGCCGCAGCACAACTGCAAGGCAAAGTGTTCCACGCGGGCACCGCACTGAATGCCGCCGGCGAAGTCGTGACTGCAGGTGGTCGCGTGCTGTGTGCTACGGCCATGGGCGACACCGTTGAAGCGGCACAAAAGCAGGCCTATGCACTGGCCAAAGCCATCGAATGGGACGGCTGCTTCTACCGCAATGATATTGGCTACCGAGCCATTGCACGCGAACGCGGTGAGTCTCAGGAATAAGAGATCCGTATGGATAGGCAGGGGCGGATCAGCCCTTGCCTAACTATTCCAGCGCCGCGCATAGTTACCGCCTCTGGCTTCAAACTACGAAGGGATCTCACCGTGCGCTGGCTTAGGATCGCCATAGGAATCACCGTCACCCTGCTGACGGCTCTGCTCTGTCTGACACCTGCCTACGCTGCCCCAGGCGGTAACTGGTCTGTGCTTTCAGATCCTCAAGGCGACCTGCAACTGAGCGATGTACGCTCAGCACGGCTCAACAACCAATTCACGCCCATCGAACTTGAGCACATGGTGGCCGCCGAACCCGGCGAGGCCTTGTGGCTACGATTCCGGTTACAGCCGGACAAACATGAGCAGATCCTGCGAGTCTTTGCCCCGGACCTGGCACGCCTGGACTTGTATGTCCTGGACGACCACAGGCTGATTTCCGAAGTCACTGCTGGCAATACCCTGCCTCAAACCGAGAAGCCGCTGTCGAGCAGCGACTACCTGCTGCCCTTGCCTCAGGCCACTCAGCCTCTGGATGTTTACTTGCGCATGGTGTCTGAACACCAGTTGCGCCCGCACATTACCCTCAGTACCGCCGTCATGCTCGCCGCCGACCAAGGCATGCCCTTGCTCTATGGGCTGTTGCTCGGCTGCCTGGCAATGCTGGTGCTGCACAATCTGATCCGCTTTACCTTTTCGCGCATGGTCAGCAGCCTGTGGCTTGCCCTCTGCGAAACCTTGCTGCTGACCAGCTCAGCGCTGTTTTTAAACTTGCTGGGGCCTTGGGTCCCCGAGTGGCACAGCGTGCAAACCCCCGGCGCGTATCTGGCGCTGATACTGACCGCGCCTTGCGGACTGATGTTCGCCCACAGCTTTTTCTCCACGCGAGGCCCGCACCCGCTGCACAAACTGTTGCTCATCGACATTCTGATCATCGGCCTGTGCGGCCTGTTGCTGCTGTTCTTCGACAGCCTGCCGCTTAACCTCATTACTTACGCACTGGTCGGGCTGGCAAGCCTGAGCATCCTGTTGGTGGCGGTTTACCACTGGCAACAGGGCTACCGACCGGCCCGCCTGTTTGTGGTAGCGATGGTGATCTTCAACATCGGCACGCTGGTGATCCTGCCGTCCCTGCTGGGCTTGACCCTGATTGCCCCGCAAGAGCTGGTGCTGGCCCTGATGAGCGTGGTGTGTGTCAGCGGTTTGCTGATGAGCGTGGCCTTGAGCGAGCGCACCCGCAGCATCACGGAAGACCAGTTCAGCATCAGCTGCGACCTGGCCGCCAGCAATGCCGAAGTGAATGCCAAAGCCGAGTTTCTGGCCAAGATCAGCCATGAGATTCGAACACCGATGAACGGCGTATTGGGCATGACTGAATTGCTGCTCGGTACGCCGTTATCTGTCAAACAACGCGATTACGTGCAAACCATCCACAGCGCCGGCAACGAACTGCTGACACTGATTAACGAAATTCTCGACATTTCCAAACTGGAATCCGGGCAGATCGAACTCGACGATGTGCAGTTCGACCTTAACGCGCTCATTGATGATTGCCTGAGCATCTTCCGCACCAAGGCCGAACAGCAAAACGTCGAACTCATCAGCTTTATCCAGCCGCAAGTGCCACGCGTGATCAGCGGTGACCCAACGCGCTTGCGCCAAACCCTGCTGAGCCTGCTCGAAAGTGCGCTGAAGAAGACCGACGAGGGCGAGATCCTGATTGTGGTTGCCCTGGAAGAACGCAGTGATCCGCCACGCTTGCGGATTGCCGTTCAGGACTCGGGCCAGCCTATGGACGAGGAAGAGCGCGACGCACTGTTGCACGCCGAACTGCACAGCAAAAACTTCCTCGCGGCCACCCGCCTGGGCGGCCATTTGGGGCTGGTGATTGCCCGCCAGCTGATCACCCTGATGGGCGGCGAATTCGGGATCAAGACCGGGCAAACCAAAGGCACCAATTTCTGGCTGACCCTGCCGCTGGACCCACAGCACCTTGAGCACCCGACCTCGGATCTGGACGGCCCGCTCAAAGGCGCCCGAGTGCTGGTCGTCGATGACAATGACACCTGCCGTAAAGTCCTCGTGCAGCAATGCTCGGCCTGGGGCTTGAATGTCAGCGCCGCCGCCTCCGGCAAAGAAGCACTCGCTTTGCTGCGCACCAAGGCGCACCTGCGTGATTACTTCGACATTGTCTTGCTGGACCAGAACATGCCCGGCATGACCGGCATGCAACTGGCTGCCAAAATCAAAGAAGACCCAAGCCTCAATCACGACATTCTGCTGGTGATGCTCACCGGCATCAGCAACGCCCCGAGCAAGATCATTGCGCGAAACTGCGGTATCAAACGCATTCTGGCCAAACCCGTGGCAGGTTACACCCTGAAAACCACCCTGGCTGACGAACTGACCCAGCGCAACAACGGGCATGCCGTAGCGCACACCCTGAGCAACGGCCCATCAGCACCTATTACCGTGCCCAGCAACTTCCGCATTCTGGTGGCCGAGGACAACAACATCTCGACCAAGGTCATTCGCGGCATGTTGAGCAAACTCAACTTGCACCCCGATACCGCCAGTAACGGTGCCGAAGCCCTGCAAGCCATGAAAACCCAGCGCTACGACCTGGTGCTCATGGATTGTGAAATGCCGGTGATGGATGGTTTTTCAGCCACCGAACAATTGCGCGCCTGGGAAGTCAGCCATCAGCGTGTACGTACACCGGTGGTCGCGTTAACCGCGCACATTCTGGCCGAACACAAGGAGCGTGCGCGCCAGGCGGGCATGGATGGGCATATGGCCAAACCTGTCGAGCTGTCGCAACTGCGTGAATTGGTTGAGTTTTGGGTGGCTCAACGTGAGCTGCGTCAATCCCAGGCTCAACCGTCCTGACTACATGACCTAGGCGTACCGACAGACCGCTAAACCCCTGATAGACTTTCGGCGACTTCCTGCGATGTGAGCCCAGACCATGCTGCATGTTTTGTTCAGTGTGTATTTGAAGATGCTGGTGCTCTACAGCCCGTTCTTCGTCCTGTCGTGTTTTATCAGCCTGACTCGCGGCTATTCAAACAAGGAAAGGGGTCGCCTGGCCTGGAAAGTCGCGCTGGCAACCGTGATTTCCAGCGTATTGCTGTACCTGTTTGGACGGGTGATTTTTAGCGTCTTCGGCATCACGGTCGATGCCTTTCGCATTGGCGCCGGCAGTGTGTTGTTCATCTCCGCGCTGGGCATGGCCCAAGGCAAATCTGCCGTGCAGAGCGACAATGTTCAGCAAGACGTCACCATTGTGCCGCTGACCATTCCGATCACTGTTGGCCCCGGCACCATTGGTGCGTTACTGGTGATGGGCGTCAGTCAGCCCCACTGGGATGACAAGCTGATGGCGATTACGAGTATTGTCATGGCCAGCCTGACGGTTGGGCTGGTGCTTTACTTGTCCAACAGAATCGAGCGCATTGTGGGCGAACAAGGCTTGCAAATCATTAGCCGACTGATGGGGCTCTTTGTCTGCGCACTGGCGGCACAGATCATCTTTACCGGGATAAAAGGTTATTTGGTGCCTTGAGCGGTCAGTACCACTTCCGCTCAAGGGGCAAATCGAATGACTCAGCGCTTCAGCCTTCTAAAAAAATCATCTCGTACTTGGGCCATTCCCTCCAATACAGCAGCCCGGTGACTATCGTAATGCTCTGGCTTCAGATAAAAACCGGCCCATATTAATTGCGTGTCGAGAACATCGGTTTCACGAAGGGTGCGACCATTGAACAATATGTTTTTTACATTAAAACGGGAACTGACTCGCAGCCCACTCACATAGATATAATTGCCCGATTCTTTACGGGACTCACAAGGCACGAACTGATAATAAGCAATGCGTCCGGAGCGAGAACGCCCCTCAAAGATCTCTTGAGCAATGGAATCAAGCCGTAACGCCTCAATTGAATCCCTTACCACTTTTCTCAGTGACGCTTGCTTCAGGCCCGGCAGGTTAAGCAGCGCAGCCTCTTCCAGGCTGTCATAGGCACTTTGGACCGGCACATCGGCGTCCATTACTTCCTCATCCACCTCCCACCCTACGTCCATCAAGACATCGGTGAAAACCTCAAACCAGTCAGCCAGCTGTTTCCTACGATCACAGTGCCGATCGGCCATGAGTTGCGCATAACCAATACTGTTCATGATGTCGCTTTGATCTTCAGCCGCAATACCATCCACAAATGACACAACACTGCCGCCTGCAATGATTGATCGACTACTCATTGGAACGTCCTCCCAAGCACAGACAATACCGACCTGAAACAGGGGGAGTTCTTATTACTAATGAAACAATTTTCAATATTCACGTCGCACTCCTTGTGCTGGTGCCATCCGATGGCTTTTGCTACCCGTGCACTGAAACGTCTAGGGTGTAATAACAATGGCAGGAGGAGGTAAGTCGAGATCAATAATCAGTGTCGCGTCAGCCCCCTCAAGGCCGGCAATGACATCGTCTCTGACAAGGCTGTACTGCGACGTATCCAGTTCAAATTCCGAGACTGACAACAACATCGGCCCGATAACGTCCTTGCCTGCGAAGCATTGATCGAACAAGTTTTCGTCCAATAACTGATGCACGGAAAAGCTGATCTGAACATCAATCATGTGAGCTTTAGGGCTGACCACGCTAACGTACACAAGAATGTCTGAACGCTCAGCGGTCTTCAACGATGAATCAGGCTTCGTCGCCCGCAGCACCGAATCAAAAAATACTTTCTGTGCAATTGGCGAGCTAGCCAATGCTTTCAATCCACCCCTGACGGCCTCCTCCATCACAGATGAATCAAAATGTGGAGCATGGGCAAACTGCTCCATGACCAACGTCGTCGCATTGATATTTGCTTCGTCAGCTGGCTGCGGACGACTAGCCCGTGTAAAAGGTGCGGACCATTTCAACTTAACTCTCGCGCTAGTCAGCCACTGGTCCCACGCTACTGTTTCAGAGAACTTGTCTGCATTATCACTGGCGTATAACTGCGCATACAACTGGCCATTCAAAACATCCTTTTTAATCTGACCAGCTAATGTCTTATGCAATAGGATTAACTGCCCTGACACAACCTTCATTTCATAGTCACACATCACTTACGGCGCCCCTTCATCAATTCACCTGATATAAAGCAGCGCTCAATGAACGCCGCCAACATAATATTTATTAAAGCCCAACAGACCTGAAAGAACCGTAACCCCTATTGGACTTATCTGCTCAGGACCTTTTAATACGCTTAAAAAAATTATCTTGCTCTTGACCAAGCCACTCGAAAATCTGAGGCTCGGCACGCTTGTAAGTGTCGAAGGTCATCTCAATCACCGACGATGATTTTTGAACTTCAAGATTCGAACTTTTCCACTTCCAGAACCATGCTCCGCCCTCGTCCGATCTGAAAGCACACTCCAAGCCGGCAAAGACTGCAACGGGAGTACCCTCACGGGACTCCAAGCACGGCAAAAGCTGGAAACGGCCTATGTTTTCGCCCTTACTATTGTTATCAAACAATGTAATGAGCGCGTTATCATTTTTAATCGTATCAAGTACTTTGCCCATCAAAGGCAGGAACGCCGCCTTATTAATACCCGCAACCTGCGCGATAATATCCAGTACCAGGGCGTCCATCGTGACATTAATTTTCGACGTATCGTAATCGTGAAATAAAAAATTGGGGGTAGTCCAACCGATGTGATTAAGAGCATGTCCATAAGCCATATACCACTTCATAGGCTCAAATTTACGAGACGCCTCTGTATCGGCATATTTCTCCGCAAACTCTACGCTCTTCATAACCGCGCTGCGTTTTTCGGCGGAAACACCATCCGCAAAGGCAACAACAACAGGGGATGTTACCCCCATAAAAGCCTCTTCCCCAGTATTTTCAGGCGCCAACGATTTAGCTTTTAGCCTTGCAACCCTAGTCTGCGGAACGATAGGCTGCGGAACGGCAGGCAGAGATTTAAAAAACAGCGCTGTTTCTTCAGCGGTTGGCAGTTGGTCTTTAACGAATTCCATAACGACATACTCCATGCAATTTAATGACCGGACTTTCCTTGCCGGGTAAATAAAACTTAGCCCCCTCGCGACAACAATGCAAAAAACAACCCCATACCAATTATTACCAAACCCCAAACACTGCCTTCTGCGCCAACAATTAAAACAACAACGAACAAACACACACACAAAACACTTTATTCAGACATCCAAACAAAGGCCTGCGCCTGAAAACTCCCACTTGTTTTTTTAATATTTCATAGCCTCTTAGTTAACGGCCACAACACAAACAACAATGGCCCTTAAGGGCCATTGAGTTCATCGTTTAGAGACGTCGCACTTAGAGTCTGTACGAAATTTTTCGAGCGAAGGTTAGGCAAGCCTGTTTTCAACGCCGCATAACCGAGCGTAGATACATTTCGTACAGAGCCTAGGGCTTCTCGCCATACCAACGCGGCGTATACACCCAGTCACGGCCATCGGCTCGCGGGAATGTACACGTGGTGGACGACCCGACAATGACCATGGTACGCATGTCGACCTGCTCGGGGGTCAGCTCTCCCAAGGTGGTGACGCGTAATGTCTGGCCGGGGCGACCAATATCACGTCCCAATACCACCGGAGTCTGCGGCGTGCGATGACGCGCGACAATTTCCAGCGCCACCCCCAGTTGCCAAGGGCGCGAACGGGAAATCGGGTTGTAGAACGCCAGGGCCAAATCAGCCTGGGAAGCCAGGTCGAGGCGCTTTTCGATGATGCTCCAGGGCTTGAGGTTGTCGGACAGCGACATCACACAGAAGTCATGCCCCAACGGCGCACCCGCCTGTGCAGCGGTGGCCAGCGAAGCTGAAACACCGGGCAGCATTTCCAGATCGACGCTATGCCATAGCGGGTCAGTGGACTCGTGCAACGCCTCAAGCACCGCCGCCGCCATGGCAAATACGCCAGGGTCGCCGGACGACACCACCACCACTGAACGCCCTTGGGCCGCCAGTTCAAAGGCGTGCCGCGCGCGCTGCATTTCTTCGCGGTTGTCCGTGCAGTGCAGCACTTGGTCAGCACGAAACGGCCCAGCCATGCGCACGTAGGTTTCATAACCCAATACATCATTGGCTTTGGCCAGTTCAGCCTTGACCGCAGGCACCATCAACTCAGCAGCGCCCGGACCCAGCCCGATGACTGCCAGACGGCCACGGGGACGACCTATCTGATGCGGGTCTACCGGGGCGGCGGCCACGCCTAACGTTAAGCCGTTGCCCAACGCCTGCCACGCGGCAGGCACATCTGACTCATCCGCGCTTACAAACCGCAGCGGCACACCCAGCTCACGGGCCGCGTCACGCAACTCGGCACTGGCCATCAAGCGATCATCGGCCACCACGCACGCCAACGATTGCCAGGCCAATTTCGCCTCCTGCAACGCGTCACGCAGGGTGTGCGCCGAGACCTCATTGGCGGTCTTCAACAGCACGTTACGCGGGTAGATCAACAACTCGTCGGCCGCAGGCTCACGCGCAGCACTGCTCACGTGAATGGCCAAGCGCGCGTGCTGGTCTTCTGGCAGTTGCGCCTTGGCCAGCCACGGCGCATCCCCTTCAATACGCACTGACTCGCCGGCCAGCAGGTCCGACACAAAACGTTTGCCCAGTTCCAGATCGCCCAAGGCATAGCCCGCAGGCGGGTTGAGCAGGCAGGTGCCAAAACGCAACTCGCCGCTGGTGGTGATGGCCGGGGCGATGCCCAAACCGGCTGCGATTTCCCGCGCCATGTCATTCACCCCGCCCAAACCACCCAACAGCGGCACCACGGCGCTGGCATCTTCCGCCACGGCCAGCACCGGCGGCTCAGCGCCTTTCTCCAGCAACAACGGCGCCAGCGTGCGGATCACAATGCCCGCCGCGCACAGCGCAATAATCGGCGTGTCTTGCTGATACAGCTGACGGACTGTGGCGCCAAAGTCGCTGTAAGTCAGGTCTGCGCCGTCAACGCGCTCGGCCAGGCCATGAATCTTCGCCTGGGGGTAGCACTGCTGGATACGCCGCGCCGTGTTCAGGCTGCCATTGCCCAAAATGACAATGGCCGGTGCCGGGCGGCTCATCCTTGCCACCGTTCACCGGGCACGATGATCAGCGAAAAGTAAGGTGAAGACATCGGTTCCACTTCATTGAGCGGGACGATTTTCTGGTTGCTCATGGTCGCGCGCTCAACGTACAGCGCGCGCTCGGCCAGGCCCAATTCGTCCAGCACTTCACGGACTTTATGGAAGTTGCGGCCCAGCTTCATGATCACTGCAGCGTCGGCATCGGCCAGACGGCGCTTGAGTTCGTCGTGGGGCAGCACGCCCGACAGTACGCTCAGGCTTTGGTTGCGATACACCAGCGGCACGCCCAGCACCGAAGCGCCACCCAGCATCGAACACACGCCCGGCACCACGTGCGCTTCAAAACGCTGGGCCAGACGGTCGTGCAGGTACATGTAGGAGCCGTAGAAAAACGGGTCGCCTTCACAGATCACCGCAACGTCACGCCCGGCTTGCAGGTGCTCAGCGACATCTTCAGCGGCCTGATCGTAAAAATCGCTGATGATTTGCTCATACGACAACGGCGCAGGCAGCGCTTCTGTGGTCACCGGGTACACCAGCGGCATCAGGCTTTGCGCGCCTTGCAGGTGGGCTTCGATGATGCCGAACGCGTTGCCTTTTTTACCTTTGGCGACAAAGTACGCCACCACCGGCGACTCACGCAGCAGGCGCAAGGCTTTAACGGTAATCAGCTCCGGGTCACCGGGGCCGACGCCCAGCCCGATCAAACGTCCTGGCGGGGTCATTATTCGATCTCCGTTGCGAGTGCATTGACCGCCGCAGCGGCCATTGCGCTGCCACCGCGGCGGCCTTGCATGATCACAAACGGCACGCCACGGCTGTCAGCCGCCAGCATGGCCTTGGATTCGGCAGCGCCGACAAAGCCCACCGGGAAGCCCAGAATCAGCGCCGGTTTTGGCGCCCCGGCGTCGATCATTTCCAGCAGGTAAAACAGCGCGGTCGGTGCGTTGCCGATCACCACGACGCTGCCTTCCAGATACGGGCGCCACAGCTCTAGTGCAACTGCCGAACGGGTGTTGCCTTTCTCCTGCGCCATCTCGGCAACGCCGTCTTCCTTGAGGGTGCAGATCACCTGATTGTTGGCGGGCAGACGGGTACGGGTCACGCCTTCGAGCACCATGCGCGCATCACACAAAATCGGTGCACCTGCCGCCAGCGCATCACGCCCGGCCTTGCCTGCGCCGGGCGAGAAGCGCAGGTCTTCGATGGCATCGACCATGCCGCACGCGTGAATCACCCGCACCGCGAGTTTTTCAAGGTCAGCCGGGATGCTATCGAGCTTGGCTTCCGCACGAATAATGGCGAAAGAGTTGCGATAGATTTCCTGACCATCGCGGATGTAATCAATCATCGGTGTTGCTCCGTTGGTGAGCGTCGAGTAAGGCGCTTACCGCTTCAATAGTAAGATTGCGCTCATGCAGAACCCCGAAACCGGGTTGCTCTGCATGACGTAAATAGAGGTCGTAATGACCGGGTGCCACCGCCAGCAGCGTCACGGGCGCCACATGCGCTGCCGCGCAAGATCGCCCACAGCCACTCAAATGAACGCTCAGCGGCCGCGTCAGCTGTGAGGCCAATTGCAGCGCATCCTGTTTGGTATCGGCCAGGCCTTTGACGCAGGCACTCGACCCCGTACACGCGATCAGGTGTGCCAACGGCTGCGCCGCGTCGCACATCAACCCCAATGCCTGTAGCTCTTGCGTCACCGCAAGCGCATCTTCGGCCCGCAGATTGGGCAGCAGCACGCTTTGCCAAGGGGTGAAACGCAGCGTGCCATCGCCGTACGTGGTCACCAGTTGCGCCAATCCGCTGAGCATAGAAGCATCCAGCCGACCCAGCGGCGGGACCGCGCCAATGTAGACCTGGCCTGCTTCACGCTGTGGATAAGTGCCAATGTGCAACGCGCTGGCTGACGATTCTCGTTGCCAATGCGCCACGGGAATCAAGGGCACGCTGAGACGCTCGGCCAAGCGCTGCACAAACTGTTGCGCCGGGACCTCCTTAAGCAGGTGCCGCATGCGTGCCTGATCCGGGCGTGCCAGATCCAGAAACAGCGTGAGCACGGCCATCACCAACTCATGGCCTTGCGCTTCAGGTACCGCGGCCAGCGCCGGATTGTGCGCTGGGCAACCTGCCAGACCGAATGCCAGACACGCTTGCCCTTCAAGCTCAATGGCCGACAACCAGAGATCGTGCGGGTGTTCGAGCATGGCCAGCGTCTCGCCGCCGTCGAGTTGCACTGCGAATTTGGCCGACAGCTCGGAAAAACGGGGTGTTTGCTCAAGGCTGGCGAGGATGCGTCGGGCCAGCGGCCATGTGTCCAGGCGCCTGTTCGGGTCGATCCCGGCGCTGGGACTGAGCATCAGATTGCGCACATCGTCACTGGCGGCAGTGGCTGGCCCGAGCCCGGCGGCGAGCAGCGGCTCGATCAGTTCACGATGTTGCGCACCCACGCCGCGAATTTGCAGGTTACCGCGGTTGGTCGCCTCGATCACACCGCGGCCGTAGCGCTGCGCAACATCGGCCACGGCCTGCGCCTGCGCGGCGGTGATTGAACCGCCTGCGAGTTTGACCCGACAAATCCCGCCGTCCATCGCGTCAACAATGCGCAGCAACCCCGGACAGGCCGAGGGGCGCACAGCGGTTTTAGGCGATTCAGGGAAGGATGGTGTGTTCACGGCAGGCATTACGCTATCTGGGGCCGCGTATTATGCCTGCTTTGCTCTGTTGCATGAAAAGTCGCGAGGCATACATCTGATAGATGGGCACGCTCGCGACAGGGTTTTATGAACACAACGCCAGCGCTGCTCAGATCAAAGCAGGCGCTACAGCGTTACACCACCCACGTTTCGCGGGGCTTGAAGTACCCCAGCCATGTGAGCAGGACCGTGACCGAATCGGCGTTCATCAAGATGATGTCGGCCCGCGCATTGGGGTCGTTGACGAACAATGCCTGCGCTTCGCCAAGGGTTTTGGTGCCGGTACGTTTCAAAAGCTCACTTTGGGCGAAGGGCAACATGTCGCCCAAGGTAGAAGTGCGTGCATCCAGGGGTTTAAACAGCGCTTGCTGCCCGATCGAGAGACTCAGTTGCTGGTCTCGATAGGTGCGCAAAGCGCTCTTCAGTTCCGTGATCACACCATTGTCTTCGACCAGCACTTCTGGAAAAGGAAAGGTCGAGCCCACGTAGTTGATATCAAAGGTATCGAGTGCCAGATGGGTGAATTCATGAATCAACGCCGCTGCGCCGCGATGCTTGTCGGTATCGAATGCTCGCCCCTCTTCGGTCCGGATAATCGGGGCCAAATGCGTGTGTCGGTGTTCGAAGAAGCTCGAGTTCAGGTAAATCGGCCTTTGCACGTCATAGATCCCGGCAATCGCCAGGGTGTCTGTGTCCGGCAGTTCACAGATGGCATACCGATTTGAGTCCACGGGTGAGTATTTCGGGTGCTGCATCAAGCTCAATACCCGCTCGGATACCTTCTTCAACTTTTCCAGCAGCACAGAACCGATACGTTCGACACTGAAGAACTGCTGGAGAAACGCTTGGGTGGGTGCACTCAACTCACTCACCGAGTTGACCGACTGCAAATGCGCCTGACAGTCGCTCAAATAGTCCACCGCGTGTTCATGGGCCTCACGAATGAACTGGGCTTTGACAGGAAACAAACGTTGAATCTTGCGCATGCCAAACGCCGAGATATTCAGGCTGCGCTGAAACAAGGCCGTCACCACCACATTCACCGGTTTAGAGATCATTGGACCGCCCCCCAGCAAGGGCTCTTTGAGGTCCAGTTCCCAGAGTTGGCGCTGATTACGCTTGACCAGCGGCCCTTGGCGGTCCGGGCCGATGTACACGCGCCACCTGTCCCTCCAGGTCACCAGGCGAAAGACCTTGCCGCCTAACGGCACGTAGGAATACGCACTGGCAGGATCGCTGAAAATACCCGTCTGGGTGTCTTCACTGAGCGCGTTCAGCGCGATGTCGTTCACTTCAAAAGGACGCAGACTCCGTTGTTGCTCATCGCTCAGGCGAGCGGAAGCTAAAGCCATGGGCTCAACGTGGCCCATCATCGGTGCCGGGGGTGTTTTTCGTACCGGTTTTAACGCTGTATAGGCCGCACTTAACAGCAATAACCCCGTCGCAAACTCACTCAGGGTTGCCCCCCAATGCCCTTCAGCGCCGGACTCGACGGCCGCCTTCAGGTATTGCTCGCTTTGCCAGACCACCAACGGCAACGCCAACTTGCCAGGCAGCACCAACAGCACAATGTCCGCAATCAGTGACAGCAGGTGTTTGAGCGATGCCCAGTCAGCTTGCGCAACCGTTTTGGACTGATCGCGAGCCTGTTGCAGCCGCAGTTGCACCGTATCGCGGTAGAGGGTGTGCAGCACATTGCCGGTTACTGCGCGTGTCGCCAGCGTTACCGGCGGATTGGCTTGCAGCGACGACGTCAGCGTCGGATCGATGTAACCGATGTGCGGCTCAATGAATCCGCCATGGTCATACACTTTTCTGACACGCGCCTCCAAGCGTGCCAGCACGTACGTCTGCAACGCAGCCGAACGATACAAATCCTCTAGTAACGCCTGCTCATCGGCGTACTCCTTGAGCACGTAATCTTTGTTGTACAGCGCATAAACAATCAGTGGCCCGCCGCTCGGCGCAGCAGGGCCGATCAAATACGTTCCTTGCACCGTATCAGGATGACGCCCGGCAATTGCCAGCAACTCCAGCGGGCGGACAACCACCGCAGGCTCGCCCAGCGATTCGCGCGCCATGCCGTCGGGGCAGGTAAAAATCTGCTTCACGTAGTGATAGGCCGTTTCACTCAGCGTACCCGTCAGTTTGGCCTCTAGCGCCTGTTGCAGCACTTGGGCTGGCAACTGCTGGCAGAACAACTGCTGCCGATGCGCGGCGCTTTCTTTGCCCGGTGAGAGTTTTTCTTCAAGCAGTGATTGATAGCCGGCGCTGGTATCCAGCTTGCGCAGCATGTCGCGTACATAACGGTCATCGAACCCCGCAGGCAACAGCCGATTGTTGAGCGAACGGTACGAACGAATGCCGGATTCGAGGTTGAAAAAGTTACTCAGGCTGAACCACGTCAGTGGGTGTGTGACCCGCGATACCGCTGCTTGCCCCGCTATTTCCCCACCCGCAGGTCCCGTGAATTCCACCACACTGATTTCAATCTGATCGGGGTCCAATGCCTGCCCCGGAAAATCCAGGGCTAACCGCTCGGTGAGTCGCTCGCGTGCGTAAACCAGCAGCTCGGGCACGCCATCGAGATAACTCTCTCCCGTGTCCAGCACCTGTTGATAACGCCACAGGACGTTGGCGTACTCTTGCTGGTCGGCGTGCGATGCATGAACCAGCCAGCCAGGCAGCGATTGGGCAAAGAGCCAGCTTCGCGCCTGTTCTTGCAGGCCCTCAAGGTTCAGGCCCGTGTGCACTGAATGGGTTTGCACATGATTGACCATGCCCTGCGCGGACTTATGGCTGAGCACCGCCTGTTCAAACGCGTACTGCACGTCACGCACTTGCTGTTCAATGGCCAGGTTCTGGCTGTTTTCGAGCCAGTGCGTGTTGATCACCGACAGGACAAACCGGGTGCTCGCCACGCCCTCATGCCGCAGATGCGCCAGCAAGGCTGGATGCACCCGGCGATCAATGCATTCAAGCAACTCCCAGCGCCGGAGGGGGCTGTATAACCGCTCAGATAACGTATCCAGGCACGCCTCAATACCGCTGAAACGCTCAAACCCGGTTTGTAAGGTCCAGAGTATGGCGCGGCCCGAGTTCTGTGGATCAGTGCCTCCGCGCTCGGTCATGACCACGCATTGGCTCAGGCGAATAACGTCCATGAAGCCGTCCAGCCTGAATGACAGCTCGCTTGCATCCGGCACAAATCCGTTAAGGGTGGCCCGATGCGCCCGCTTAGGCTGATCGAGCAGCGCACTGATCACGCCCACGTCGCCCACGCTGAAAAGCGGATCCAGGCGTTTGAGTTGCAGCGCATAACGCAACGTTGTGCCTCTGAGTTGCGCCAACCTCCGGCTACGCGACAAGACGTTCTGCGACCCTTGATCCACGCCGAAAAAAAGCCGTAGCTGCTGGCTGAAACCGGCTAAAAAATCCTCCGCAGCCCGATCAAGCATCGGTAACAAGGCGGCACCGTCCAGACTGTCCACGGGCTTTAGCTGCGGGCTGTTACGTTGCGCACTCACACGGACATACGCCGCCTCGCGCGGCAAGGCATCACAGCCGGTCAAGCGCTCAAGCAAACGCTCGTTCAAGGGCCGCGAAGTCAACGGCTCGGGGGATTTGCGCAACGAGTAGCTGGAATAGGTCTGAACCACCAGGTCTTGAGGCTTTGAATGCCCTTTGCCCGCCGCCGCAAGCTGAACCGCTAGACGCTCGTCAGCAAAGCCGAACAGGCTCGGTATCGGTTGCAAGAGCTGTGTGATCTGGGCCTGAAGCGCTTGCAGTTTGTTGTGCAGCAACCGAACCTCACTTGCGCCCAGTGGATGCTGCAAGCGTGGCGCGGGCTCAGGAGGCGGGTCTAACACAAAACCCGTGGTCCAGCGGCCGTGGGTATCCAGCGTCATGAGTTGCGGGTCGAGCAGGTTGCGGATATCCAATCCATGGTCAACCGCCGCGCGAAAACCGACACCCTGCGCGCTGACCTTGCCCATCAGGTACACGGTGTCGCGCAACTGCTTGATCAAAATGGACTGCACCAGCGTCTCGAACATGCCAGAGCCAATGAGTTCGACTTCAACAATCACCTCACGCATGACCCGCAGCTCGGCTTGCTCTTCGAGGGCAACGTGACTCATCAAGACTTTTTCTTTCTGAGTATCTTTTAACCCCGACAACAACGCGTCCCTGAGTTGCGAACGGTTGGCAAACTTTTCCAGGCCGCCACGATTGCCGAACAGAAAGACTTCGCCCGTGCTGGCTGGCAGGTACGCATTAAACAACCCCGTCAGCTCGATCTGAGCAGTGCCAAACTCCAGCAATAACAGGCGTGCGGGTTGCCAGCGCTCACGCCAATGGCCCGCAACACGCGTATTCAGCCGAGGAAACGCTTTGAACTCAGAGAACTGCTCTGGCGACACAACACCCGCGTGCCGGGCCTGCAACAGCCCATTGAAAAACCGGTCGCCCACCGCCTGCACACAGCGTTCTCGCAGGCTTAAACCCGCAACATCGGTTGACCAATAAGCCTCGATGGCGACTTTCAGGTCCTCTGCCTGGGTGTCGTGCAGCGACGGCAATTTGATCAGACAGCGGTTCAGCGCCTCCAGGTTATGCAGCCGCAGATCAAGCACCGACTGGCGCCGCTCGACAAATACATTGCCGTTGATCGGCTCACGCTCAAGCCTCAACGTACCGCCCGAGCCAAGCCCCTCCCGCACTTCAACCGGGACAAAACGCAGCACGTCTTCGCACTGCTGCACGTCGGCCAGGCGCTGTTCAAGTGCGCGGTGCAGCGCTTGCCAAGAGCTGAATGCCTGCAGGCCCGCCACTGGCGAATACAAAAAATGGCTCATGCCCGGGAGGGGCCCAATCACTGCAAAATAACCGGCCAAATCTGCCAGTGGCGCGTCTGCGGCAGCGATCAGCAACCGATACACGTAGACCTCGTGATGTTCGGCCAACAGTGTCGACGTCAGCCAATCCGTTGCTTGCACAGTCAACTCACCCGAGGCGCCGAGGCGGGCCACATCATTCATGCATCCATCGCGCATACCCGCAGTCCAATCGTCTGAGGGAGTCATATCGTTCATTGCTTGCTCCTGAGCAGTGCCAGCGACCCGTCCAAGCGCAGGCCTGCCTTCTATACTCTGAAGATGGCCCAAACCTGAACGGTCAAGGCACTAGCCCAGTACCACCCAAACAGGCGCTTTATTCCTCAAGGCGCGTATCATGCGGCCCGTGTCTGCCAGGGCGTTAAAAGTCGGCAGTCCATGAATCATTCGACGTTTATCAAGAGGTTTGGCATGTCGCCCTGGCTAACAGTTGTGGGAATCGGTGAAGAAGGCTTCAGTGGCTTGGGCAAACGCGCACGCCACGCGCTGATGAACGCGAACAAAGTGTTCGGCGGCCAGCGTCAGCTCGACTTGCTGCCTGCGTGTATCCGCGCCGAGCGACTGACGTGGCCGAGCCCTTTTTCAATGGCCCCGGTGCTGGATTTACGCCATCAACCGGTGTGCGTATTGGCCAGCGGCGACCCGATGCTGTTTGGCGTCGGGGCCAGCCTTGCACGACGCATCCCTCGTGAAGAAATGCGCGTGCTGTCATCGCCGTCGTCCTGCTCTTTGGCCGCCGCCCGACTGGGCTGGGCCTTGCAGGACGTGGTCACGCTGTCGATCGTGGCACGACCGATTGCGGCCCTCAATGCACATCTGCACAGCGGCGTGCGTTTGCTGGTGCTGAGTAATGACGGCCACAGCCCCGCCGCCATCGCCGCCTTGTTGCGTGAGCGCGGCTTTGGCCCCAGCCGTCTGTGTGTGCTTGAACACGTGGGCGGCGCGGACGAGCGGCGCATCGAAGCCAGCGCCGATGACTGGACCGATCCGCCCATCGCAGCACTCAACCTGGTGGCCATCGAGTGCCTGGCCGATGCGTCGGCCCAGCCGCTGTCACGGGTGGGCGGGTTGCCAGACTCGGCCTTCAAACACGACGGCCAACTGACCAAACGCGACGTGCGCGCCATCACCCTCGCCCGCCTCGCGCCTTTACCCGGCCAACTGCTGTGGGACGTGGGCGCGGGTAGCGGCTCGATTGGCATTGAATGGATGCGCGCCTACCCGAGCTGCCGCACCTTGGCCATTGAGGCGGATGAAGGTCGCCAGCAATTGATCGAGCACAATCGCGATGCGCTGGGCGTACCCGGCCTGCAACTGATTCGCGGCAAGGCCCCGCACGCCCTGGAAGGCCTGGAACCCCCGGATGCGATTTTCATTGGTGGCGGCGTCACCCGCGAAGGCGTGCTCGACACCTGCTGGCAACAGCTCAAACCCGGCGGGCGGCTGGTGGCCAATGCCGTGACCCTGCAAAGTGAAATGCTGCTCATGAGCTGGCGCGAGCGCCACGGCGGCGAACTGACCCGTATTCATATTGCCCAGGCACAGCCGCTGGGCGAGTTCGACACGTGGCGCCAAGCGTTGCCGATTACTCTTTTAGACATGATCAAACCTCTCGATGCGTGACGAAACAGCCGAACAACCCGCGCCCCTGCGCAGCGGCCTGACCACCGGCAGCTGCGCCACCGCCACCAGCCTCGCCGCCGCCCGCCTGTTACTGAGCGGTATCGGCTACGACGCGGTAGAAATCACCTTGCCCAAGGGCAAAAAAGTCCAGATGCGCCTGGAGTTCTGCCGCCTGCACGACGGTGGCGCCGAAGCGGGCACGATCAAAGATGCGGGCGACGACCCCGATGTCACCCACGGCGCACTACTGTTTTCGCACGTGCGCCTCATCGCTGCGCCCGGCATTGTCTTTGTGGCCGGGCAAGGCGTGGGCACCGTGACCCGCCCGGGGTTGGTCCTCGGGGTAGGCGAGCCTGCAATCAACCCCGTGCCACGCAAAATGATGACCGAACACTTGCTGCAACTGGCCGCCGAGCAGGGCTACAGGGGCGGCTTTGAAGTGACCGTGAATGTGCAAGATGGCGCAGCGCTGGCGCTTAAAACCATGAACCCGCGCCTGGGCATCCTCGGTGGGCTGTCGATTCTGGGCACCAGCGGCATCGTCCGCCCGTTCTCCTGCGCGGCCTACATCGCCTCGATCCATCAAGGCATCGACGTGGCCAAAACCAACGGCTACCTGCACATCGCCGCCTGCACCGGCAATGCCAGCGAAGACACCATGCGCCGCGTCTACAACCTGCCGGAAATCGCCCTGATCGAAATGGGCGACTTTGTCGGCGCTGTGCTCAAGCACGTGCGCAAAGTCCCTGTGGATAAGTTGAGCCTCTGCGGCGGCTTCGGAAAAATCAGCAAACTGGCGGCTGGCCACATGGATTTGCACAGCCGCCATTCCAGCATCGACCTGCCGCAACTGGCTGAGTGGGCCGCGGCCATCGGCGCCGATGCGGCGCTGCAACAGGCGATCCGCGAGGCCAACACCAGCCAGCAGGCCTTGGCGATGTGCAGCGCGCAAGGCATCGCCCTGGGTGACGCGGTGTGCCAGCACGCCTTGAATTTCGCCCGCAGCGTGGTCCCTGCGCAGGTGCAAATTGAAGTCTTTGCCATCGACCGCCAAGGCGCAATCGTCGGCCACGCCGGAGCTTTTGCATGAAGCGCATTTTACTGCTGGGCGGCGTCACCGAAGCCCTGGCCATCGCCCGCACACTGGGCCCGCAACACGTCTACAGCCTAGCCGGTGTGGGCCGCGTGCCCACCGACTTACAGTGCAAAGTGCGGGTCGGCGGTTATGGCGGCGCCGAAGGGCTGGCGCAGTACATCCGCGAGCAGAACATCGAACTGCTGCTGGACGCCACCCACCCCTACGCCGCGCAAATCAGCCAGAACGCCGCCCGTGCAGCCGCCCTCAGTGGCGTCCCGTGCTGGGCCTTGCGCCGCCCGGCGTGGGTCGCACAAGCGGGCGATGACTGGCGTGAAGTGGCGGACTGGAACGAACTGGTCGACGCCTTGCGAGCGTTTCGCCGCCCACTGTTCACCTTGGGGCGAGAACCGCTGGCGCACCTGGATGAAATCCCCGAGAACCAGTTCTGGACCTTGCGCGCGCTGGACGTCTACCCCGGCAATGCCCATTGCGAGGTTATTGGCGCGCGCGGCCCGTTTCTGATTGATGACGAACGTACACTTTTTGACCAACGCAACATCGACGTGCTCATCAGCAAAAACAGCGGCAGCAGCGCCACCGAACCTAAACTTGAAGTCGCCCGTGAACGCGGGGTACCGGTGCTTATTTTGCAGCGCCCGGTGCTGGCAAAGGTCGATCGGGAGTTTGGGGCTGTGGATCAATTGCTGGAGGCTTTAGGTCAGCGGAAGAATTCCTGAGCAGCAAACGTCTGTGGGAGCCGGGCTTGCCCGCGATAGTATCGACGCGACTTAACAGAAAAACCGCATCGCCTGCATCGCTGGCAAGCCAGGCTCCCACAAGGATTGGCGATGGCGGGCTCTGTAGCCACGCGACATTTCGTCACATACACGGCCTTTTTACTTACACCGCTCATTCAGGCTAAATAGCCGCCTTGATCGCTCCCTTACGGAATTCGTCATGTCCCGACAACGGTTTGCATTTGCCTGGATCGCCTGCTTCGCAGTGCTGTTCAACATGCTCGCCATGTCGTTTTCCGGGGCAATGGCGCAATCCAGTCAAGGCTCTGTCGAGCAGTTCATGATGAGCAGCTTTTGTACCTCGACGGGCACCAAGATGGTGGCGGTGTCGCTGGGCAAGTTCGACACAAACGACACGCAACCCGACGATCATTCCGCCATGCAGCACTGCTGGTGCTGTTCGGGCTCAGCCCCGCTGGTAGCCTTACCCGCGCATATTCCTTCGTTGTATTTTGCGGCCATCGAACGTGGCCACAGCCTGATCCCCCAGCACCTCAAACATCCGACACCGCGCCAGCAATGGCCCAGTCTCAATCCCCGCGCGTCACCTCTGGTCTGATTCGTCCTCGCAACCCCTTTGCGTCTGAATCGTTTCGGAGAATGACCATGTTGAACCTGTCTGTGTTCAAGCACGCCGTTATTGCGGCGGCTTTGTTGTTGCCTGCCTGTTTTGCCAACGCCCACGAATACAAAAGCGGCGATCTGCAAATCACTCACCCGTGGTCACAAGAGCTCCCCCCCAACGCGCCCACCGTGGCCGCGTATTTTGTGATCCATAACACCGGCAGCACCGCCGACCGCCTGCTCAGCGCCAAGACCCCGATTGCCGGGGGCGCCGAGTTGCACCAGCACGTGATGCAGGGCGACCTGATGCGGATGCAGCCGGTAACTGACGTCGCCGTTGCCCCCGGTGGCACGGTGACCTTCGGACCGATGGCGTACCACGTGATGCTGGTCGACATTACAGACCGCAGCCTGCTGCAAGACGGCAAACGCTTCCCGCTGACCCTGCATTTCGAGAAAGCCGGTGACATACCGGTTGAAGTCTCGGTGCAAAAACAGCCCCCTGAAGACAGCATGGAACACCAGCACGCTCACTAACGACCACGGTTTTTGAGCCCGATGCGCGCCCCTCGCGCCAGGCACTCCATGTCGCAGATTCGCGGCAGTTGGTTGAGCCTGTTTGCCATGCTGATGATTTTTATCGGCCCGCTGATTTCCCAAGCGGTGCCGATGGATCATCACGGCTCCATGTCGATGCCTATGTCCATGGACATGAGCATGGACATGCCTGCGCACGGCGACCATGCGGCCCCTCAAAAACCGACTGCCGAACACCACGCCCTGTGGGAAAAATGCGGCTACTGCACGTTGCTGTTCAGTTGCCCGGCGCTGCCCCACACCGCTGACATTACCCTGCTGGATGCGCCCCGCCCCCAACGCTATTTGTCGCTGCAAACGCGGCTGGGCCATGCACAACAACCCATCTTCCCCGGCGCCCGCTCCCGCGCCCCACCGGCATTCGTTTAAGCACCCCACAAACAACCCAAACCCCGGCCGACCTGCAGGCGCTGCTTTAGACAGCCGCAGGGCGTTGGCCGTGTTGTTTTCGCTTGAATACTGGAATGCCTATGTCCCGCTTTACTGCTGCCTCCCGTTTGCCTCACGCCCAAGCGGTGTTCCCTTTTGCCCTGAGCACACTGTGCTGTGCCTTGCTGGCTCCCGCGGCCCTGGCTGCCGAAACGGTTGACGAGCACGCCGCGCACGCCAATGAAATCAGCCCGCTGGTGATTACCGCCGTCGCCCCCAGTTCACCGCTGACCCTCGTGACCAACCCCAAAGACCCGCGCCAGCCAGTGCCCGCCAGCGATGGCGGCGATTATTTGAAGACCATCCCCGGCTTTGCCCTGATCCGCAATGGCGGCACCAACGGCGAGCCAATCTTGCGTGGCATGTTTGGTTCGCGGCTCAACATCCTCACCAATGGCGGCCAGATGCTTGGCGCCTGCCCCGGCCGCATGGACACGCCGACGTCCTACATAGCCCCCGAAACCTACGACAAACTCACTGTGATCAAAGGTCCGCAAAGCGTGCTTTGGGGCCCGGGCGCGTCGGCAGGCACGGTGCTGTTTGAACGCGAGCCCGAGCACTTTGGTGAATTGGGCACTCGGGTCAATGCCAGCGTGCTGGCAGGCTCCAACGGGCGCTTCGACAAAACCCTCGATGCCGCCGCCGGTGGCCCGCTGGGTTACGTACGGGTGATTGGCAACACCGCCCATTCCGATGATTACAAAGACGGCAATGGCGACACCGTGCCCTCGCGCTATGACAAATGGAACGGCGACGTGGCCCTCGGCTGGACCCCGGACGCTGACACCCTGCTCGAACTCACCGCCGGCAAGGGCGATGGCGAAGCCCGCTCGGCCGGGCGCGGCATGGACGGCAGCCAATACAAGCGCGAAAGCCTCGGCCTGCGCTTTGAAAAATCCAACATCGGCGAGGTGCTCGACAAGCTCGAAGCGCAGGTTTACTACAACTACGCCGACCACGTGATGGACAACTACACCCTGCGCACTCCGTCCGGCACCGGCATGATGGCGGGCCCCATGGCATCCAACGTCGACCGCCGCACCCTCGGCGCCCGCATCAAGGCGACCTGGCGCTGGGCGGATGTGCAATTGATCAGCGGCATCGATGCACAGACCAACGAGCACCGCACCCGCTCCGGCATGGGCATCGACACTTACAAGAATCAGAACTGGAGCAAGGACGCCGACTTCCACAACTACGGCGCCTTTGGCGAACTGACCTGGTACGCCGCCGAGCGTGACCGGGTGATCACCGGCGCCCGCCTGGACCGCGCCTCGGCCAAGGACTTTCGGGCGCGAATCGGCTCGGGGATGATGAGCATGCCCAACCCGACCCAGGACAAAACCCGCGCCGACACCTTGCCCAGCGGCTTTGTGCGTTATGAACATGACGTGTCCAGCAGCCCGGCCACGTTCTACGCCGGTTTAGGCCATGTGCAGCGTTTCCCGGATTACTGGGAACTGTTTTCGCCCAAATCCGGCCCGGCTGGCTCGGTGAACGCGTTTGACGCGATCAAGCCCGAAAAGACCACCCAGCTCGATGTCGGCCTGCAATACAAAACCCAGGACCTGGAAGCCTGGGTGTCGGCCTACGCAGGCGTGGTGCACGACTACATCCTGTTCGACTACACCCAAACCGCCTCCCAGGCGCAAAACATCAATGCCCGCATCATGGGCGGTGAAGTGGGCGCGGCGTATCAACTGACTTCCCATTGGAAAGCCGACGCCACCCTGGCCTACGCCTGGGGCAAAAACACCACGGACGGCAAAGCCCTGCCGCAAATGCCACCGCTGGACACCCGCCTCGGCCTCACGTACAGCGAAGACGACTGGAGCGCTGGCGCCTTGTGGCGGGTGGTTGCGCGCCAGGACCGCATCGACCGCAACGCGGGCAACGTGGTCGGCAAGGACTACGGCAAAAGCGCCGGTTTTGGGGTGTTCTCGTTGAACGGCGCGTACCGCATCAACAAAAACCTCAAGGTCAGCGCCGGGGTCGACAACCTGCTGGACAAAAACTACAGCGAGCACCTGAACATGGCGGGCAACGCGGGTTACGGCTACCCGTCGAGCGACCCGACCGCGATCAACGAACCGGGCCGCACGCTGTGGACCAAGGTTGATATGAGCTTCTAACAGCACCTTCCCCTGTAGGAGCGAGCTCGTCTCGCGATCTTTTGATCTTTAAAAGCAAAGATCGCGAGGCAATCGAGCGTCGACCGGCTCGTCCTACAGCTCATAAATACTTTGCGGAGCCGCTCCTGATGAGCCAACCAACCCCTTCTTTCTACAACCTGGCCTGGCGCTGGCATTTCTATGCCGGGCTGTTTGTCGCCCCGTTCATGATTCTGCTGGCGCTGACCGGGATTATTTACCTGTTCAAACCCCAGCTCGATCCGCTGCTCTACGACCACCTGATCAACGTCAGCCCCGGCCATCACAGCCTTAGCGCCGACGAACAACTCCGGCGCGTGCAGGCCACTTATCCACAAGGCCACATCAACCAGTACCTGCCGCCGATCAACCCTGAGCGCAGCGCGCAATTTGTCGTCAGCAATGGCGGGCGCGAACTCAATGTGTTCATCAACCCGTACAGCGGCGACGTGCTGGGCGAGCAAGATGCCAAGCTCAACCTGCAAGCCGTGGCGCGAGCCCTGCACGGGGAGTTGATGATCGGCACCCTCGGCGACCGCTTGGTGGAACTCGCCGCCGGGTGGGGCGTGGTCCTGGTGGTGTCCGGGCTGTACCTGTGGTGGCCACGCGGGCAATCTGCGGCGGGCATTTTGTGGCCACGCTTCAGTCGCCGCGGGCGGGTGCTGTGGCGCGATTTGCACGCCGTCACGGGTTTCTGGGGCGCCGCATTGCTGCTGTTCATGCTGATCAGCGGCATGACCTGGACCGGCTTTTGGGGCAAGCAATACGCCGACCTGTGGAACCAGTTCCCGGCGGCGATGTGGAACAACGTGCCCAAATCCGACGTTGAAGCCCGCACGCTCAACACCGCCGCTCGCCAAACCGTGCCTTGGGCGATGGAAAACACCCCGATGCCGGTCTCGGGCGCGCACGCCGAACACATGGCTCATGCCGCCCATTCAACTGGCCCGGCAGCACCCGGTATCACCCTGCAACAGGTGGTCGAAACAGCCACGACACGCAAGGTCGAACCCGGCTACAGCATCACCCTGCCGACCACCGCTGAAGGCGTGTTCACCCTCGCCGTGTTCGCCGATGACCCGCGCAACGACGCTACTCTGCATGTTGATCAATACACCGGCGAAGTGCTGGCCGATGTGCGCTGGCAGCATTACAGCAACGTCGCCCGCGCCACCGAAATGGGCGTGATGCTGCACGAGGGCAAACTGTTCGGCTCGCTCAACCAGATCGCGATTTTGCTGGTGTGCCTGATGATCTTGCTGAGTTCGATCAGCGGCCTGGTGATCTGGTACAAACGCCGCCCACAAGGGGGATTTGGCGTGCCGCCACTGCGCCACGACCTGCCCACCTGGAAAACCGGCGTGGTGATCATCCTCGCCCTGGCGATTGTGTTTCCACTGGTGGGCGCCTCGCTGATTGGCGTGTGGCTGCTGGACCGGCTGCTGATGCGGGTTCGTTCAAAACGGCCACATGAACAGACTTCATAGTCGGCATGAGTGATCCGAGATGCACGATCCAGGCAGATGTGGATACTGGCGCGCCAGTATCACGCACTAAATTGTTGTTACTCTGTAACAAAACAATTTAAGCTCGATCCCCCCGCCGCCAGGAGGCAGCGGGTACACCTCTAGAAAAAAGCGACTCACTGCCCCAATGAACAAGTACTTGCTGTCCAGCCTTTGCCTGTTGGCGATTAACAGCGCACATGCGGATGACACCGCGTCGTCCCTGATGTTGCCCGCCGCCACGATTACCGCGCCTGAAGTTGACGCCGAACGCGTCGACCTAAAAACCGCCACCACCGCCGGTTCGCGCCTGAACCTCAGCAGCCTCGAAACCCCGGCCAGCGTCGAAAGCCTGACGGGCGCGCAGATCCGCGCACGCGGCGACCGCAGCGTGCAAGACGCCGTAACCCGCACCACCGGCATTTCGTTCACCGGCTCGCCGGGCAACGGCGGCTCGGCCTACTCGGCGCGCGGCTTTGTCGGCGAAGGCTCGGTCATGCAGCTGTACGACGGCACTCGTATGTACAGCGGCGCGGGCACCGTCACGTTCCCGGTGGATGACTGGTCGGTTGAGCGCATCGATGTGCTGCGCGGCCCGGCGTCGGTGTTGTACGGCGAAGGGGCGACGGGGGCGGTGATCAACGTGATCCCGAAAAAACCGTTCAGCGGCGCAATCGAAAACCACATTCGCGTCGGCTACGGCTCCTACGACACCCGACAGCAAGCGCTGGACAGCGGCGGCTCGCTGACCGACACGCTGAGCTACCGGTTGAACATCAACCACACCCAAAGCAATGGCTGGATCGACCACGGCGATTCTGAAAACACCTTTATCAGTGCCGCCTTGCGCTGGCAGGCCAGCGACGATCTGGCGTTCACCCTGAGCCACGACTACGGCGACCAAGAACCGCAGAACGACTTCGGCGTGCCGCTGATCAATGGCCGTTATCACAAGGGCCTGCGCGACAAGAACTACAACATCAGTGACGCCAAGCTGCACTACAACGATCAGTGGACGCGCCTGAACAGCGAATGGCGGATCAATGACAGCCTCACCGCCACCAACGAACTCTATTACCTCAAGGCCCAGCGCCGTTGGCAGAACGCCGAAAACCATGCCTGGGACAACGCCAGCCAAAGCCTGATGCGCAGCGGTTACTTCAGCATCAAGCATGAGCAGGAACAGGTCGGCGACCGCCAGACCTTCGCGCTCAGCCATGACCTGTTCGGCCTCAACAGCAAAACCCTGGTGGGCATGGACTACAACCGCATCCACTTCAATCTTCACAGCAATTCGCCCTATACCGATGTCGTTGATAGCCAGCCTATCGACCTGTACCACCCGGATCGTGGCCAATGGCAAAGTGCGTCGCCTTACCGCGACCAGTACACCACCACCACGCAACAAGTCTCGCTGTTCGCGGAAAACCGCACCGAGCTGACTGACCAACTGTCGTTGGTGACGGGCGTTCGTCGCGACATGGTGCACCTGGACCGCGATGACTTTTCTGTCACGGGCGACGCCACCCACAGTGATCGCAGCCTGTCAGCCAACAGCTGGAAAGTTGGCCTGGTCTACGAACTGACGCCGGACACCTCGGTCTACGCCCAGCAAGCCACCAGCGTCGATGGTGTGGGCGGTTTGATCAGCCTGAACCAAAACCAGCAAAACTTTGGCCTGGCCCATGCTCGCCAGACCGAAGTCGGCTTCAAGCAACTGTTCTGGGACCAGCGTGGCGAGTGGACATTGGCGGCGTATCACATCGTCAAAAAGGATTTGCTGACCACTGACCCGAGCGACTTCACGCGCACGTTGCAAGTGGGCGAGCAGTCGTCCAAAGGCCTGGAGGCCAGCCTTGATCTGCAACTGCCGTATCGCTGGCAGCTACAAGCCAATGCGGCCATCGTGCGGGCGCAATACGACAAGTTTGATCAAGGCGGCGTGTCGCTCAAAGGCAATCGCCCCGCCGAAGTGCCGCGCCGCACCGCCAACCTGTGGTTGAGCAAAGCCGTGACCGATGACGTGAATGCGGGCGCCGGTGTGCGTTATGTCGACGCACGTTACGCCGACCTTGCCAACACCGCCGTGCTGCCGAGTTACACCGTGGTTGACGCCACCGTGAGCTGGAAAGCCCTGCCAAAAACCACCCTGGGTCTGCGCCTGAACAATTTGTTCAACCGCCAGTACGCCTTAAGCCAATACAATGACGGCCAGCAATGGATCATGGGTGAGCCGCGCTCGTTCTTCGTAACGGCGGATTACACCTTTTAAGCACAACACATAACCTGTAGGAGCGAGCTCGCCTCGCGATCTTTTAAAAGATCAAAAGATCGCGAGGCGAGCTCGCTCCTACAGGATTGACCGGTAAATGCATGACTCAGCTCACCCTCAACCAACTCGCCTGGACACCTCTGGGCCACGGCCATTGCCATCACCAGTTCCAACTGCGCGATGCCAATCTGCACGTGGCCGCAGGCGAGTTTGTGGGGCTGATCGGGCCTAACGGCAGCGGTAAAACCAGTCTGTTGCGCTGCGCTTATCGCTTCAGCAAGCCTGAGTCGGGCCAGGTTCACCTTGGCCCGCACAACCTGTGGCAACAATCCCCACGCTGGTGCGCACAGCGTATCGCCGTGGTGTTGCAAGAATTCCCTGACGCCTTTGGCCTGACCGTTGATGAAGTGGTCGCCATGGGCCGCACCCCGCACAAAGGGCTGTTCGACGGCGACACCGAAGCCGACCGCCAACTCGCTAAAAACGCGCTCGAATCTGTCGGCCTGCACGGCTTTGAAGACCACGCCTTCGCCACTTTGTCGGGCGGCGAAAAACAGCGCGTGATTCTGGCCCGCGCCCTGACCCAGCAACCCGAACTGCTGATCCTCGACGAGCCGACCAATCACCTCGACCCGCGCTATCAGCTGGAATTGCTGCAACTGGTCAAACGCCTGAACATCGGCACCCTGGCCAGCATCCACGACCTCAATCTGGCCGCCGCGTTTTGCGACCGTTTGTACGTGATCAATCACGGCAAAATCATCGCCAGCGGCACGCCACGCGAGGTGCTGACCGTCGACCTGTTACGCAACGTATTTGGCGTAGACGCGCTGGTCGACGAGCATCCCCTGTCCGGCTACCCCCGTATTACCTGGATAACCCAACCATGAACCTGATCCGCCTTGCGCTGTGCCTGAGCGTTGTACTGGGTGCACAGCTTGCCCACGCCGACGCGACGAAATACCCGCTGACGATCAAAAGCTGCAACCGCGACGTGACCTTCGAGCAAGCGCCCAAGCATGCCGTCAGCCACGACATCAACATGACCCAGATGATGCTTGCCCTGGGGCTCAAACCGCACATGGCCGGTTACAGCGGCATCAGTGGCTGGAAGTCGGTCACGCCAGAGATGAAGGCCATTCTCGACGGCCTGCCAGAGCTGGCCAGCAAGTACCCGTCGGTTGAAACCCTGCTCAACGCCAACGTCGATTTCTTCTTCGCCGGGTGGGATTACGGGATGCGCGTGGGCGGCGACCTCACGCCGCACACCCTGACGCCGCTGGGCATCAACGTGTATGAGCTGACCGAGTCGTGCGCGTTCGTGATGAAGCGCCCGCCCGCCAGCATGGACGACACCTACAACGACCTGCGCAACCTCGGCAAAATCTTCGACGTGCAAGACCGCGCCAATGCGCTGATCGCCCAGATGCAGCAAAAAATCGCCGAGGTGCAAAAGACGCTGCCCGCCTCAAAACCCCGCGTATTTTTGTATGACAGCGGCGAAGACCGGGCCATGACCTCGGGCAAACTAGGCATTCCCCACGCACTGATCGAAGCCGCCGGCGGCGACGACATCCTCAGCGACATCGACGCCAGCTGGACCCGCGTCAACTGGGAAACCGTGGTCGAACGCAACCCACAAGTGATCGTGATCGTCGACTACAGCGAAGTCACCGCCGAGCAAAAACAGCGCTTCCTCGAAACCAACCCGGCCCTGCAATCGGTGGACGCCATCAAACACAAACGCTTTATCGTCATCCCTTACGTGCAAGCCACGCCGGGCATCGACAACGTGCTGGCTATCGAAACCCTGGCCAAGGGGTTTCACCCACAATGATGGCTCGCCGCTACGCCCTGTTGCTGGTTGGCCTTGGCGCACTGCTGCTGGTGTCGTGCGTGGTGTCGCTGGGCTTTGGCCCGGCGCGGGTGCCGGTGGACGTGGTGTGGCACATTTTAGTGAACAAGGTGTTTGGCATCGGCGAGGTGAACTGGAGCGCGGGCCAAGAACACATTGTGTGGCTGATCCGCGTGCCGCGCATGTTGCTCGGCGCCCTGGTGGGTGCGGGCCTCGCGCTGATCGGTGCCGTGCTGCAAGCCGTGACCCGCAACCCGCTGGCTGATCCGCATCTACTGGGCGTGACCAGCGGCGCGACCTTGGGCGCGGTGATTGTGGTGCTGCACGTGGGCGAGATTGTCGGTTTGCTGACCTTGCCGATTGCCGCCTTTATTGGCGCCCTGCTGAGCATGCTGCTGGTGCTGGCCATCGCCAGCCGTCAAGGCCGCCTCGACAGTGACCGCCTGCTGCTGTGTGGGGTGGCCGTGTCTTTCGTGATGATGGCCGTGGCCAACACCTTGCTGTTTTTGGGCGACCACCGCGCCAGCTCCGCCGTGTTGTTCTGGATGCTCGGCGGCCTGGGGCTGGCACGCTGGGAACTGCTGGCCATCCCCAGCGCCAGCGTGCTGCTGGGGCTGGTGTTGCTGCTGGGCATGGCCCGCCCGCTGAACGCCTTGATGGCCGGTGAGCAAACTGCCGTCACCCTGGGGTTGAACGCGCGCAACGTGCGGCTCAAGGTGTTTTTGATCGCCTCACTGATGACCGGCGTACTGGTGGCCATCAGCGGTTCGATCGGTTTTGTCGGCCTGATGATCCCGCACATCGCGCGCCGCCTGGTGGGGGCGGAACACCGGCGATTGTTGCCCGTGTCCGCCCTGCTCGGCAGCGTGTTTCTGGTCTGGGTCGACGTGGCAGCCCGCACCCTGATCGCCCCCGAAGACTTGCCGATTGGCGTGGCCACGGCGGCGATAGGTGGGTTGTTCTTTATCGGCCTGATGCGCAAGCGTTAACGCTCGTAGTGCCAAGTATCAGTATTTGACTGGGGGTAACAGCAGCCACTGTTCAGGCATCACGTCAATCGAAACACGCTTGAATGGCGAGTTCAACGTGCTCTTGTTTGCCCCGTCCTGAAAGAGAAATAACCGAATAAGATCCAGCTATTCCAGAACATCTCCAAGCACACGTTAAACACCCATGAGGCTTGGGCGGTATTGTTATCCGATAACCTGCGGCTTATACAAAGAGATCCCCACATCATTACATGGCCGGCGACCGATTAAATACAACTGCTCCCCGTACTCTATAAGGCACGGCTCTGACAGGTATTTTCCGAGCGTCACACCCAAGTGTTGAATGCCTCCCGGATGCGCTGGATCTGGCCAAGCCATACCGAGGACTTCAGTCACAACACGCTGGTCACGAGCGTTGACCGAGGCGCACATAAGTAAATTCCTTCCGAAATAAATCGTAGGTGAGCCCTGCACTTTGTAGTTGGGGGACGTGTACAGAAACTGCCAACTACCCGAGTGGAAAGAGAATAAAACCACACTATCATCCACCCCTGTCAGTGCAACGTACAACAAGCTGCCATTGCCGCCGAGGGAAGGGCTTCCTTTGAAGGAGATACCAGGAGTATTTATTGTGTTCTCCCACTCGAAGTTCTCGAAAATTTTATGGTAAAACTCACCGTTATACAGACCTTGCACGGCCAAATGCAGTTTTCCATTCGTGCTAAACACCGAAGGTGCATGTTCTGTCAGAACCCCCGGCACTTGTTCGCCGTGTGTCCAACTGCTACCTGAGAACACATGGTAATGCACAGTTTTATCAACGCCCGTATAAAAGCAGAATAAACGCCCTTCATGCACGGTAACCGCCGGTCGATGCCGCGTAAGGTAGCGAGCATCTAGATACTCCTGTTTCTCCACCACCAGTTTATTTTCCGCATTGTTGCCGAGCACAAGATAACTCAGCCCCAAATGGCCAGGAATATTGTCAACCACAAAGAACGCATGAATTTTATTATTAAACGCTACTGCCGAAATGCCGCTACAAATCCCGGTACTTTCAATCGGCAGAAGAAGCTCCCACGGCTGTGTCCATTGGGCAGGAGGTGGGGAGTGCTCATGAGGTTGCGAATGATGTTCTTCAGTCATTTTCTAATCCTTTTAAAGTAGATCAACCATTAACAGTCCGCCTGATTAGCAGCCTCGCAATGTTCTAGAGACACTTAATGTATCAATCAGGTTTGTCATTTATCTCGCACAAGGCATTGCCTTGGCGCACACCAGTCTATTCAGACTGCCTGCATCAATGTCATATATAAGTACAGCCAGTAAAAAATATAGCGCCGCCCCAAAAAACAGAAACGCCGAGTGCATTAACAATCCGCGGGCCTCCGCACGCTCCTCCTGAATGACATTTCAAGTTCTACGTCTATTTAAATAACGGGCAGACACACCACCTATAATTCGTCCTTGTCGCGCTTCAATGCAGGCGGCGACGGCTCAATGGTAGGTGGTGCATCGTTCCCGACAGACGAAGTTTGGTCGCTGGGTAACGCTTCATGCTCGGGTAACGCGACAGCCATCGGAGATACCCAATCTTTGGTCACCTCGCCAACAGAGGCCCATTGGGGGCTGGTAAACAACACTTCCAATAGGCCGATGTATGCCACCCGTTGCACATAGCCTTGAGCACTCATGCGTTTGCTCTTTAAGTCCTCAATCACCTTTTGACCGTGTTCGCGAAATAACTGGCGCTCCAAGTCTTGCGACGCCTCACTGGTGAGATACCGCAGCAGTGCGCCATCGCGGGTTGAAAGATAGAGCCTGAAAAATTGATGCCTTGCTGGGCGGTTCTGCGCATGATGGCCATGTATATAACGAAGCTCTTCTCCCAAGTCTGCCGGGGCAATAAAGTTCGCATACACCGGATCACTCACCTCTTCTACCGGGACCCTGGGCGCAGCGATATACATTGCACATACAACAAAATCTTCAGGGATCTTGTAATGCCTGAGTTCCTCGGAAAACGGAAAATCTCTGGGCAATGTATAGCCCTTGGCATTAACAGGCTCGGTCGTGACGTAAGCCTTGCGTTTTACACTTTCCAAGATCAAGCCGCGTTGGTGTACCTGCCGATCCCCCATGTTTTCATGAGCATAGCGAATGGCCTCTTCCTCACTCGAAAACAGAGGGCTCAGCACGGGAGACACGAATTTCTCTCCCTCAGATGAAGGGCGCGGATAAGGCTTCCATTCAGGCCCCACGGGGCCGCGAGGTCCCCATAACGGGCTGCTGGCAATTACCTCCAGCTTGCCAGCGCGCGCAACCATGCCAATGAAGGCACTGGGTTTAAGTGAATTGGCCCGTAACGCTCTGCTTATGACACTCACCTTGCCCTGCCCCGAGGGATCGGATTCAGGGGCTAACTGATCGCTCAGCAGATGCTCCTGCTCTGATCGGGTCACGGTGTATTTGAGCAAAACCCCATCTGACGCCGAAAAATAATACGTTCTAACGCCATTCAGCTCTTCAACTGCTGCATGCAGTTGCTGGGGAGCAAACATAGTGCGGCTCAAGCGTTCTTCAGTTAATGAGCGCCGTAACTGCAACGGCCGGACTCGACGTGTGTAATAAACACCGACCACGGTGCTGCCTGCCGGTGCCAACCCCTTCAGCTCTGTGGGTATTACGCGATCAGGGTCAAAGGTTTCGGTGTTCACGGCCAACGGCAAAGTCGCAACAAAACGATCACCCGGAACGTGGTAGATCAATCCGCCGTACACCGCATCCACTCGTTTCGCGATGAGCTTATGGGCGTACCGTGCCGCATGATCAGCGTCTGTGAATGCAGGGCTAAATGAGCGAGGAGTAAACGCCTCATAAGGCAGCCAATCGGATTGGACCCTGCCGACCTGCCCCCACTGCTCACTGGTACGAAGTACACTCAACTCACCGGCGTTGGCCACCAATTGAATATAAGAAACGGTCGGTTCAACGTCAGCCAGTACGTTTCTGGTCAACTCCCTCACGCCGCCTTCATTCTGCGGAAGCTTGGCGAAGAGCTTTTTCTCATTAGCAGACAAACTCGACACATACACCAACAGCGCGCCATCGCGAGTGGCTATATAGATAGGAATGGACTGATGACCGGTTCGAAACCCCAACTTCAGTGTCACGTCTATTGCATTGGCAAGCGATTCCGGATGTATGAAGTTTTTAAACAAGAGTGACTGAACAGATGGAATTTGATCAGGGTCGTGGTATTCACTCTCGCACCCATAGGCGGCCATGATTGTAAAACCCTCGGGCAACACCAGATCAGTACGATCTGCATTAGAAAAAACCTCATGCAAGAGAAAATCCATACTTCCCACTACAGGCTCAGTCACTAGATATTCATCGCGCTGAGCATGTTTAAGCATGAAGCCGTAGTTGCTTTCTGGCGTCTGCCAGATACGCGAAAGGCAGTAATCCAGTGCTAATTGCTCGCTGAATAACAATGGCCCCAAAGCAGGGCGCTGAATCACCACCGCCTGAGCATACTGAGCGCGTTGGGCGCTATAGAGCGAAAAGTTGGCGTCAATCAGGCCTGTTTTCCAGTGCCAGACTTCTGTGGCTTGAATGACGCTCAACTGCCCGGCACTCGCCAAAGTCCGGGCAGCATCAGTGACCTGTTCAAATGGCTCTTCTTTAGTATGGGCAGCAACTTCCAACTTTTTGAACAGCTGCTTTTCTCGCTCAGAGCCACTGCCTTGGTACTTGATCAGAGAACCGTTCAAACCCGATAAATAGTTGACCGAGACAAAACTGCTCAGTGCCAACATGATGTAAATGCTTTGAGAATAGAAAAAATTAATCCGTGTCTGCAGCGCTTCAGGAGTCCCTCTGTAGTGCTGGAAAATCGCCTCATAATCAGCTTCATGTGAAAGATATAAAGCACAGCACGTATACCCCTCTGGATGCTTTACCCGCCCCTGCGAATCTGTCGATAAAAAGAGCCACCAGAGAAAACCACCGTCTTTACCCTTGATCGGTAGCGTTGCAAAGTATTGGCCTTTGCCATTTTTAAAAATACCCCCTCCGTATTTGGCATCCCGTCGATCTCCTATCAGTTCATGTGCATAGCGGGCGGCGTCGTCTGCACTCAGATATGGAGGGCTCAGGGGAGGTAGTGGCGGTGTTAAATCAGGAGGTGCCCAACCCGAAGGTTGAGCCGTTAAATAATCGATCATTGTTCATGTCCTTATGAAGGGATCAGCATTAGCGCGATCCCCCCTATAGTCGCCCCTTTGCGCCTTACAGAGGCGTTACATAGTTAACGCTGAACAACACGTCTGGTGCAGACGCAGTCGCTTCCTGAAGGGAGCGACTACCATTGCCATTACGCTGCCAAACCTGTTTTAAAGCTCGTCTTTTTCATCCGCTGTCGACGAGCGTGCCCACGGCAGCACGGGGCTGACCTTTGCTGGCTCAGAGGTCTTCCAATCGGCGGTCACCCAGCCCGGGCGCGACCAGTTTTCGCTGGGATTGACCACAAGCAACTCGCCCGCATTGAGTAACTTGGCGACGTACTGGCTTTCAGTTTCGAGGCCTTTATCGACCCAATCCTGATTCAAATACTGGTTTTCCCAGTAGTCAGAACCCACTACCAATTGGCACAAGTCATCTTCGGCGTGGCCGCCATGGCGCACGTATTTCAACAGCGATCCATCATTGCCTGCGGCATAGGCCACGTTGATTGCAAACTCCAGACGGACAAGGCTCCTGGCCATAAAGCAAATGTCCATCGGCCAAAACACGTTATCCACCCAGTTGCGCTGGCCGGGCCTGACGACACTGGGCTTCACAGGTTGATGCGCATAATAAATAGCAATCGGGCCATAACCCGATGGCAAAGCCGGTAACGGCCGCGAGCGGCCTGTCGCTCGTTCAAACAGCGCATTGAGGAAAATAGTGTCCTGAGCATTCGCCGGAGCACCATTGGTTTCAGGCTCTTGCGGCACATAGAGGGCCTGGGCGAATGAATAAAATACGGCCCCCACGACATGATGCGCATGCGGGCGGCGCAGTCTGCGATTGCTGTAGAGCGCCGCATCATCGATATGGCTGAACGCGGGGCCCAGCGCTGGCACAGTGGCGCCGGGTCGATTGATGATGTCGATGTCCATGGCAAAAGGCCGCCAGCCCGAGGTCACAACCCCCAGCGTCGCCCACAGGTTATTGGACAGCAGCACTTCCAGAAAACCGCTGCTGGCCACCTTGCGCACGTAATCCGGAGTGCGCAACTTGTTGCTGTTCAACAAGGCAAGCATCGGCTCATTCGGACCAAAGCCACTGTCCAGATCCAGCACCGCGTTAAAGTTGATGGCCTTGTAACTGAGCAGCGCGCCGTTGCGGGTTGAAATAAACATCGTCGGGTAATCGAGCCGTCCATTGGACAGGTCGCGCACCGCGCTCGAAAGCACCGCCAGGTTCACCAGATCGGCCGGGGCAATAAAATCGCTGAAGACGTCATCGGACACCCGCGCGACGGACTTGTCAGGCGTGGCCATGTACACCGAATCACAGGTAAAACCAGCAGGCAGGCTATACGCCTGAGTACCAAAAGGACGCGCAAACACATCGCTTAGAAGCGCGGCCTTGGTGCGCAGAGGTTCTGTGGCGATGTACTGCTCAGCGCTCTGGCTTTTAAGAATGATCCCGAACTGGGTGTGCTCACGGGAGCCTAGACGGCCATGGACATAGCGCACCGCGTCTGTTGCCTGGCTGAACACCGGGCTCAAGGCCGGTTGCAGGGTTAGCCTGCCCCCCGCGACCGGGGCTTGAGCGGGCTTCCATTCGGACGTTACCTTGCCCCGCTCTCCCCATAAGCGGCTGGTCACCACCACGTGCAATTCGCCTGCCCGTGCCACTTGGGCGATGAACTGACTCGGCTTGAGCGAATTGTCACGCAGCTTGATCTGGCTGGAGTTGCTGCGCACCTGCTCGGGGTGTGCGACGGGAGGCGAGATACGCGTCAGAAATCGGGTTTCAAGTTCAGAACCGCTGGGTATGTACTTGAGCAGTGCACCGTCCTGCGCCGAAAAGTAGCGGACCTTGCCGCGGCGATCCAAAATTGCGCTGCGCAACTCATGGGGCGCAAACAGTGTGCGGCTCAGTTCCTCTTCATTGGCCGTGCGCCAGAGCTGTAAAGGCCTGATGCGACGGGTGTGGTAGGTCCCGACCACCACGCAGCCATACGGTCTGAACGATGACTGCTCGGGTGGAATAACCACTGCCGGGTCAAAGGTTTCGGTGCGCACGGCCATCGGCTCAGTGACGACGAACAGGTTGTCCTCGCGCTTGAGGACCAGCCCGCCGTAGGTGAAGTCCACGCGCCGGGCAATCTGTTCATGGGCATAACGCACGGCATCGTCCATCTCAATAAAGACAGGGCTCAAGGTGCGCCTCAAAAAGCCATCAAAGGGCTGCCAACTCAATCCGACCAGACCTTCGCGCCCCCAGACTTCACTGCCATGTATCACCTTCAGCTCGCCGGTGTGGGCCAAACCGTGGATCAACGCCTCGATCTTCTCAACCCCCATCAGCACATTGCGCAGTAAGACTATGTCCTCACCTTCACTTTCGGGCGACCTGGCAAACAGGCTTTTCTCAACCGGCGAGGACTTGGACACGTACTTCAGCAGCGCCCCGTCTCGGGCCACGATATACAACGGCAACGCCGTAATACTGTCTGCTGCGGCCAGTTCCTGGGTTTTCAAGATGCCTTTTTCCAAAGCATCGATGTGCAGAAAATTTTTATACACCGACGGCTGTTCGAGCGGGATCAATGCAGGGTCCCGGTATTCGCCATCACAGCCGTAGACAGCCGAGATGGCAAAGCCTGCTGGCAATTGAGGCTCGCCATCACTGCCGACGACAAAGGCCCGAGCAAAATCAAAGTCCAACGCCCCGGTCACGGGCTCACTGACGATAAATTCACGGGTCGAGGTGTTTTCGAGAATAAAGCCGTAATGCTGATCGGGGGTTATGTCCGAGCGTGACCGGATGTACTCAAGCGCCAAGGCTTCGCTGTTCAGTAACGGGCCAAAAGCCGGACGCTGGATGACCGCGCTATCAAGACTCACTTGATTGCCGGATGAAGATGAAAAGAAATCCGGCGTCAGCTCACCCACCTTGCCGCGCCAGACGTCGGTGCTCTGGATAACGCTCACGTCCAGCGTTTCAACCACCTGTTTGACGAAATCAATCAATTTACTCAGCAGTGAACTGTCCTCCATGGCCAGTTCCAGGTACGAGAACAGTTCCTTCGAGTTATTGGTCGGGCTGGTTATAGCCTTGAGCAAAGACCCATTGAACCCCGACAAATAATGAGTCGTTACAAAACTGGAAAACCCCAGTTGGGCCAGTATGTCCGGAGGCAAAAAGAAGTTGGCCAGGGTCAATACTTCTTCGCGCGATGCCCCGGGCGGCACCCTTTGCTCCTCGGCGAGCTTATGCGGTCGCGAATGATAGAACGCGTGACAGGTGTACCCAGGCGGATGCTTCAACAGGCCCTTGGCATCGCTCGATATAAATTGCTGAGGGGTGAAATCCTCTCCCGTCAGCTTGACCGGCCGCGTAGCCACGAAACGCCCTTGAGCATTTTGCAGAATGAGCCCTCCATACCCCACATTGCGCAGATCGCCAATCAGTTCATGGGCAAAACGCGCCGCATCGTCGGCGCTCACAAAGGCCGGACTCAAGCTCGGCAGGCTCACCGTTACATTGGGTGCAACCACCATTTGCGGTATTTCATAAACAGGTTCCATAGGCATCCATCTCCTTGATGACGTGGGAATCGGCAGACGCACGATTCAGCGCAATCTTTGGCCTTTCGGACTGCCTTCAGGTGGTAATTAATTAGCCACGCTGCGACCGGCACCAAAGCAGCGCATTTACGCGCACCGCACTCTCTCGCAGCGCCAAATGAGTGCGCAGAAATGCCCACTTATCGCGCAAACATACGCGCCAGAGCCTTCGGGGAATCCCGGCACAGCCTTTGCACAAGCCCTTTCATCGCCCGCATCTACACCTGATAACAATCACGTTCCTGGAGATCGCACCATGAAGCGTCGTAGCCTGATCAAAGCCTTTACCCTCACGGCATCCATTGCGGCCATGGGCCTGACCTGGACGGTGCAAGCCGCCGAAACCATCAAAGTCGGGATTCTGCATTCGCTGTCCGGGACCATGGCGATCTCCGAGACCTCGCTCAAAGACATGGCCTTGATGACCATCGACGAGATCAACGCCAAAGGCGGGGTCAACGGCAAGATGCTCGAACCGGTGGTGGTCGACCCGGCGTCCAACTGGCCGCTGTTCGCTGAAAAAAGCCGTCAGTTGCTGACTCAGGACAAGGTCGCCGTGGTGTTCGGTTGCTGGACCTCGGTGTCGCGTAAATCGGTATTGCCGGTGTTTGAAGAACTCAACGGCCTGCTGTTCTACCCGGTGCAATACGAGGGCGAAGAAATGTCGCCTAACGTGTTCTACACCGGTGCAGCGCCCAACCAGCAGGCGATCCCGGCGGTTGAATATTTGATGAGCGAAGACGGCGGCAGCGCCAAGCGCTTTGTGTTGCTGGGCACCGACTACGTGTACCCGCGCACCACCAATAAAATCCTGCGCGCGTTCCTGCATTCCAAAGGCGTGGCCGACAAGGACATCGAAGAGGTGTACACCCCGTTTGGTCACAGCGATTACCAGACCATCGTGTCCAACATCAAAAAATTCTCGGCCGGTGGCAAGACCGCTGTGATCTCCACCGTCAACGGCGACTCCAACGTGCCGTTCTATAAAGAGCTGGCCAACCAGGGCCTGAAAGCCACCGACGTGCCGGTGATTGCGTTCTCGGTAGGCGAAGAAGAACTGCGCGGCATCGACACCAAACCGCTGGTGGGCAACCTGGCAGCCTGGAACTACTTCCAGTCGGTAGAGAACCCGGTCAACAAAAAATTTGTGGATGACTGGAAAGCCTACGCCAAGGCCCACAACCTGCCGGGCGCTGACAAAGCCGTGACTAACGACCCGATGGAAGCCACCTATGTCGGCATCCACATGTGGGCGCAGGCCGCTGAAAAAGCCAAGTCCACGGACGTCGACAAAGTGCGTGAAGCCATGGCCGGCCAGACCTTCGCCGCGCCATCGGGCTACACCCTGACCATGGACAAGACCAATCACCACCTGCACAAGCCCGTCATGATTGGCGAAATTCAGGATGACGGTCAGTTCAACGTCGTGTGGCAAACCAAAGAGCCGATCCGCGCCCAGCCGTGGAGCCCGTACATTCCTGGCAACGACAAAAAGCCGGATTACGCGGTGAAGAGTAACTAAGTCTCCAATCCCCTGTAGGAGCGAGCTCGTCTCGCGATCTTTTGATCTTTTAAAAGATCGCGAGGCAAGCTCGCTCCTACAGTTTGTGCAAGGCCATGATTATGCCCACTGCCCTTTACCGTCTCATCCTCGGCTGCTTGCTGTTGCTGCCATTGGCCGTCTTCGCCGATGACGCCAGCGACTTCGCAGCGGCCAACAATTCCGAGCAGGCCCAGCTCCTCGAAAGCTGGGCCGCACAGCCCACACCCGCCCGCGTAGAGCTGATCAACAGCCTGCAACAAGGCCAGATCAGCGTCGCTGGCGAAGTCAAAACCCTGCGCCTGAACAACCGCCTGCGCGGTCTGATCGACACTGCACTGGCCAGTCATCAACTGCTGGCCGCCGACCCGAAACTGCGGCTGAACGCCGCGCAACAGCTGCAAAAGTCCGCCAAACCGGCGCAACTCAAGTTCCTCGACCAGCAACTGGCAACCGAGACCGACAGCGATGTGCACTCGGCCCTCAGCCTGGCGTTGGCCAATCTGCAACTGGTCGACCCCGATCCGGCAGTTCGCCTGGCCGCCGTGCGCCTGCTCGGCGAAACCGGCGAACCGCTGGCGCGCACCCGCCTTGAAACCCTGCTGCAACCCGACGTCGAAACCGATGCCAGCGTGCGCACCGCCGCCGAAACCAGCCTGGCGCAAGTCAAACGAAAATTGCTGATCGGCGACTTGTTGGGCCAAGCCTTCAGCGGCCTGTCGCTGGGTTCGATTCTGCTGCTCGCGGCACTCGGTCTGGCCATCACCTTCGGCCTGCTGGGCGTGATCAACATGGCCCACGGCGAGATGCTGATGCTGGGCGCCTACTCGACCTATTGCGTGCAATTGCTGTTTCAACGCTTCGCCCCCGGCGCCATCGAGTTCTACCCGTTGCTGGCGTTGCCGGTGGCGTTCTTCGTCACCGCCGCCGTGGGCATGGTGCTGGAGCGCACCATCATTCGTCACCTCTACGGCCGCCCGCTGGAAACCCTGCTCGCCACCTGGGGCATCAGTCTGATCCTGATCCAACTGGTGCGCGTGCTGTTCGGCGCACAGAACGTTGAAGTGGCCAACCCGGCCTGGCTCTCGGGCGGGCTGCAAGTACTGCCCAACCTGGTGCTGCCGTACAACCGTCTGGTGATCATCGTCTTCGCCCTAGCGGTAGTAGTGCTGACCTGGCTGCTGCTGAACAAAACCCGACTGGGCCTCAACGTGCGCGCTGTTACCCAGAACCGCAACATGGCCGCCTGCTGCGGCGTGCCAACAGGGCGCGTCGACATGCTCGCGTTTGGCCTGGGCTCGGGCATTGCCGGGCTGGGCGGCGTGGCCTTGAGCCAGATCGGTAACGTCGGCCCGGACCTCGGTCAGGGCTACATCATCGACTCGTTCCTGGTGGTGGTGCTGGGCGGCGTCGGCCAACTGGCGGGCACTGTGTACGCAGCCTTCGGGCTGGGCATCGCGAACAAGATCCTCGAACCACAGATTGGCGCCGTGCTCGGCAAAATCCTGATCCTGGGGCTGATCATTCTGTTTATCCAGAAGCGCCCGCAAGGTCTCTTCGCGCTTAAAGGACGGGTGATCGACTGATGAATCAGCCTCTGATGCTTACTGCCACGCAAAAAGCCGGGCCCACACTCACCGCGCTGGTGGGCGGGCTTGTGTTGCTGGTGCTGCTGGCCATGCCGCTGCTCTCGCTGTTGCCCGCCGACAGTCCGTTCCAGGTCTCGGCTTACACCCTGACCTTGGTGGGCAAAATTCTCTGTTACGCCATCGTCGCGCTGGCGCTGGATCTGGTGTGGGGCTACGCCGGGCTGCTGTCGCTGGGCCACGGGTTGTTCTTCGCGCTGGGCGGCTACGCCATGGGCATGTACCTGATGCGCCAGGCCTCGGGCGATGAATTGCCCGCGTTCATGACATTTCTGTCGTGGACTGAGCTGCCGTGGTACTGGGTCGGGACCGAACATTTCTGGTGGGCCATGTGCCTGGTGGTACTGGCGCCCGGGTTGCTCGCGCTGGTGTTCGGCTTCTTCGCCTTCCGCTCGCGGATCAAGGGCGTGTACTTCTCGATCATGACCCAGGCCCTGACCTTCGCCGGGATGCTGCTGTTTTTCCGCAACGAAACCGGCTTTGGCGGCAACAACGGCTTTACCAACTTCCGCAGCATTCTGGGGTTTGGCATCACCGAACCCGGCACCCGCGCCGTGCTGTTTTTCGCCACCGTGCTGTTGCTGGTGGTCAGCCTGTTCCTGGGCTGGCGTCTGGCGCGCAGCAAGTTTGGCCGCGTGCTGACTGCACTGCGTGACGCCGAAAACCGCCTGATGTTCTGCGGCTACGACCCACGCGGCTTCAAGCTGTTTGTCTGGGTGTTGAGCGCCGTGCTGTGCGGCTTGGCGGGCGCGTTGTATGTGCCGCAAGTGGGCATCATCAACCCCGGCGAAATGTCGCCGACCAACTCCATCGAAGCCGCCGTATGGGTGGCCTTGGGCGGGCGCGGCACCTTGATCGGGCCGTTGCTTGGCGCGGGCGTGGTCAACGGCATGAAGAGCTGGTTCACCGTGGCCTTCCCTGAATACTGGCTGTTCTTCCTGGGCGCGCTGTTCATCATCGTGACCTTGTACCTGCCCAAAGGCGTGATCGGCCTGCTGAAGAAAAAGGGCGAACAATGAGGAATGTCATGCTCGAACCTCTCATCGACCCCAACAAAGACGCTGGCAGCAGCCGCGACGCCATCGGCTTGGGCCACTCCGCTGGCAAAGGCCTGAACACCCGCCACGGGACGATTTTGACCCTGGAAGACATCAGCGTCAGCTTCGATGGCTTCAAGGCGCTGAACAACCTCAACCTGTACATCGGCGTGGGTGAATTGCGCTGCATCATCGGCCCCAATGGCGCGGGCAAAACCACGATGATGGACGTCATCACCGGCAAAACCCGGCCCAGCGAAGGCCAGGCCTGGTTTGGTGAAACCCTCGATTTGCGGCAGATGAGCGAAGTGCAAATCGCCCAAGCCGGGATCGGCCGCAAGTTTCAAAAGCCCACGGTTTTCGAAGCCTTGAGCGTGTTTGAAAACCTGGAACTGGCGCAGAAAACCGACAAATCGGTGTGGGCCAGCTTGCGCGCCACGCTCACCGGCGAGCAAAAAGACCGCATCGGCGAAGTCCTCGACACCATCCGCCTGACCAGCTCGGCACAGCGCCCGGCGGGGTTGCTGTCCCACGGCCAGAAACAGTTTCTGGAGATCGGCATGCTGCTGGTTCAAGACCCGCAACTGTTGTTGCTGGACGAGCCGGTGGCGGGCATGACCGACGCCGAAACTGAGTTCACCGCCGAGCTGTTCAAACGCCTTGCGGGCAAGCACTCGCTGATGGTGGTGGAACACGACATGGGCTTTGTGGGCTCGATTGCCGACCACGTCACCGTACTGCACCAAGGCAGCGTGCTGGCCGAAGGCTCGCTGGAACAGGTGCAGGCGGATGAACGGGTGATTGAGGTCTACCTCGGTCGTTAGATCAAATCCCCCTGTAGGAGCGAGCTTGTCTCGCGATCTTTTTGAAGATCAAAAGATCGCGAGACAAGCTCGCTCCTACAAAGGAATGAAGGAATCCGAACATGCTTCAAGTCGAAAAGCTGCACCAGTTCTACGGCGGTAGCCACATCCTTCGCGGCCTGTCGTTTGAGGTCAAAGTGGGTGAAGTGACGTGCCTGCTGGGCCGCAATGGCGTGGGTAAAACCACGCTGCTCAAGTGTTTGATGGGTTTGTTGCCGGTCAAGGAAGGCGAGGTGCAATGGGAAGGCAAAGCCATTACCGCGCTCAAGCCTCACCAGCGGGTGCACGCCGGTATCGCTTACGTGCCGCAGGGCCGCGAGATTTTCGGGCGCCTGACGGTCGAAGAAAACCTGCTGATGGGCCTGTCGCGCTTTCCCGGATCTGAAGCCAAAGAAGTACCGGCGTTTATCTACGAGCTGTTTCCGGTGTTGCTGCAAATGAAGCATCGCCGTGGCGGTGACTTGTCCGGTGGCCAGCAACAACAACTGGCGATTGGCCGCGCACTGGCCAGTCGCCCGCGTTTGCTGATCCTTGACGAGCCCACCGAAGGCATTCAACCCTCGGTGATCAAGGAGATAGGCGCAGTGATCAAGATGCTCGCGGCACGCGGCGACATGGCGATTTTGCTGGTGGAGCAGTTCTACGACTTCGCCGAAGAACTGGCCGATCAGTACCTGGTGATGTCGCGCGGCGAAATCGTGCAGCAAGGCCGTGGTGAAAATATGCAAACAGAAGGTGTGCGCGGACTGGTGACGATTTAATCTGTCACTCTTTCAGGGTAAAAAGTCCTACATATGAACCTGCCTGCCAACACCGCCTTGTTCGTCCCCAGCTGGCATGCCGAGCTGGAGCTGGGCTATGGCCGTTTCGGTGACAGCACGCGCCCGACCCTGCGCCGCCACCTTGGCCCGTTGCGGGTGCAAAAGCACCTGTACGCCGAAGGCCCCGAAGTGTGCCAGCACATCATCGTGCACCCGCCCGGCGGGATTGCGGGCGGTGACCGGCTGGACATCCGCGCCCGTGTCGGCCCCGGTGCCTGGGCGCAACTCACCAGCCCCGGCGCGGCCAAGTGGTATCGCGCAGCGGGCCCGGCGTATCAAACCGTTGAATTAAGCGTGGCCGCAGGCGCGACCCTGGAATGGCTGCCTCAAGAAACCATCGTCTTCAGCGCGGCCCAGGCCGAACTCAGCACCCGCATCGACCTTGAAGGCGATGCCAAGTTGTTTTACTGGGACATGGTGGCGTTGGGGCGACTGGCCAGTGGCGAGCGTTTTGAGCGCGGGCACTTTCAGTCTGGGCTGGATATTCGCCGCGACGGCCAATTGCTCTGGCATGAGCGCCAGCGCATTGTCGGCGACGACGGGCTGCTGGACTCGCCCATCGGGCTGGACGGCAACCCGGTGTTTGCGACGTTGTTGGTCACGGGTGACATCAGCGCTGAACTGCTGGAAACCTGCCGCAGTTTGCCGAACCCGGTGCGCGGGGATTTGACCCAGTTGCCGGGGTTGCTGGTGGCGCGTTGTCTGGCGAGCGAAGCCTTGCAGGCACGCGGCTGGCTGATTGATTTATGGCGCTTGCTGCGCCCGGCACTGCTGGGGCGCGAGGCAGTAGCACCGAGAATCTGGAGCACCTGATGCACTAACTGTAGGAGCGAGCTTGCCTCGCGATCTTTTGATCTTTTAAAAGATCGCGAGGCAAGCTCGCTCCTACAGCCCCTTATTTTTCTGATTTATACACGGACTCCACCATGGACCTGACTCCACGCGAAAAAGACAAGATGCTGATCTTCACCGCTGGCCTGCTGGCTGAGCGTCGATTGGCCCGCGGCGTGAAACTCAATTACCCGGAAACCATCGCCTATATCTCTGCCGCCCTCCTCGAAGGCGCCCGCGATGGCCGCACTGTGGCGGATTTGATGCATTACGGCACCACCCTGCTCTCGCGCGAGCAAGTGATGGAAGGCATCCCGGAAATGATCCCCGACATCCAGGTCGAAGCCACCTTCCCGGATGGCACCAAGCTGGTCACTGTCCACCAACCCATCGCCTGAGGCCGCGTCATGTCTTATGTCATTCGTGATGCCGTCCCGGCTGACCTGCCGGCGATTCGCGATATTTACAACGATGCGGTGCTCAATACCCTCGCCATCTGGAACGAGCAAACCGTCGACCTCGATAACCGCCAGCAATGGTTCAACGCCCGTCAGGCGCAGGGCTACCCGATTCTGGTGATCGTCGACGCGACCCATGCTGTCCTCGGTTATGCCTCGTTTGGCGACTGGCGGCCCTTTGAAGGGTTTCGCCACACGGTCGAACACTCGGTGTACGTGCACCCCGAGCAGCGCGGCAAGCGCCTCGGCCCGCAGTTGCTGGCCGAACTGATCAAGCGCGCCCGGGCGTGCGGCAAACACGTGATGGTCGCGGCCATCGAAAGCGGCAATGCAGCGTCGATCCACGTACATAAACAGCTGGGCTTCGTCACCAGTGGGCGCATGCCGCAGGTCGGTATCAAATTCGGCGACTGGCTCGACCTGACCTTTATGCAACTCATGCTTAACCCCGGCGCACTGCCACCTAAGGAGCACGGCCAATGAACGCCGAACAGGTGATTCAAGTCACGGCGTCTACCTTTGCCCAGTACCGTGAAGACTTGATCGTCTTGCTGCTCGACGCCGTGAAGCATGGCGCTTCGGTCGGCTTTATGAACGACCTGGACCTGCCACAAGCCAATCGCTACTTCGACGAAGTGCATGCGCAACTGGATCAAGGCAACCTGCTGTTGTGGGCGCTGGTTGAAGAGCAGCGCGTGCTGGCCAGCGTGCAATTGGTGCTGTGCCAAAAGACCAATGGTCTGAACCGCGCCGAAGTGCAAAAGCTGCTGGTGCTCAACGACGTCCGCCGCCGCGGCTTGGGCCAAGTGCTGATTCACGCTTTGGAGCAAGGGGCACGCGAGCAAAAACGCGGCCTGCTGCACCTCGACACCGAAGCCGGTTCACCTGCCGAAAACTTCTACAGCGCGCTGGGCTACACCCGCGTCGGCGAACTGCCCAACTACTGCCAAAGCCCCGACGGCCATTACAGCCCCACGGCCATCTACTACAAAACCTTGAGTGAGCCGCAATGATTCCAGGTGAATACAGGGTTGAAGCGGGCGAGATCGAACTCAACGTCGGTCGCCGCACCCACCGCCTCAGCGTGTCCAACCGGGGCGATCGACCGATTCAAGTCGGCTCGCACTATCACTTTTTCGAAACCAACGACGCCCTGATGTTTGACCGTGCCGACAGCCGCGGCATGCGCCTCAACATCCCGGCGGGCACCGCCGTGCGCTTCGAGCCGGGCCAGACCCGCGACGTGGAACTGGTGGAACTGGCCGGGCTGCGCCGCGTGTTCGGCTTTGCCGGGCGTGTGATGGGCAATCTGGACTAACCCAAATCCCTTTGTAGGAGCGAGCTTGCCTCGCGATCTTTTGATCCTTTAAAAGATCGCGAGGCAAGCTCGCTCCTACAGGATCGGTAAAAATTTTAGGAACACACCATGAAAATATCCCGCCAGGCTTACGCCGATATGTTCGGCCCGACTGTAGGTGACAAGGTTCGTTTGGCCGACACCGAGCTGTGGATTGAGGTCGAGCAAGACTTCACAACCTATGGTGAAGAAGTGAAGTTTGGCGGCGGCAAGGTGATCCGTGACGGCATGGGCCAAAGCCAGTTGCTCGCCGCCGAGGTCGTGGACACGCTGATCACCAACGCGCTGATCATCGATCACTGGGGCATCGTCAAAGCCGATGTGGGGCTCAAAAATGGCCGCATCCACGCCATTGGCAAAGCCGGTAATCCGGACATTCAGCCCAACGTGACCATCGCCATCGGCGCCAGCACTGAGGTCATCGCCGGTGAAGGCATGATCCTCACCGCTGGCGGCATCGACACCCATATTCACTTCATCTGCCCGCAGCAAATCGAAGAAGCGCTCAACAGCGGCGTGACCACCATGATTGGCGGCGGCACCGGTCCGGCCACGGGCACTAACGCCACCACGTGCACCTCCGGCCCGTGGCACATGGCGCGCATGCTGCAAGCCGCTGATTCGTTCCCGATGAACATGGGCTTCACCGGCAAGGGCAACGCCAGCCTGCCGCAACCGCTGATCGAGCAGGTCGAAGCCGGTGCCATTGGCCTCAAGCTGCACGAAGACTGGGGCACCACGCCCGCCTCTATCGACAACTGCCTGAACGTGGCCGACCTGTATGACGTGCAGGTGGCGATTCACAGCGACACGCTCAACGAGTCGGGCTTTGTCGAAACCACCCTGGCGGCGTTCAAGGGTCGCACCATCCACACCTACCACACCGAAGGCGCGGGCGGCGGGCATGCACCCGACATTATCAAGGCTTGCGGCCTGACCAACGTGCTGCCCAGCTCGACCAACCCGACCCGGCCGTTCACTCGCAACACCATCGACGAACACCTCGACATGCTGATGGTCTGCCATCACCTGGACCCGAGCATTGCCGAAGACGTGGCCTTCGCGGAAAGCCGCATCCGCCGTGAAACCATCGCCGCCGAAGACATCCTGCACGACCTGGGCGCGTTTTCGATGATCAGTTCTGACAGCCAGGCCATGGGCCGCGTGGGGGAAGTGATCACCCGGACGTGGCAAACCGCCGACAAGATGAAGAAGCAACGCGGCCCGCTGCCCGAAGACAGCCCCGGCAACGACAACTTCCGGGCTAAGCGCTACATCGCCAAATACACCATCAACCCGGCCATCACCCATGGTGTGAGCCACGAGGTGGGGTCGATTGAAGTGGGTAAATGGGCCGACCTGGTGCTGTGGCGCCCGGCGTTTTTCGGGGTCAAGCCGACGCTCATTCTTAAAGGCGGGGCGATTGCCTCCAGCCTGATGGGCGACGCCAATGCGTCGATCCCCACGCCGCAACCTGTGCACTATCGGCCGATGTTTGCCAGTTACGGCGGCTCACGCCACGCCACCTGCCTGACGTTTATCAGCCAGGCCGCGTTTGACGCAGGCGTCCCTGAGGCTCTGGGGTTGAAGAAGCAGATCGCAGTGGTCAAAGGGTGTCGCGATGTGCAGAAGACCAACCTGATTCACAACGGCTACCTGCCCAACATCGAGGTCGACCCACAGACGTATCAGGTCAAGGCCGATGGTGTCCTGCTGTGGTGCGAACCCGCTGATGTGCTGCCGATGGCGCAGCGCTACTTTCTGTTTTGATTGAGGACCAAGGGCAAAGGAACTGCCCTTGGTGTTTGCGGGGTCAGTCAGACTCGGAGCTACCAAAATCATAGAGCCCGTGTACAACAGGCTGCCAAGGGCTGAGCGCTTCATCGGTCAAGCGTTCCAACAACTGGCGCTGTTCAACATCCAGCTGGCGCATTGCCGCATCGTAGACCTCGCTGCTCATCACCTGCCCGATCGCCGTTTCACTGGCAGGTTTGCCAAGCAATCGAGCGGCGCGCTCAATGGTTTGGCGTAGATCGTCACGTTGTTGCGCACTCAAGTCGGGCTCATCAACCCACGCCTGCTGCGCCGTTTGCAGCTCTGTCAATGCGGTGATTTTTTCACGCACGACGGCCAGTTCCGAGGCGTAGGCACCTTGCACGTAGTCCCGCCAGATCGGCTGTTCCAGCAACTGGTTACGCAGGCCTTCCCCCTCCTCCAGCGCCTGTACCCGTCGGTAAGCGCTTTCAATCAAGGCTTCGGTGACATCCGGCTCAGGGAACATCATGTCAAGAACCTGCCAGGGCAGCTCCAATCGCTGGGCAAGCTGGCTGGTGTAAGCCAGATAGATTTCCACTTCATCGATGTCACGTACCGGCCTGCCGCTGGCATCCCTATGCTCGATGCGGTTTGCGGCGTTATCAAATTGCGGGTGCTGGCGGCCCGCCGCTTCCAACTCCTGCACCCGCGCCCGAGCAATGCGCCCCAGTTCGTCCAATCGCGCTTTGCCTCTGGCCACGCGCAGAATATCGGCGCCGACCGATGCAGGCTCAGTCCCGCGATACGCTTCATGCACCATGACTTCGACACCCATGGCGTTGAATAACTGCGCGCCAGCATCCACGCAGGTAAACGGCGCACTGGCCATCTCAAACAATGTGTCGCGCAGTTCGGGGCTTTCATCCATGTCCTCAAGCATGAGCCAGAGTTTGCCCTGCAAGTCACGCTTGAACTCAGGCCTGCGATAGACAAGGTTGCGCGCCTGATCGGTCAGCACGTTGAAAAACGCTTCGGAGCCCACAGATTCTTCGACCCGGTTCCACAGTGCGCGCCTCTGCTCAGATTCATCCGCGGTCATGCCCGCCAGCCAGTAGCGGCTGCCTTTTTCCAGCCTCGGCGGGTGCTGGCGATCAGGATCAATGCCCACCGCCTCACCATACAAGTCGTACTTGGCCAATACGTCGTCAGCAACCCGATTGCGGGTCAACAGCGTACGCGCGAGCGTGCCCGCCTTGTCAGATCCGGGGGCTACATCCGGGATGTGTTGCAGCGGATTGTGCTCAAGCATCAGCTTGAACGTCCGGCTCCTGGGCTGCGCCAATACCCCCACAGGCCAGCGATCCAGCCCACAGTTTTGCAGGGATACGGTTTTCAGATACGGCATGCGGCTGATGTCTGGCGCCAGCCCGAGCGGAGATTGATCCAGGTTGATGAGCCGTAACTGGGTGAGATTTTTCAGCTGGGCCGCCGACTCCGGGGTCAAGACGATGCTGTTGCCCTTCAAGTCCAGCACGGTCAAATGCGGCATCCGGCCAATGGCAGGGGGTAAAGTGGTCAGCGAACTTTGGTTGATGTGCAGCGCCCGCAGTTCTTTGAAGTGCGATAAAAACCGGTCGATGCCCGCCGATTCCCCAACACTCCACAGGCTCAGTTGGCTGACATGGCTAAAGTCGGCTGGCAGCGCTGGCAAGGTTTCCAGCACGGGCCCCAGCTCGGTCAGCAACAGGTTCAGCCCTTGCCCCTCATACCCGCTCGACACCGACGTGTGCGTTGGGCCCGTTCTGCGCCACGCCTGGATCAAATGCTCGTGGACCGCCCGTCGAGTCCGCAAGACCGCGCGCTGAGAATCCGTGACAAGACTGCTCAGGGGGACGCCGTCGATGGGGGCGTTTTCCCACTGTCTCAGCGCTTCGCGCAGTTCGAGCCACTCTCGCTCCAATGCGCTGATACGCACGTGGGCGAGTGATTGGTGAAGGTCGAAAAAGGCCTGCACATCATCGGCCGTGAACGTCGGATAAAGATGCTCAAGCCGGGATTTCAGCCAGGTGGACGGGGCCGACTCGGCGGCGGCCAGCACGCCTCGACCGCTGAGTGGATAGCCTGATTGGCCGTCTGCCATTCGCCTGGGCGGGACAAAGAAAGGCTGGCTGTCGGCCTTGATTTTCAGCACCGCCTGCAACCGCGCACGGGGCAGTGCGTAGCGTTGAAGGGTGAGCCTCAAGTCAGCGCCCTGGCCGACATGTGGCAGTTTCAGCGCGAGTCGATGCTGATCGGGCAAGGCATGTTGCAGGCTGGCATACAGGTCAGCGGTGCCGTTAAGTTCATTGCCCCTGTCGTCGTGAGCCCGGTATTGGCCGTCGCCCACCCTGACCATGATTTTGCGCTGAGCGGCATCCCCCGGCCCGAAGGCCGCACGCAATTCGCCGGTCACGCTGTCATTTCGGATTTCCAGGCGCAGTTGGTTTTGCCAGCCCGGCACATTGTCCAGCGAGTTCAACACCAGCGCCTCGGTGTCAGTGGTCGTCAGACCGTCCAGGTACAACCCTCGGTAAGCGGCTGACAAACGCGCATCGCGCTGCCATACCCGCGCGGTTTGCATCATCCGGGCCGGGACTTTGCCTCGGCTCAGCAGGTCACGTTCAGTACCACCCGCTTGCGCGACCAGGCGTCTGGCAGCCAGGGTCGGCAATGACGGGAACACGCGCTTCAACAGCTCGACGGGTAACCGTTCGGCATCGTCCGCAATCGACGGGCCTTCGTAGAGGCTGTTGAACAGACGCAGGGAATGCCTGTCCATTTGCTCGCTCAGATGCTCCTTGAAAGCATCGGCAAGCGGCTCACGCGCCAACAGCACGCGCCCACCCAGCAACGTTGCCCGTTGCTGTGGATCCAGCGCATCGACCACTCGCCCCGGCAACTCGCCCCGCATCAGCGCTGCACGGCTGATCCGAATCACATTCGAGCCCTGCGCAGCGGCATGGCCGTAGCGCGTGGCCTGGACCTGCGAGGGCGGCGGCTCAAGCAGGTCAATCGCCATCGTGGCCGGCCAGCCGGGCAGCTCGACGGTAAACGCCGCAGCATAACTGCACAGCTCATCGGAGATACGCCCCGCACGCACTTCGGCAACCGCCATGTCGGCTTTTGCATACGCCTTGAACGCCCGGATGTTGTCACTTAACAGCACCGGGGTCGGCTGGTTTTCGGCGTACATACGCCGTAAATCATCGTCTTCGATGCCGCTGACACTGAGCACCTGCTCAAGCTCGCGATCACTCAAGCCGTCTACCGATGGCCCCAGACGCCGCAGCAAGGTCCGACGCTCCCAAGTCGCGGGCTGTTCGCCCTCATGCACCCAGACGCCATGCCCGTTGTGCCTGAACTCGGGTTGATAGGCATCGGGCTGGCGTGGGTGAACCGCTCGATAATGATCGCCAACTGGGTCTTTTTTCAGCACATAGACGTTGCCCTGATGGGGCAACACATCCTGCCCATTGATACGGTGCACACCTGCTTCGTTGGCGATGGAGTGGGCCGGGATTTCAATTGCATGCTCATAAGGGCTCAGGTCGGAATTCCACAGGCGCTGCGCGCCACCGGGCAGCGTCACCACCTTGAGCTGTTCGATCGCCGGCATCACCACGCCCTGCAAGACCACCGCGCCAGCGGCCAGCGTCGCCAGGTTATCCAGCACATCACTGAGGTGTGCCCACGCGGCCTCTTTGTCGCCATCCGACCACTCTTCGATGCCTTCAATGGTCTCGTACAGTAACTGACCGGCCATCACCACCATCATCACCTCACCCAATGGTGGAACCACCAGCGACACCAGATTGACTGCAAACAGGCCGATGTTCAGGTAATGCGAGAGCCGTTCAGCGTGGTTATTGGCGTCGGCATCGGCGGTGGGAATAGCCATGTTGCGGGCATTGCCAAATGCACGGCTGCGCATGTCCTGAAACTGCTGTTGCCAGAGCTCGACATCGACCCAGGCGCGATCACCACTCATGGTGCAGATTTCGATGTTGATCGATGGCAACAGCGCTTGCACGCGGCGTGCATGCCCTTCAGGGTTGGGCGGGATCCTCAGCAAGAGTGATCGCAGTGGCGCGGCTACTCGGAATAAAAACTGGATTTTTTCAGCCCGAAACCATTCCATCGGCCTGGGTTGCCCGGGTGCCTCGATCACCTGTTCGGTCAAGCGTTTGTAGTAATAGGGCCGGTCTTTTTGAGCAATGAATTGGCTCAGAAACTGCTGATACGCCGTCAGCCCGGCACGCCTTGGCGACGAGAGTGTGGGTGTCAGCTTGCGCAACAGCTCGTCGCGAAAGTCGAAGTAACTGGCGTACCCCTTGAGTGGATGCTCGGGATCACCGGGTATCCAGACGATCAGCGCGTCGGAGTACTGCCCCTTGACGCACAAGTCGAATACCACGCAGCCCTTGAGCATCAGCCCCAGCACGCAAGGGTAGCGATACCAGACTTGCTGCTCACCCGTCTTGATCGCACGTTCTCCGTTAACGACCCGCATCAGTACCTCATGGGCGTGGTCATTAATGTCGCCCTTGAGCAACGCGATCTGCGCGTCGGCCCTGAGCATGGCCTTTTGCTGAGCCGGGTAGCGGGCGTACAAGGGCCCTTGGGAGACAGGGCTTTGCGGGTTCAACATAAAGTGCAGGTGCTGCTGATACTGCTCGCCAATATCCAACTGGCGGCAGATCGAGGCAAAGGTCTCGATCTTGAGCGTGGTCGCGTACGGCTCGAAGCGCCCTTGGTTATCCGGCGGGGTGATGAAGCCCGAACCGCTGCCGAAGTAGTTGGCTTCGGTTTCGGGCTGTTCAAAGTTATGCAGCGCGGCTTGCAGCAGCGACAGGGTGACTGAACTGAAACCTCCCGTTTTCAAGCCAAACGCATCAACCGTTGGCCTGTACAGACGTAAAAAAACGTCATCGACGGGCAAGGTGAACCCTGCCGTTTTTAGCGCTTGAGCCAGTAACGGTTGCGCAAAATCGTTGAGTGGCTGGAGGCGGCTCAGGGTTTTGTCGAGTCGTCCTTGTGCGATGACGCGAGCTTGCAGCAAGGTTTTGAGCGCGTTCTTTTGTTGCGCAGTGGCTGTGATGTACCAATCGTGGATACGCGGTTTGATCTGCTTTAACGCCGCCCGTGATGCCGGGACGGCGTCGATCAAATGCTGGGGGATGGCTTTTTTGATGAGGTCATAATGGCGCCCATGGGTCACGGGCAATGCAGAATCGGGCACGGGTCAGTCCTTGATAAGTGATGAATTCATCAGCTTATCGAGGCGTTCCAGTGCCCAAGCGGTATCTATGTAGCTGTAGATCTAATGGCTTAAAACCGGCGTTAAAGCGCTGCGGACTCTTCGGCCAGCGCTTTCTTGGTCATGATTTGCAGGTACGTCTGGCGAGTCTCATACAAACCTTGCATGCGGGCATCATAGTCTTCGCTGCTCATGATCTTGCCAGGTGCAACATCGCTGGCCGGTATTTTCAGAAAAACCGCGATTTTTTCGATCTGGGTGCGCAGCGCTGCTTTCTGCGCAACGGATAAATCACCCGGCTTGGCCCATTCTTCTTGAGCGGTATGCAAGTCCGATAACGCATCCATTTTGGCCTGTACAGCCTCGAAACTGTCGTTAAAAGCCCGTTCTAAAAACGTCACCCACATGGGTTGCTCCAAAAGCTGCGTAACGATCCCATCATCCGCTTCCAGAGCCATGACATGGCTGAAGGCACTTTCAATCATGTCTGCGGTGACATCGGGCGCCGCGAACATCATGCTGGGCGACTGCCAAGGCAGGTCCAGCCGTTGAGCCAGTTCGGTGGTGTAACGCAGGTAAATTTCGACCTCGTCAATGTCAGTCATTAAAACGCCGTCATCGTTGAAATGCCTGACTAAGGTGCCATCCTCTGCAAACTCAGGGTGTTTGTGGCCGAGCGCCTCGAGCTCGGCGACTCGCGCTCTGGCAATGCGCCCCAATTCATCCAGCCGGGCCTTGCCTCTGGCCAGCTTTAGCATCTTGATTTGCCGCAGCTCTAACTCAGGGATCCCATACGCTTCATAGATCAAGACTTCAACGCCCAAGGCATTGAACAGCTGTGCCCCCGCATCAACACAGGTGAAGGGCGCGGACGCCATCAGGAAAATCCTGTCGCGCAGGGTCGGACTTTCGTCAATAGCTCGCAACATATCCCAGACCTTGATGGTCATATCCGCTCTGAACGCTAGCGTGCGTTTCTTAAAGTTCTCTGCCTGGTCACTGAAGATTTCGAACAACGGCTCAGAACCCACCTCTTTCTCTACGCGGTTCCATATCGCTGTTAATTTTTTTATTTCTTTCTCGGTTATTTGACCGTAAATCCAATATTGGCTGCTCTTTTCAAGGCCCGGCAGGAAGTGACGCTCAGTGTCGATACCCACAGACTCGCAATACGCCTCATAACGGGCATAGACGCTCTCGGAAACATCCTCTTGTGAAATAACGGTGCGTCCAATAATTTCAGCCCGATGCGAACCCGGAGCAACCTCAGGAATTTCAGTGAGGGGGTTTTCACTGAGGTCCAGCAAGAATTCACTCGGACGGGGCAACGCAAACACCCCTGCAGGCCAACGATCGAGCCCACACCCTTCCAGTTTCAAGGTTTCGAGCTTGACCATTCGTGAAACATCAGGGGCGAGCCCAAGAGGGGAGCCATCAAGCGCCATGTACTCCATTCTGGTCAGCTCCCTAAATTGAGCAGCCGACTCAAGGTTCAATGTAATCGCCGTCCTGGAAAGAAGCAGTTCATTCAGTCGCAGCATTTTTTCTACCGCTGCTGGCAGGCGGGTCAATGGGTTATCGCTGAGCTCCAGCGAGCGCAGTTTCGGGAAGTGAGACAGAAACCCGTTGATTGCATCCGTAACGCCAGCGTTTGCGATATTGATTCGACTGACATGGTTAAAGTCAGCTGGCAGTGCCGGCAAGCTTTCAAGAATAGGACCCAGATTTTCCAGGTCCTGATCAAACGACAGCTCTTGCCCCCGATAGACCCGATTTTGATCCAGGTGTGGATCACCGCTTCTTCGCCATGCCCACTCCAACATCGTTCTGACGTAATGACGGCCATTCACAACGTGTTGCTGCGCGGGCGTGGGCGGCTCTGCCACGTCTACTCCGTCTATTGGCGAGAGTTCCCACTCATCAAGCGTATCCAGCAAACGACCGAGTTCCCTTTCACGGGCCAACAGGTTGTTGGTGGCTTCACTGCCATAGAAAGAAAAGAAACTCTCGATTTCGTAAAGCTTCATATTGGGATAAAGCGACTTGAGCCTGGCGCGGTAGGAGCTGAAGACACCTGCGCCCTGCAAGGCGCCGCGACCGCTCAAGGGGTAACCCAACTTACCATCGGACAAACGCACAGGTGGCTGATAAAAAGGCGCTGTTTCAACGCGCATGTTCAACAACCCGCGCAACCGATTACGGGGTAATGCGTGCTGTTGAACCTTGATTTTGAGCTCGCCTCCTTGACCGGTGTGCGGCAACCCCATAGATCGACGATGTGAATCCGGCAGTGCGTGCTGCAAACTGCGGTACAGATCATCGACGCCGTGCAGCTGTTCGCCTTGTTCGTCCAGCGCCATGTACTTGCCATCTGCGACCCTGACCAGCACCTTGCGATGGCTTGCGCCCTGCGCACCAAAACTGGCCCGCAACTCACCCTCAAAACCATCATTGCGGACTTCAAGGCGCAGGTCATCGGTCCATCCCGGCACGTTTTCCAGTGTGTTCAGTACCAATGCTTCGGTGTCGGGCGTGACCATCCCTTCCCTGTACAAGCCCAAGTAGGCGGAAGACAAACGGGCCTGGCGCTGCAAATTCCGAGCGTCTTGCATCAATCGCCTCGGGACTTTATTGCGCGCCATTGACTCAACTTCTGCCTTGTTTGCCTGCGCCACCAAGCGCCGGGCAATCGATCTCGGCAGTTTGGGGAAGACGCGCTGTATCAGTTCGATGGGCGCTCTGGCCGGATCCCCCTCAACCAAACGGTCTTCATAAAGGCTGTCAAACAAGCGTTGAGTCTGAGCGCGCATCAGTGTGCTCAAGTGCTCTTTGAACAGTTTCAACCGTTCATCGCGCGCAACCGGAAGGCGCTCACCGAGCAACCCTTCAAGTTGCTGCTGATTCAACGCTGTGACCACATGGCCAGCCAGCTCACCGTTCATCAATTGCGAGCGACTGATCGCGATAATGTTGCCCCCGGACGCTTGAGCATCGCCATAGCGTATGACCGGCGCCTCCAGGTTTTCCAGGTCAAACACCACAATGGCTTTACCGGCTGGCCAGCCTTGCAGATCCACAGTGAATGCGGCCGCATAGGTGCATAACTCAGCACTCATTGGCCCCGCTAAAGCCTGGCTGATTGCTGCCTCAACCTGCGTATACGCTTTGAACTGGCGAATGCTTTCCATCAACAGGATCGGCGTGGGCTCGTTTTCGACATACATGCGGCGTAAAACATCTTCGTGGACCTCGCTGATGCTGAGAATCGACTCAAGATCTGCATCGCTCAAGCCTTCAACCGAAGGCCCCAGCCGCCGCAGCAAGGTGCTGCGCTCCCACGTCATGGGGTCTTCACCCTCATGCACCCACACACCCTGCCCGTTGTGCCTGAACTCGGGCGAGTAGGCGTCAGGCCTGGTGGGATGCAGGGCGCGGTACTGGGCTGTTGCCGGGTCTTTTACCAGCACAAAGTTTTTATTGTCGTAGGGCAGCAGCGTCTGACCATCCTGTGTGTGCAAACCACTTTCATCAGGCTGTGAGCCGGGCTCCAGCGTGATCGGATGGGCATACTCGTCTATATCGCCCTTCCATAAGCGTTGCTTGCCGTCGGGAAGCTTGATCACTTTGAGCCGTTCAATCACCGGCGCGACAACACCCTGCATCACCGCAGCACCGGCGGCCAACAGCACCATGTTTTCCAGTACATCGTTGATATGTTCCCAGGCGGCCTCCGTGTCCCCGGAGGACCATTCTTCAATGCCCTCAATGGTCTCGTAGAGTAGCTGCCCGGCCATCACGGCCATCATGACCTCGCCCAAGACCGGTACGAACATGCTCACGATATTGAGCGCGTAAAAGCCCATGTTCAGGTAGTGCGAAATCCGACTGGCGTGGTTAGCGGCATCGGCATCGGCGGTCGGCAGCGCCATGTTGCGAGCATTGGCAAACGCACGGCTGCGCATGTCCTCGAACTGCTTTGCCCACAGTTCGACGTCCACCCACGCGCGGTCACCGCTCATGGTGCAGATCTCGATAGTGATCGAGGGATGCTGCTTCTGCACCCGCCGACTGCTCACATCAGGCGCATGTTCTATGCTCAATCCCCAGGACGGCAGCGGCGCCAAGGTGTGCGTCCAGAGCTGAACCCGTGCATCGTGAAACCACTCGTCACCCCAAGGCCCTTTAGGTGCATCCGCTACCAGCTCGGTTAAGCGCCTGTAGTAATACGGCCGGTCCTTCTGCGCAATAAAACGGCTCAAAAACTGCTGATACGCCGTGAGCCCGGCGTCTCGACCAGTGGAGGCGGCCGGGGTCAGTTTGTTCAGCAGTTCGTCACGGAAATCAAAAAAACTGGCGTACTTTTTGAGCGGGTGTTGAGGGTCGCCGGGAATCCACACAATCATCGCGTCGGAGTAGTGATCTTTCACGCAAAGGTCGAACACGACGCATCCTTTGAGTAAAAGCCCCATCACACACGGGTAGCGATACCAGACTTGTTGATCACCGGTTTTGATCTCACGCTCACCGCTGATCACTCGCATGAGCAAGTCATGGGCGTGGGTATCGATGTCTCCTTTAAGCAAAGCAACCTGCGCATCCACTTTGAGCATGGCTTTTTTCTGGTTGATGTAGCGGCCCTCCAGACGCCCCTGCTCCAAAATGCTCTGAGGGGTTAAATGCAGCTCAAGATGCGCTTGGTATTTGGCGCCCAGATCCAGTTGCCGACACAGCGCCGTGAACGCCTCAATCGTCAACGTGGTGGAGTAAGACGAAAATCGGCCGAGGGCGTCAGGACGGGTGATAAATCCCGAAGGCGGCGCAAAGTAATTCACGGCGGTTTCGGGTTCTTCGAAGTTATGCAGCGCAGCTTGCAGCAGTGACAGGGTTCTGGAACCCACCACCTCGGACCTCAGGCCAAAGACCCCGGCCACCGGCGTGTACACATGCAGGAATACGTCGTTCACGGGCAGCGGATAACCTGCCGCATTGAGCGCATTTTCCAGCAAAGGCTGGGCAAAATCGTTGAGCGATTGCAGGTCTTTCAGGGACTGAGCCATTAGCTTTTGTTTGGCGGCCAGGTCGTCAAACAACGCTTTAAGGGCCACTTTTTGCGCGCGTGGCGCAGCCCCATACCAGCCAGGAACAGTTGCCTTGGTCTGCCTTAATGCACTGCGCATTTCAGGGCTGGCGGACACCAGGTGGGACGGAATAATTTTTTTGATGCGATGGTAATGCCGCCCATGGTTCAGAGGCACGGCAATCGTTGAGACGGGTAAATCGGGGGAGCCTGACATGTGCTCACTCCTTGATAAGTGATGAAGTCATCAGCTTATCGAGCGGTCTGAGCACTCAAGGGGTATCTATGTATGGGCCTGACCGGGCCAGTGGTGATTGGGCGCAAGCAAGTTTAGGCGCTAGAATGCGCGACCCTTTTCGACTATCGCTCTTGCAGCAAGGGATGTGGCCATGCGCCTGTCTGAATTCATCGTGCAAAACGTTGACCGTATCGTTGATGAATGGGAGCAATTCGCCGCAACCATCACGCCCGCTGCCGAAAACATGGACAGCATCGAGTTGCGCGATCATGCCAAGGCTATTCTGATCGCGGCCTCGCGCGACATGAACACCGCGCAAACGGCCAGCGAGCAGCAGGCCAAGGCTGAAGGCGAAAGCCTGGAAAAGACCCCAAGCCTGGACCGAGCCTCTGCCAGCCATGGCGAACTGCGCCATGCGGTCGGTTTTGATCTGGTGCAGATGACGTCAGAGTTTCGCCACCTGCGCGCCTGCGTGATTCGTCTGTGGGTAAAAAGCGTCGACAGCCCCGCCCATATCCACCTGCAAGACATGATTCGCTTTAACGAAGCGATTGATGAAGCGCTGGCCGAGTCCACGGCGGCCTATGCCGAACAGGTCAATCGCTCGCGAGACATCTTCCTGGCCATTTTGGGCCACGACCTGCGCGCGCCCTTACAAGCCGTGAGCATGTCCACTGAAATGCTCGAACGCAAAGCCAAGCTCGATGCCAACGCACTGAATTACGTGGCCGCGATTAAAAATGGCGCGCGCCACATGGGGGCGATGGTCAGTGATTTGCTGGAGTTTGTGCGCAGCCGCTTGGGCACCGGCTTGCCCATTGAACGGCGCGTGATGAACCTGGGCAACGCTTGCCAGAGCGCACTTGAGGAAGCGTGCGCCGGGCAACCCGACTGCACGCCGACCTTGCGGGTCGAGGGCGATGTTGAAGGTTTGTGGGACCCGAGCCGCATCAGCCAGTTGCTGCAAAACCTGATTGGTAATGCGCTGCAACATGGCGCCCGACAAGGTGAAATCTCGTTAAGCGTGGCGGGCAGTGCCGACGCCGTGACGTTGCGCGTGCACAACCGAGGCATTCCGATTACTGAGGATGCCGTTGGCACCCTCTTTGATCCACTGGTGCGCAGCCCGAGCGAAGATCCCTCCTTGCCCGGCACGTCGACCAGCCTGGGGCTGGGCCTGTTTATCGTCAAAGAAGTGGTCGACGCGCACCACGGCCAGATTGACGTGACCTCGACGCAAGCCGAAGGCACGACGTTTACCGTGGTGCTGCCAAAAAACGCTTAGCGCACGCTGTGGGAGCCTGGCTTGCAATGCTGTTCATTTAAGCGAAAGCGAACCCCGTAGGAGCGAGCTTGCCTCGCGATCTTTTGATCTTTTAAAAGATCGCGAGACAAGCTCGCTCCTACAGTTGAGTCATGGGTAGCACTTGCCACAAGGGTTGAACATTCAGTCGGTCAAAAACCGCCCTAGTTGCTGCTTGAGCTGCCGGTTTTCAGAGCGCAGTTGCTGCACTTCTTCGATCAGGTCGAGCGCCAGCGCGACGCCTTCCCATTCCATCTCAAGGTCTCGGTGCAGCTTGGCCGCGCGCCTTGCAATGGTCAGCTCATAGTCGGCAAACCGCCACACCTCCGGGGTGTGGCCCTGAGGTTCGATAATTCCGTGTTCGACAATCTCTATCACGTAAGTGGCCGGGATATTGGCCTCTTCGCAGAACCTTTCCATGTCCAGCTGAACGATCAGGGTGCTACTCATGGTCAATTACTCCATTGGGCTCTCGGATCAAATGCCGCTTTTTCGGCGAGTTCTTGCCACAGGGCTTTTGTGGCCTCGTCGGACTCTTTGGGCATGACCACTTTCAATTGGGCATACAAATCACCACGCTGACCGTGCTTGTCCGCCAAGCCATGGCCTTTGATGCGCAAGCGCTGGCCGCTCTGGCTGTCCGGACGAATGGTCAGGTTGAGCTTGCTGGTCAAGGTTGGCACCGCCACCTTGGTTCCCAGGGCGGCTTCCCACGGTGCCAGCGGCACGGTGACGACCAAGTCGTGACCTTCAACATCAAAATGAGGATGCGGAGCAAAACGGATGATCAGGTACAGATCGCCATTCGCGCCGCCACCCACGCCCGGACCGCCCTGGCCTTTCAGACGGATACGCTCGCCGTCTGCAACGCCAACCGGAATTTTTACATTCAGGGTCTTGCTGACGCCGCCAATCTGGAAGCTGATCGGCTTCGATTCGCCCGACAGGGTTTCTTCAAGGAAAATCGGCAATTCCATTTCTACATCCTGCCCACGACGGCCCGCACTGCGGCCTGATTGCCCACCAAAGCCGCCGCCGCGCGATCCGAAGATCGAGCTGAAGAAGTCTGAAAAATCGCCCTGATCCTCGAAGCCACCGCCCGAACGGCCCTGCCAGCCTGGCGGCCCCTGGAACGGTTGGCCATGCTGACCGTATTTGCGCATTTCATCGTATTCAGCGCGTTTATCGGCGCTTTTAAGCGCTTCATAGGCTTCGTTGACGTCCTTGAACTTCTCTTCGGCGTCTTTTTCTTTGCTCACATCCGGGTGGTATTTGCGCGCGAGCTTGCGATAGGCGGCTTTGATCGCCTTATCGTCAGCCGTGGGCTCGACACCCAGAATCTTGTAATAGTCTTTGAAGTCCATGTAAGGATCACCATCCGTTATCAATATCGCGCAGCGTTGGGCATCCCAGAATGCTCTGGATACTCAGTCTGATGATTGACCGCTCTCAATCGTGTGACTGAACAGCGCTACAAAAGTTTATCGGTAGCGTGCGAGCCTCACTGAATCGCCTCACAACTACCAAGCCATGTCTGGAAGTTTGGGGATGAAGGATAGTCTTTCAAGTGGATTAAAACCTGCGAATTATCGAATAGTGGCGCTTCGATTCTGTGACTGACTGACATACACTGCGCGGCCGTTTTTTAACCGGAACTCGAAAGACATGAAAAGCGCCTCTCCAGCACGTGCCTGCGGCATCGACTTTGGCACGTCCAACTCCACCGTCGGCTGGCTCCGTCCAGGCGTGGAAACGCTCATTGCGCTCGAGGACGACAAGATCACCCTGCCCTCCGTGGTGTTCTTCAACATAGAAGAGCGCCGCCCGGTGTACGGTCGTCTGGCGCTGCATGAGTACCTGGAAGGCTACGAAGGCCGCCTGATGCGCTCGCTCAAGAGCCTGCTGGGTTCCAAGCTGATCAAGCACGACACCAGCGTGCTGGGCACAGCGATGCCGTTCAAGGACTTGCTGGGGCTGTTTATCGGCCAACTTAAAAAGCGCGCCGAAACCACCGCCGGTCGCGAATTCGAAGAAGTGGTGCTGGGCCGCCCGGTGTTCTTCGTCGATGACGACCCGCTGGCCGACCAGGAAGCCGAAAACACCCTGACCGACGTGGCCCGCGCCATCGGTTTCAAGGAAGTGTCGTTCCAGTACGAGCCGATTGCCGCCGCCTTTGACTATGAGTCGACCATCGAGCGCGAAGAGCTGGTACTGATTGTCGACATCGGCGGTGGTACGTCCGACTTCTCGCTGGTGCGCCTGTCACCCGAGCGTCGCGGCCAAGACAACCGTCAGGACGACATTCTGGCCACCGGCGGCGTGCACGTCGGCGGGACCGACTTCGACAAACAGCTGAGCCTGCAAGGCGTGATGCCGCTGTTCGGTTACGGCAGCCGCATGAAAAGCGGCGCCTACATGCCGACCAGCCACCACATGAACCTGGCGACCTGGCACACCATTAACTCGGTGTACGCGCAGAAAACCCAGATCGCGCTGAACAGCATGCGTTACGACATCGTCGACACAGGCGGCATCGACCGCCTGTTCAAGTTGATCGAACAGCGTGCCGGTCACTGGTTGGCGATGGAAATCGAAGAAACCAAAATCGAACTGACCCACAGCGAAAGCCGCCATGTGCCGCTGGACCGGGTTGAGGCAGGATTGAGCGTTGAGCTGAGCCGGGCGTTGTTTGAAGCGTCCATCGACAACCAGCTGGAACGCATCCGCAACAGCGTGACCCAGTTGCTGAGCAGCGCTGGTGTAAGCGTCGAGCACGTCGACACCGTGTTCTTCACGGGCGGTTCGAGCGGTATCCCGGCCTTGCGCCAGAGCGTCTCGGCCATGCTGCCAAACGCACGCCATGTTGAAGGCAACATCTTCGGCAGCATCGGCAGCGGCTTGGCGATTGAAGCCAAAAAGCGTTACGGCTAATTAAACAAACCCGTGTAGGAGCGAGCTTGCCTCGCGATCTTTTAAACGATCAAAAGATCGCGAGGCAAGCTCGCTCCTACGCGAAATCGGTTTACACCAATTCCACCTGCTTCAGCTCGCTTTTCAAATACGCGTAATAGATCGGCCCAGCCACCACGCCCGGCAGGCCGAAGGCTGCTTCGAACACCAGCATCGCCAACAGCAACTCCCAGGATTTGGCACTGATTTGACCGCCCACAATCTTGGCGTTGAGAAAGTATTCCAGCTTGTGGATAACTATCAGGTAGCCCAACGCGGCCACTGCCACCCAGATCGACAGCGACAACGCGACGATGGTGATCAAGGTGTTGGAGATCAAGTTGCCAATCACCGGCAGCAAGCCCAGCAGGAAGGTCAATACGATCAGGGTTTTGGTCAGCGGCAGGTGCACGCCAAACAGTGGCAGGATCAGCGCCAGAAACACCCCGGTAAACGCGGTATTGAGCAGCGCGATTTTGATCTGTGCAAACACGATGTTGCGAAACGCCTGCACCAGCAGGTGCAAACGGTCGAACAGTGCGGCCGACAGGGGCTTGCGGCGGCTGATGTCCGGGATGCGCTGCAAGGCAATAATGGCCCCCAGCACCATGCCGATCAGCAAGGTCACGAACATGTGCGCCGCGTCTTTGCCCACCAGTTGCAGGTCGCTCAGGTGCTTGCTCATCCACTCGCTGAACGCGATGCGGAACTCAGCAGCGCTGGCAGGCAGGTAGCTGTCCAGAAACGGCGGCAATTGCCCACGCGCGCGGTCCACCACCACCATGAATTTATTCAGCGAGGCGCCCGGGTTTTCGGCCTCATGCAGCAAAAAGCTGATGGCGCCGGCAAAGATCAACGCCAGAATGCTGACCACTAACGTGCCCAGCAACGCCACGGCGAGCCAGCGCGCACGCCGCCCGGCGATCAAACGCTGAAGCTGTGGCGTGAGCATGTTGACCAGTTCGTAAACCAACAAACCCGCCAACAGGCTGGGTAACAGGCGCAACGGAAAAACCAGTAACAGCCCAACCATGATGATGATGTAGCTGGCAAATAAAATGTGACGCTGAGAAAACGATGGCATACAGCCTCAAAACAAGCAGCGCGAAGGGATCGGCAGTCTGCCAGCCTTCGACGGGGATCACTACAATTTGTGACTGATGGAAGCTCCGTAGCAGTTGACGAGCTCCGCGAGGCTACGTCCGATTGCGAAGCGATCGTAAATACTGAATGCACGGTTGATCTGAAACACCACCATGACTGATTTTACGACTGCTACGCAGCCGGACGTAGCCTCGCGGGGCTCGACAACTGCTACGAAATGGCCCAGGGCTGGGTTATTTTTTCTTCAGGCAATCACTCATGAAGGCTTTGCGTGCGTCGCCTTTAAGGGCTTGGGTGCTGGCGGTGGCGTTGCAGCTTTTCATTCGCTCTTGTGGGGTCATGGCCGCTGCCGGTGTCGCTTTGAGGCAACTGCTCATGAAGGCTTTGCGCTCATCGCCCTTGAGGGTCTTGGCGCTGGCATCGGCATTACAGCTGGTCATTTTGTTTTGTTGGGCAGTGTCGGCAAACGCGTGAGAACACAGCAGCAAACCCACCATCAGCAGAGGAACGCGCAGCATCTTCATGGAGTTTTCTCCTTATTGCCGCACCGATTGGCGGCGGTCGCTCTTCAGTGTAGACAAACTCTGTTACATCAACCGCCTGGCGTTCAAAGGTGCCGCGTTTGCCGACGATACTGCTCTGGCGTGCACCCGGCCTGGCGCTGAAACATCGCAATAAACGCCGATGACGTGCTGTAGCCCAGGTCAAAACCCACGTCTTGCACGCTGCGGCTGGATTCCAGTGCTTCAATCGCGGCCAGAAACCGCAGGCGCTGGCGCCATTCACCAAAGCTCATGCCCAACTCGCGCACAAACAAGCGCGCCAGGGTTCGCTCACTCACATGCACTTGCTCGGCCCATTGCCCCAGTGGTCGGTTGTCGCCGGGCTGGCCTTGCAGCGCTTCAAGCACCAGCTGTAGCCCCGGATGGCTGGCATAGGGCAAATAGCATTGATGCACCGGTGCCTGACGCAGTTGATCGACCAACACCTGCGCCAATCGAATGTCGGCCTCACTCTGGGGGATGTGAATGTCGCGGCGCGCAAAGTCGCTGAGGATGCTCTTGAGGATGTCGCTGATGGCCAGCGTGACCGGTTCGCGTGGCAAATGCTGGCAATGCACGGTATCCAGGTAAACCGAGCGGTAAACAATCGCATGGGAGTTGTAGGAACTGTGCTCGGTATTGGGTGGAACCCAGAGCGCGTACTGCGGCGGCGACATAAAACGTCGCCCGGCCACCTCAAAACGCATGACCCCGCTGGCCACATAGCCTAGCGACCCCCAACGGTGCAGATGGGGTGTCGAATGGCTGTCGGCATCAAACTCGGCATAACGGAAGTAGACCGGCGCAGGCAATTGCTCGAACTCGGGGACACAAATCAATTTTCTGCGCATGCTGTCTGGATTCCAGAGGAGGTTGGCCGAATCGAAGTATAGGCTTGCAGACAGACAGGCGGATAATCGCCGCTCACACACCCTGTGGTTACTACTGATGCAATACGCTTTCCCTCTGCTGGCCATTTTTATCTGGGCCGGCAACACCGTGATCAACAAACTGGCGGTCGGCGTCATCTACCCGACCGAGATCAGTTTTTACCGCTGGCTGCTGGCGGGCCTGTTGTTTACCCCGTTCCTGCTCAAACCGGTGATCGCCAACTGGCCAGTCATCCGCCCTAACCTGGGCAAGATTTTCATCCTCGGCCTGCTCGGCATGGTGATTTACCAGAGCCTGGCGTACTTCGCCGCCGCCCTCACGTCGGCCACTAACATGGGCATCATCCTGTCATTGATGCCGCTGATGGTGCTGGCCATGTCCATCATCAGCCTGGGGCAACGCCTGACCGCCGGGGCGCTGGTCGGTGCCGTGCTGTCGTTTGCCGGGGTGCTGGTGGTGGTCTCGAACGGCAGTGTGGCGGTGCTGCTCGCCCATGGCTTGAACCTGGGCGACGCAATGATGCTGATCGCCACCCTGGCCTATGCGATTTACAGCACGTTGCTGAAGAAGTGGCAGTTGCGCCTGCCGCCGTTGCAGATGCTGTACCTGCAAGTGCTGGTGGCGATTGTGGTGTTGTTCCCGCTGTACCTGGTGTCGCCCAAGGTCGGCCCCAACCTGCACAACATCGGCTTGGTGCTGTATGCGTGCGTGCTGGCGTCCATGCTCGCGCCGCTGGCCTGGATGAAGGCCGTCGCCGTGCTTGGCCCGAGCCGTACCTCGCTGTTTTTCAACCTGCTGCCATTGATTACTGCGCTGATTGCAGCAGTGGTGCTCAACGAGCAATTGCACGCTTACCACGTGATTGGCGGCGCGCTGACGTTAGGCGGGGTGATCTTGTCTGAGCGCTGGACGACAGCGCTGGGTAAATCCAGGCCGGTTGAAATCAGATAAAACTTTCTCGGCGCACAGAACTCACAACTAACGAACTGACCTCGCCAACAGAGCGAAGCAGCCACCGTATTAGTGAGGAGAATGAAATGACCGAGATACAACTGACCGATAAAAAAACCCTGCGTGATCGCGCTCGCAAGAACGTCGAAGACGGTGCGGTGACCCAAGGCTACAGCGCTGACCGCAAAGAAATCCTGCGCCTGCTCAACGAATCGTTAGCCACTGAACTGGTGTGCGTGCTGCGCTACAAGCGCCACTACTTCATGGCCAATGGGCTCAAGGCCAGCGTCGCCGCCGACGAGTTTCTGGAGCACGCCAACCAGGAAATGGAACACGCCGACAAACTGGCCGAACGCATTGTGCAACTGGGGGGCGAGCCGGAGTTCAACCCCGACCTGCTGTCCAAAAACGCTCATGCGCAGTACGTAGCGGGCAAAACCTTGAAAGAAATGGTCTACGAAGACCTGGTCGCTGAGCGTATTGCGGTCGACAGCTATCGCGAAATCATCCAGTACATCGGTGATAAAGACCCGACCACCCGCCGGATCTTCGAAGACATCCTGGCCCAAGAGGAAGAACACGCCGACGACATGGCGGATATTCTGCAAGACCTCTAACCCCCCCCGTAGGAGCGAGCTTGCCTCGCGATCTTTTAAATAATCAAAAGATCGCGAGGCAAGCTCGCTCCTACGGGTTGTGAGGATTCGTTTTACTTCACAGTTTTCGGCACTTTGCCTTGCTGCATTTGTTGCAGCAGTGGCGCGCATTGGTTGGGCTCGCCTCCGCTCGGGGCAATCAAGGCCAGCAGACCCGCCGCAGGGCCAGCAATCACGCCCAGCGCGACCATTCCGGCTCCGCGCAACAGCAAAGGCACCGCCTGTACGCCCGCATCGGGGTGCGCAAAAGTGCCGCGCACGTACAACGGGGAGCGCAGCGAGAACAAGCGCAGGCCTTTGGACTCGGGGGTGATTTTGAGGTCCAACTTCTCAGTGGCGAAGTTAGCCGTGCCGTCGATGTAGATGATGGCGTTCTCGGTATCGAACACGAACAGGCGGGTGCTGGCCAGGCCGTTTTTAATCCCGAAGTCAGCCGCCGCGCAGTTGATCTTCACGTCTTCGTCGCCAAAGATTTTGCCCACCACATAATTGCCGACATTCAAGCCAGCAATTTCCATGAGGCTGCGGCTGATCGCACCGTCATTGATGATCATCTTCAAATCGCCGTTGGCCGTGCCCAGCAGCTTGGCCACCGAGTTGCCGGTACCGGCAATCGTGGCATCGCCATTGAGTTCACCAAAGCTGGTTTTCATCGGTTCAAAGGTCGGGAACAGCTGTTTGAGTTTGAAGTTGCGCGCGGTCAGCTTGGCCCGGCCCTTCAACGGCGTGTCGCGGCCATTGAGGCTGATTTGCGCATCCAGCTTGCCGCCCGCCACGCCAAAGCGCAGCGGTTCGAGGGTCAATTCGCCGTCCTTGAGCACCAGGTGGGTGTAGAGGTCGGTGAACGGCAGTTCCGCGCTCTGCACAATGCGTTTGCCGGTGAACTCAACATCGGCGTCCATGTCGCGCCAGCGCTCGGTGCGAAACTCTTCAACGGGCAGCACTTTGTTCGCCGGTTGTTTGCTCTCGCCACCCCGAGCCTTTTGCTTGGCGTTGGAGTCCGCGCCAATCAGCGGCGCCAAGTCGACCATCAGCAATTGGTTGGACACCAGCGTGCCGGTCAATTTGGGCCGTGGTGTGCTCGCCACATACCCCAGGTTGCCGTGAATGTCACTGTTGCCGATTTTGCCGTTGAAGTTGTTGTAGGTGAAGGTCGCGCCGCTGGCCTCGCGCAGTTTGGCGCTCAGGCGGCCATCGGTGGAGTAAGGTGGCGAATCAGGCAAGGTCACGCCTGTCAGCGGGTACAGGTTACTCAAGCTGCTGCCGGCCAGTTTAAGACGCAGGTCCAGCGCACCCAGGTTCAACGGGTCGGTCAAGGTCCCGGCCAGGGCCACTTTGGTGTCGGCAATGTCCACCTGGGCTTGCAGCGGGAACGGCTGAGTCGCGTCCTGCAACGCCAGCAAGCCGCCGATTTTGCCGGAACCGTTGAGTTTCTGGCCGTGGTACTGGCCTTTGACCTTCAAGGCAAACGCATAGTCTTGTGGCACCGAGCCCTTCTCTTGGGCCTTTTTCGCCTCGCTTTCGCCGACGATCTCGCTAAACGGGATGGGCTTGCCCAGCGAATCAATCAGCACATCCAGTTGGGTTTTAAGGGTTTGGTCATTCAGTGTCACGTGGCCCTTGTCGAAACCAATGGCGCCAATATCGACCGTCCAGTTAGACGGCTCGGCATTCGGGTCTTTGGGGTCGAAGGTAAAGGTCCAGTTCGCCCGGCCATCGGCCAAACGCTCAAGGTTGGCGCTGGGCTCGGTGAGATTGATCCGCGGGATGGCCACCGTCTGGCTCAGCAGCGCCAGCGGCGACAGGCGTAATTCAACCTGTTTGAGGCTGGCCATTTGCGGGGCTTTCAACCAATCAGGGTTGCCCAGGGTCAGGTCTTGCGCAATCACATGCGGCCACGGCACCCAGGCACGCCAGCCGCCTTGATCCTCTTCACGCTGCCAGCGCACTGCCAGATCCCCGTTGATGGCAAACGGGCGATGCAAAAGCTCGGACACTTGGGTGTTGATGGTCGGCTTGAGGCGGTTCCAGTCGAAGGTAGACAGAATCACCACCAACACGACCACCAGCAGAACAAAAATGCCGCCCATCCAGGCAAGGGTTTTACGGGTGCGCGTCATGCTGCGGCTCCTTAAATAACGACTGAACGTCCTGCTGACTATGTGGGTACGACTGGCGAAGGCGGCTCAAGGTTTAACGCAAAGACGGTTTTCGTGGAAAAAACTCACGATTGCCTCCACACACCCTGCTCTTTTGTAGACCACGTCGGGCTGCAAACGCGCCTTGAGCGTGCATTTATACCCCTTCAAGACCCGCAGACTAGAGCCTTTAGCGAGGGATAATCAATTTTGTCGATTATCACCATTGGCCGTATGAACTTTGATATCGATTTTCCAAGCGTAGCATTGCCAACATTCCTACTTAGTTGCACTGCTACGGAGCACAACACCATGAAACGCCCTGTCCTGTTTGGTCTTACCCTTTCCCTGATCGCATTTAACGCCTTCGCAATGCCTGCTGACGATGAGCCCACCCCGATGGCACAACCGGCTGCAAGCACCTTGAGCCAGCCGCTTGATTCGGTGGCTGAAGATGGCGCGCAGCGTACCCTCAATCAGCAAAACCGCGTGGCCGAAGATGGCGCACAACGCACCCTCGACCAGCAAAACCGTGTCGCTGAAGACGGCTACGATCGCACCCAGCGCAATGCCAACATGGTCGCCGAAGGTGGCGCGGATCGTCTGGCCGAGCGCAATCAACGTGCGAGCTGATGCAACACCTGTAGTCGCTGCCGCCAGGCTGCGATAAGGGCCGCAGGACCTTCGTTTTGCCGTCAAAAACAAGGGGCTGCTGCGCACCCCATCGCAGCCTTCGGCAGCGACTACAGGGGTTCAAGCAACACACCGTTCGACGTTATCAAAGCCGATTTGCTAGAGTGCCCCGCTGTACTTGTCTGGAACACCCGCCCCAATGCTGCCTCGCGCCGAACAGAAGCAACAAACCCGCCTAGCGCTGATGGATGCTGCCCGCCACTTGATGGAATCGGGTCGCGGCTTTGGCAGCCTGAGCCTGCGCGAAGTGGCTAAAACCGCTGGCATCGTGCCCACCGGGTTTTATCGCCACTTCAGCGACATGGACCAACTGGGCCTGGCGCTGGTCAGTGAAGTCGGCCAGACCTTTCGCGAAACCATTCGTCTGGTGCGTCACAACGAGCTGTTTATGGGCGGTGTGATCAACGCTTCGGTGCGTATCTTTCTCGATGTGGTCGAAGCCAACCGCTCACAGTTTTTGTTTCTGGCCCGCGAGCAGTACGGCGGCTCACAGCCGGTTCGTCAGGCCATTGGCGCACTGCGTGAAGACATCACCTCAGACTTGGCGACCGACCTGGGTTCCAAACCCAAGTTGCAGCACTTGAACCACGCCGGCCTCACTGTGATCGCCGATCTGGTGGTTAAAAGCGTGTTCGCCGCCTTGCCTGACGTCATCGACCCGCCCGCCGAGGCGCTGCCTGAATACTTGCAGCCGCAAGCCAAAATCAGTCAGCAGCTGCGCTTTATCTTTATCGGGCTCAAGCACTGGCAAGGCTTGGGCAGCACTGAATAACCGTACGCGCACTTCTTTGGTGCGCGACTGCCGTTATCCCGCACTTATTTAGAACATCTTCATCTTTGTGCACCGTGTTTGGGCCTACAGTTTGCTGCTTGCCCAAGGTTGGCAAGCCCCTTGCTGTGCCTCACGTATTGTTCATTGCAGGAAGCCTTCTAATGTTGGTGATTCATCGCAGAGTCGAAACCCACCCCGTGTGGAGCGCCGAGCTACACCTCAACTTTGAAGCCCGCAGCAAAAGTCGCCTGCGCTGTTTCAGCAGTGAAGGTGAAGACGTGGGCCTGTTCCTTGAGCGCGGCCAGCCGCCCCTGCACGATGGCGAATTTCTTCAAGCCCAGGACGGGCGCATCGTGCGCGTGTGTGCCAGCCCCGAACAGTTGCTGCACGTGACCTGCCTCAACGCCTTTGAACTGACCCGCGCCGCCTATCACCTGGGCAACCGCCACGTGGCCTTGCAGGTCGGTGATGGCTGGCTGCGCCTGCTCGACGATTACGTGCTCAAGGCCATGCTGGAGCAATTGGGCGCGACCACCGAAGCCATTGAAGCGCCGTTCCAACCGGAGCACGGCGCCTATGGCGGCGGGCATCATCACTCACGCGCAGGTGAAGAAGACTTCAACTACGCGCCGCGCCTGCATCAGTTTGGTGTGCGTTTGTGAATCCGGCATGGGCGCTGCTGCGCCTGGCCAGTCCGCAGTTGCCGATTGGCGGCTACAGCTATTCCCAAGGGCTGGAAATGGCCGTCGACAATGGCCGCGTGAGTGACCCGGCGACGGCTGCGCGCTGGATCCGCGATCAGTTGCTGCTCAATCTGGCGCGTTTTGAAGCGCCGTTGTTGCTCGCTCATTGCCAAGCCGCCGCCGACCAGGACTGGAGCGCCTTGCAGCGCGTGTGCGACGAACACCGCGCCAGCCGCGAAACCCGCGAACTGCATCAGGAAAGCCGACAAATGGGCTATTCCTTGCAGCAATTGCTCACCGGTTTACCCGAACTGGATGACCCTGCCCGCCTGTTTCTCAGCCAACAAAACGAGCCGCATCTGGCGCTCGGCTGGGCATTGGCTGCCCGCGCATGGGGCATCAGCCCACAGGATGCGCTCGCCGCCTGGCTGTGGAGCTGGCTGGAAAACCAATTGGCGGTGTTAATGAAAACCTTGCCGCTGGGCCAGCAAGCCGCGCAACGCATGACCAGCGAATTGTCGCCCGCCTTGCAGCAGGCACAACAACACGCCAGCTCTCTCGACTTATCCCACATGGGCAGCGCCGCTTTCGGACTGACCTTGGCAAGCATGGCCCACGAGCGCCAGTACAGCCGCCTGTTTCGTTCCTAGGAGAATGTAATGAACACACAACCTTTGCGTGTCGGCATCGGTGGCCCGGTGGGCTCCGGCAAAACCGCACTGACGCTGGCCCTGTGCCTGGCGCTGCGCGACAAGTACAACCTGGCCGTGGTGACCAACGACATTTACACCCGCGAAGACGCCGACTTTCTGGTGCGCAACGAAGCACTGGCGCCAGAGCGCATCATCGGCGTCGAAACCGGCGGCTGCCCGCACACGGCGATCCGTGAAGACGCGTCGATCAACCTTGAGGCCGTCGATCAATTGAACCGACGCTTTCCTGGACTGGATCTGATTCTGGTCGAATCGGGTGGGGATAACTTGTCGGCCACCTTTAGCCCGGAGCTGTCTGACCTGACGATCTACGTGATCGACGTGTCGGCGGGCGATAAATTGCCGCGTAAGGGCGGGCCGGGAATCTGCAAATCCGACTTGCTGGTGATCAACAAAATCGACCTGGCGCCGCTGGTCGGTGCTTCGCTGGAGCTGATGGACAGCGACACCAAACGCATGCGCGGCGGCAAACCGTTTGTGTTCAGCAACCAAAAGACTGGGCACGGCCTGGACACCATCGTGGCGTTTATCGAGAAACAGGGCCTGTTGGTGTCTTAACCCTATTGTAGGAGCGAGCTTGCCTCGCGATCTTTTGATCGTTTAAAAGATCGCGAGACAAGCTCGCTCCTACAGAGTTTAGGCTCACGGTGTATCATGTCGCGCAAACGCCCCAGCCGTGACGACGCCCGCCGATGCCTGATGTAGCCAACTCCGCCTTTTCGCCTGAACTGACCGCCACCTTTGCGGCCGTACAGCAGCATTTCCGTCAGGTCATCGTGCCGCTCTGGCAAGGCCCCGGCTGGAATGCCGAACTGGCGCTGCCTTACGAGGCACTCAGCCCGACGCATCAACCGTTGCCGCCCCAGCGCTATCGCGCCATGGCCTGCGCCCGCCAGTTGTATGTGTTTGCCAGCCTGATCGACGACCCGGACTTCCCCCGTGCCGCCGAGCGCGCGGCAGCGTTGTTCCGCTCGCTGCAAAGCCATTTCCACGACGCCGAACATGGCGGCTGGTTCTACAGCATCGACCCGCAGGGCGCGCCGCTGGATCAACGCAAAGACCTCTATACCCACGCCTTCATCATCTTCGCCTGCGCCCATTACTGGGCCAAAGTACGCGAGCCGTTGGTGGAGTCGGCGCTCAATGCCGCACTCAAGGTGGTGGCCGAGCAGTTCAGTGACGGCAACGGCCTGTACGAAGCCAGCCTCGACCGGGACTGGTCGACACTGGGCAGCGGCCCGCTGCAAAACCCGCTGATGCACTTGGCCGAGGCCTTTTTAGCCACGCTGTCAGTGCGCGACGATGCCCCGACGCAAGCCGCCTTGCTGGCGCTGGCCGACGGCATGCAACAGCGCTTCATCGAGCCTGTGCATAACGTCATGCTGGAAAAACCGCACGGGGCTGTGGATAACTGGTTTGAGCCGGGCCATCAGTTCGAATGGTTGTTCTTGCTGGCGTCCTCGCCCCTGCTGCGCCAGACCGCCTTGCATGGCTCGCTGGACCGCGCGTTCAGCTTTGCCGAGCAGGTCGGGGTGGACCCGCAGACCGGCGCGGTGTGCGGCATGCTGGCCCCGGATGGCACCTTGCGTGACGGCACCCAGCGCATCTGGGCTCAGGCCGAGTACCTGCGCGCCCTGACCTTGCGCCCTGACTGCCTTGAGCGTGTGCAACGCCAATTGCTGGCGTTGCAGCAGCACTTTTTGCACACGGGCGGCTGGTACGAATGCCGGGATGCAGCGGGTAAAGTCAGCCGCGAAGACATGCCCTCGACCACGCCTTATCACCTGGCCACTTGCTACAGCGGCTTGGCGCAGTACATAAGCTGACACATCTCCCCTGTGGGAAGGCGCCCATTTATTCTTTGGCGTTGCGTTCGATGGCGAAACCGCTCCACGACTGGGTGACAGGCATCAGTTCAAGGCGGTTGATGTTGATGTGCGCCGGGGTGTTGAGCACCCAGAAAATCGTCTCGGCAATGTCTTGCGGCTGGATCGGCTCGGCGCCCTGGTAGGTCGCGTCGTAACGGGCTTTGTCGCCGCCGAAGCGCACCATGGAGAATTCGCTTTCGCACAAGCCCGGTTCAATGTTGCTGACCCGCACCCCGGTGCCCTGCAAATCGCAGCGCAGGTTGAGCGAGAACTGCTTCACGAACGCCTTGGTGCCGCCATACACGTGGCTGCCCGGGTACGGATAGCTGCCCGCAATGGAACCCAGGTTAACGATCCCGGCACCGCGCCCGTGCGCTATCAGCCGTGGCAACAGCAGGCGCGTGGTGTACAGCAGGCCTTTGATGTTGGTGTCGACCATGGTTTCCCAATCATCGAGGTCGCACTTGGGCGCCGGGTCTGTGCCCAACGCCAAGCCTGCGTTGTTGATAAGTCCACGCAACGTGCTGAACGACGGCGGCAGGTTGGCAATGGCTTGCTCCATGGCTGCACGATCACGCACGTCCACCACCAGGCCATGCACTTCGGTGTGCTGGGACAGTTCTTCGCACAGCGCATTCAAGCGCTCTGCGCGACGGCCGGTCAGGACCAGTTTCCAACCTTCTTGCGCAAACTTGCGCGCACACGCCTCACCAAATCCGGATGTCGCGCCGGTAATAAACAGCGTGGAAGTCATCGTGTTCTCCTTGGCTGGCGGGCTTTTGCCGCCGTTGAAATAAGACCCTCAGCAGAATGCCCGGCCTGCGCGTCAGCATCAAGGCCAGCAAACTGTACAAAAAACAACCAAATCTTTCCAAGCCTTGGCCTGTATGGGCTAGCGCTGTTTACACTCACCTTATCCACAGGCCCGCCCACAGTCTTTGGGGGCAACTCGAAAATGCGAAAAGCCTTTGTGCACAAGGCTTACAGCGCTACTTGAAGGGTTTTTAACTTGACCGGGACATCCCCGGCATGCAGGCGCCCCAAAAAGGTGCGAGCGGCTAAATCAGACAGATAGCCAGAAGCCAGTCATTACGCCGCCTAGCGCGTTCTTTCCAGAGTTTAATCACAGACTTATCCACAGGTTAGTCATGCCCATTTATCGGCGGTAATAATTCAATAAACCTGTTGACAAGTCACGCGACAAGCCAAGCAAAAAACGCTGATCAAAAAACAACCATGCTTCTGCAAGCCTTATAAACAAAGGGCTACAGCCAACTACTCCCACGTTACCCACAGCCACCTCCACAGCAAACGGGGACAAGTCAAAACGATGACAAAACAGTGATTTGCAGCGTCTTTATGTCGCGCTTTCGTAGGGTTGCAATATTGTTTTCCACAATTTGCGGCAACCCCTGTAGGAGCGAGCTTGCTCGCGATCTTTTAAAAGATCAAAAGATCGCGAGCAAGCTCGCTCCTACAGTTAAGTGGCGGGGTTAATGCCCTCCCAAGTAAGCGTTGCGCACTTCTTCGTTGCTCAGCAGTTCCTTGCCGGTGCCGGTCAGGCGGATTTCGCCGTTAACCATCACGTAGGCCCGGTCCGACAAACGCAGCGCGTGGTTGGCGTTTTGCTCGACCAGGAAGATGGTCATGCCGGTCTTGGCCAGTTCACGCAGGGTGGCAAAGATCTGTTTCACCACAATCGGCGCCAGCCCCAGGCTGGGTTCGTCCAGCAACAGCAATTTAGGCCGACTCATCAGCGCACGGGCGATGGCGAGCATTTGCTGCTCGCCACCCGACATGGTCATGGCCCGCTGGGTACGGCGCTCCTTGAGCCGCGGGAACAGCTCGAACATACGCTGCATGTCTTCACTGGCGTGCTTGTCGCCAATGGGGATGGTGCCCATCAGCAGGTTTTCTTCGACGGTCATGTCCGGGAACACGCGCCGTCCTTCCGGCGATTGGGCAATGCCGTTGGAGGCGATGTAGTGCGAGGACTTCTGTGTGATGTCCACGCCCTGATAAAGAATTTGCCCACCACTGGCCCGAGGTTGACCGAAGATCGACATCAACAGCGTCGATTTTCCCGCACCGTTGGAGCCAATGAGGCTCACGGTTTCGCCTTCTTCAATGTGCATCGAGACTTTTTTCAGGGCCTGAATCGGCCCGTAGTGCACATCCAGCTCTTTGAGTTCGAGGATCGTGCTCGTCATATCAGCTCCTCTTCGTCTGCGCCAAGGTAGGCGGCGATCACTTTCGGGTCGTTACGAATCGCTTCTGGCCCGCCCTCGGCGATCACGTTGCCGTGGTCGAGCACCACGATGTGATCGGAAATGCTCATGACCATGCCCATGTCGTGCTCAATCAGCACCACGGTCAGGTCGTGCTCGTCACGCAGCAGGCGAATCATCGCGCTCAACGCTTCGGTTTCCTGGGGGTTAAGACCGGCTGCGGGCTCATCCAGGCAGATGATCTGCGGGCGCGTGCACATGGCCCGGGCGATCTCCAGCCGCCGTTGCTGGCCGTATGACAGCTCACCGGCCAAACGGTTGGCACAGTCCACCAGATCGACCACTTCCAGCCAGTAAAAGGCGTGGTCCAGCGCATCGCTTTCGGCCTTGCGATAACCCTTGGTGTTAAGGATGCCCGCGACCATGTTGCGGTTGACCCACATGTGTTGTGCCACCAGCAGGTTTTCCAGCACCGACATTTCCTTGAACAGGCGAATGTTCTGGAAAGTTCGGGCCAGGCCTGCGCGGTTGACCAGGTGAGTGCCGCCGAACATTTTGTAATACAGGCGGCTGACGAAGGCTTTGGGCGACACGAAGTCAGTGAGCTTGAACGGCTCGCCCAGCAGTTTGATCACATTGGTATGCGCACCACGGGCGGTGATTTCGATCTTGCCGCCGGTCGCTTTGTAAAACCCGGTCAAGCAGTTGAACACCGTGGTTTTGCCCGCGCCGTTAGGGCCAATAAGGGCAAAAATCGAGTTGCGTTTGACCTTGAGGCTGACATCACTCAGGGCTTTGATCCCACCGAAGTGCATCATCAGCTTATCGACCGAGAGCACCACGTCTTTGTCCATGGAGGGATTGTTCATGGCGCGACTCCCTTGCGTGGTGTAACCCCGACACGGCTAATACGGATCAGACCTCGCGGTCGCCAGATCATCATCAGCACCATCAAGACGCCGAACAGCAACACCCGGTATTCGGCAAAGCTGCGCAGCAGCTCAGGGGCCACGGTCAGCACGAACGCGGCAATTACCACGCCCACCGTCGAGCCCATGCCGCCGAGCACCACAATGGCGAGGATCAGCGCCGACTCGAAGAAGGTAAACGAGGACGGGTTGACGAAGCCTTGGTAGCTGGCAAAAAACACACCGGCCAAGCCTGCCGTCGAAGCACCGAGGGTGAATGCCGAGAGTTTGACCAGCACGTGGTTCAGGCCCATGGCGCGGCAGGCGATTTCGTCTTCGCGCAGGGCTTCCCAGGCGCGACCAATCGGCATGCGGGTCAGGCGGTGCTTGATGTAGAGCACCAGCAATACCACCAAAAACAGCACGATGTAGATGAACAGGAATTTGATATTGGGGTTGTAGTCCAGGCCGAAAAGCTGATGGAACGGCACCCCGCCCTCTTTGGCCACGCGGCCAAACTCTATCCCGAAGAAAGTCGGTGACGGCACCGGCATGCCGTTGGGGCCGCCAGTGAACGACAGCCAGTTGTTGAGCACCAGACGGATGATTTCACCAAAGCCCAAGGTCACGATGGCCAGGTAGTCGCCATGCATGCGTAACACCGGGAACCCGAGAATGCATCCCGCCAACGCCGCGGCAATGGCCGCCAGCGGCAGCACCGACCAGAACCCGAGCCCCAGATACTGGTAGCCCAGCGCCAGCCCGTAGGCCCCGATGGCGTAGAAGGCGACGTAACCCAGGTCGAGCAGCCCGGCCAGGCCGACCACGATGTTCAGCCCAAGGCCGAGCAACACGTAAATCAGGCCGAGAATGACCACCGTCAGGATGTATTTGTTGGCGAAGAACGGGAACACGATGGCAATCACGATGAGTGCCGGAATGATCCAGCGCAGTCGCGATTTGTAGTCCGGGGGCAGCACGTGCACGCCAGAGCCGGTGGACTCAAAGCCCTGAAGGATTTTCAGGCCCTTGGACGTTTGCAAAAACAGGCTCAGGGCAAAACGCCCCGCCATCACAATTCCCACCAGCCAGCCAACCCGGGCCGGTTGCAGGTTAAAGCTGTAGCCGTCGAGCACGACCCCCACGATAGGCCCGAACACAATCAGTGAGATCAACCCGGCCAGAATCGAATCGACCAGGCTCTTTTTAATATCAATCGGTTTATTAATGGCTGCAGACATACTTACACCTTCGCCACGAGAGGACGACCCAGCAGGCCTTGGGGACGGAAAATCAGAATCACCACGAGCAGTGAGAAGCTGAACACGTCCTTGTAGTCAGAGTTGACCAAGCCTGCAAAAAGCGACTCGGAAATTCCCAGGATGAGCCCGCCGAGCATGGCGCCGGGCAGTGATCCAATGCCGCCGAGTACCGCAGCGGTGAACGCTTTGATGCCGATGATAAAACCGGCGTAAAAGTCGAAGGTGCCGTAGTTCATGGTGATCAGCACACCGGCCAGTGCGGCCATGGCGGCACCGATCACAAACACGTAGGAAATGACCCGGTCGGTGTTGATCCCCAGAATCGAGGCCATCTTGCGATCTTGTTGGGTGGCCCGGCACATGCGGCCCAGTTTGGTGTACTTGATGATGTAGGTCAGCAGGCCCATGCCCACAAAGGCCGCGATCAGAATGAAGACTTTGGTGTAGGTGAGTTGCACAAAACCGGTGCCAATATCGACGCGCCAGGAACCGCTAAGCAACGTCGGAACGCCTTGCTGGCGTGAGCCTTGGGCGATTTGCACGTAGTTTTGCAGAATCAGCGAAATACCGATGGCGCTGATCAGCGGCGCCAGCCGTGTGGAGTTACGCAGAGGTTTGTAGGCCACGCGTTCGATCACCCAGCCATACACGCCAGTGACCACCACGGTGAAGATTAAAGTGCCCAACATCAGCAGCGGGAAGGATTCGATACCGAAGTACGCCAGCAGAGCCAGACTGATTGCCGCGAGGTAAGCGGAAATCATGTACACCTCGCCGTGTGCGAAGTTGATCATGCCGATGATGCCGTAGACCATTGTGTAGCCGATGGCAATCAGGCCGTAAACAGACCCGAGGGTCAGGCCATTCAGCAGTTGCTGCAGGAAAATACCGTCCATAACGCAATCTCACGCATTTGAGCCCTTGCGCAAACACGCGCCCGCCACACTAATGCCCGTCAGTTAACGCGTATCCCCTGTGGGAGCGGGCTTGCCCGCAATGAGATCGACGCGGTTTAACAGATAAACCGCAGCGCCTGCATCGCTGGCAAGCCAGACTCCCACAGGTTTCTCGTTGCATCTATTAACTGACGGGCATTCGCCTGGGTGGTGCGGTTTACGCAGCTCCTGGAAAAGAAGACAGGTTGTGCAGGTTCATTCCCGCCTGAACGGACGCAAAGCGCCGTTCAGGCGAGCAATTCATCTCACTTCTGTTTTTCCAGCTGGTGATATTTGCCGTCTTTGTCCCACTGGTACACCACGTAGTCAGAGACTTTGAGGTCGCCTTTGCTGTCCCACTCTTTCTTGCCCATTACGGTTTCGACCGGGTGAGCTTTGAGCCACTTGGCAGCGTCTTCGCCTTTGTTGGACTTGGCGCCATTGAAAGCATCCGCCAGGGCTTGAAGCGAGGCGTAGGCGTACAGGGTGTAGCCTTCTGGTTCTTTACCGGCCTTGCGGAACTCTTCAACGACCGCCTTGCTGTCTGGCAGCAGGCGCGGATCTGCGCCAAAGGTCATGTACACGCCGTCGACGTATTGCGCGCCGCCAGCAGTTGCCACCAGTTCGTCGGTTACAACGCCATCATCGGACATGAACTTCACGTCTTTGAGGCCAGCCTCACGCAGTTGGCGCACCAGTGGGCCGGCTTCCGGGTGCAGGCCGCCGAAATAAACAACGTCAGCGCCGGTTGCGCGGATTTTGGTCACCAGCGCACTGAAGTCTTTCTCGCCACGGGTCAAACCTTCTTCGAGAACAGGTTTCACACCGCGCTTGGTCAGTTGAGCACTGGTGGCATCGGCCAAGCCTTTGCCGTAGGTGTCCTTGTCATTGATGACCGCGACTTTCTTGCCCTTGAGCACGTCGACAATGTAATCGCCCGCCACAATGCCTTGCTGGTCATCACGCCCACACATGCGGAACACGGCGTCCATTCCGCGCTCAGTGACCTGCGGGTTGGTCGAACCTGGCGTGATCATGATCACACCGGCATCGGCGTACACCTCAGACGCAGGAATGGTGTTCGAAGAACAGAAATGTCCTATAACCCCAATCACTTTGTCCTGATCGACTAATCGGTTGGCCACGGCGACCGCTTGCTTCGGCTCGCAGGCGTCATCGCCAGCGACCAGTACAATTTTTTCGCCGTTAATCCCGCCTGCTTTGTTAATGACTTCTGCCGCCGCCTTGGCGCCTGTCATGTACTGCTCACCAAATGCCGCGTTGGCGCCGGTCATCGGGCCCGCCACACCGATTTTCACATCAGCTTGAACAAACGAAGAAACGCCCAACGCAGTAGCCACTGCGAGGGCCAGAAAGCCTTTCTTGTAGAACGTCTGCGACATGAGGTGGTGCTCCTGAGTTTTTTTAGTTGGCACTGCGACTTCACATAAAGTGCTGAGCAAGGCGCGTGCCATTGGTTTTTTATTCTTGGAAAAGCCGTTGTTTTATTGTTTTGTCGACTGTTTCGAGCCCATTTTTATTGGGCGTGCAACCGTCTAAACCGAGGAAGGTGAAACCACTTGTTTCTTACAGGTGCCACCCAGCACAACAAATGTTGCAACCGGGTTGCCCTGCATCGTGCAACCGCCTTGTAACCACACGCGTCACCGAACTGCACACTCTCGGTGCGTAACTGCTACAAGCCGCACCACAACAGGCTAGTCGCTGTACGCAAAAACGTCGTGCTGGCGATTGAATATCACGCTTAGATAACAATTCTCAGGCATTGACCTGCGTGATACAGCGAGAAACCGGCTTCATATAAACAGCTGCGCAGCCCCGCGCCAGACACTGGCTGCTGGGGTGCAAAGGGGATGGGTAACGCTTTAGCGTCGCCGTTGCACAGGTAGTCGGCAAACGCTTTGCCCACCACCGTGCCAGTGGTCACGCCCCGGCCGTTATAGCCGGTGACTGCCACTAAACCGGGCGCAGGCTGAAATAAACGCATCAGGTGGTCGGGGGTAAACGCGATGCAGCCGGTCCAGGTGCACTCCCATTCCACGCCTTTCAAGTAGGGAAAGTAGTGTTGCTGCACACGATCAGCCCAGGCTTTGAGAAACCAGGTCGGTTTTTGATTGCCGTTGCCCAGACTGCCGAGCAACAAGCGGCCTTCGGCATCGCGGCGAATGCTGCTGAGCACTTGGCGCGTGTCCCACGAGCCTTGGCCGCCGGGCAAGATGCGCTTGGCGGTGTCATCGGTCAGGGGTTTGGAGGCGACTTGATAGTAATAACCGGGGAAAAAGTTGCGCCGCAGCTCGGTCCACTCGCCTTCGGTGTAGGCATTGGACGCCAGCACCACCTGCTCGGCACTGACCGCTCCGCGTGCGGTTTGCACCGACCAGCGCGGGCCTTGGCGTTCAAGCCCGGTGACCGGGGAAAGATCAAACACATGCCCACCCAAGTCGCTGGCAGCTTTGGCCAGGCCCGAGGTGTAGGCCATTGGATTGAGTGTTCCGGCGCGCCGATCGAGCAAGGCGGCGGCAATTTTTGAGGTGCCGGTAGCGGCTTCGCACGCCGCGCCAGTGAGCAATTCGACAGGCGCGCCGCGACGTTTCCATTGTTGTTCACGGCTGCGTAAATCGGCTTCGCCACGGGCGTTATGGGCCATGTGCAGCGTGCCTTCGCGGCGCAGCTGACAGTCGATGCGGTACTTCTCGATGAGGCTGAACACCAGCGATGGCGCGGCACCGAGCATGCGATTGAGCTGGCTGCCGATGGCCTCGCCAAAACCGGCTTCGATGTCGTCCGGCGGGATCCACATCCCGGCGTTGACCAGCCCTACGTTGCGCCCCGAACCGCCGTACCCGGTGCGATGTGCTTCCAGCACGCAGACGCTTTTACCCTGTTCGAGCAAATGAATAGCGGCTGAAAGCCCGGTGATCCCGGCACCGATGACGCACACATCAACGTTCAATTCGCCTTTAAACATGGGCGCTTGAGGGCGCTGAGGCGTCAGGGTTTCCCATAAACACTGTTCTTGTAAAGGCATGCCAAGCTCCAGAGGTGAAACCTAACGGTGATGCGCTTTATTTATCAAACATTACCTGCCCCTGTAGGAGCGAGCTTGCCTCGCGATCTTTTGATCTTTAAAAGCTCGCTCCTACAGAATGACCTCAATCGAACGTAATACCCTGCGCCAGCGGCAGTTCCAGTGAGTAGTTCACGGTGTTGGTCTGACGCCGCATGTAGCCGCGCCACGCATCGGAACCCGACTCACGGCCGCCGCCCGTCTCTTTTTCGCCACCAAACGCACCGCCAATTTCAGCCCCGCTCGGCCCGATGTTGACGTTGGCGATGCCGCAGTCACTGCCGACCGCCGACATGAATTGCTCAGCCTCACGCACGTCAGTGGTGAAGATGCACGACGACAGCCCTTGCGGCACGGCGTTGTTGAGGCGCAGCGCCTCGGCAAAGTCGTTGTAGCCAACCACATACAGGATCGGGGCGAAGGTTTCGTGGCACACCACTTCACTCTGTTCCGGCATTTCGACAATCGCCGGGGCCACGTAGTACGCATTCGGGTATTGGCTGGCCAATTGGCGCTCGCCGCCGAATACTCGCCCGCCTTCGCTCAAGGCTTGTTCCAGAGCGTCTTGCATGTTTTCAAAGCTGTGTTTGTCGATCAGCGGGCCGACCAGGTTGCCTTCCAGCGGGTGGCCAATGCGCACCTTGGAATAAGCGGCCTTAAGCCGGGTGACGATTTCTTCTTTGACCGACTCATGCGCGATCAAGCGGCGCAGGCTGGTGCAACGCTGACCGGCCGTGCCCACGGCGCTGAACAGGATGGCGCGCACGGCCATGTCCAGGTCGGCACTTGGGCCGAGGATCATGGCGTTGTTGCCGCCCAGTTCAAGAATGCTGCGGGCAAAGCGTGCCGCAATTTTTGGCGCCACTTCGCGGCCCATGCGGGTGCTGCCGGTGGCACTGATCAGCGCCACACGCGGGTCATCCACCAAGGCTTCGCCCGCCTCACGGCCGCCGATGATCACTTGGCTCAGGTACTTGGGCGCGTCGGTAAATTTGTTCAGTACCCGGTCAAACAGCGCCTGACAGGCCAGCGCAGTGAGAGGGGTCTTTTCGGAGGGTTTCCAGATCACGGCGTTGCCGCAGACCAGCGCCAGCGTGGTGTTCCACGCCCAGACGGCAACCGGGAAGTTGAACGCACTGATCACGCCAACCACGCCCAGCGGGTGCCAGGTTTCGCGCATGTGGTGACCTGGGCGCTCCGAGGCAATGGTCAACCCATACAGTTGGCGCGACAGACCGACGGCGAAGTCGCAGATGTCGATCATTTCCTGTACTTCGCCCAGGCCTTCCTGGGTAATTTTGCCCGCTTCCCACGACACCAGCTCGCCCAGATCGGTCTTGTACTCACGCAGCAAATCACCGAATTGGCGCACCAGTTCGCCACGGCGCGGGGCGGGCACCTTGCGCCAGGCCTCGAATGCATGCTCGGCGCGGGTCACGTGTTGCTCGGCCTCGGCGGCCCCTTCCCACTGCACGGCGCCAATCTGGCTGCCATCAATCGGTGTGTGTACCGGCTGTTTACCCTGTTGGTACAGCGCGGGGTTCACACCAAGACGATCCAGTAATGCAGCAACCATGGGGCACTCCTTCAACTTAAAAATGGTTTTCAGGCCGTTAGTTGTAGCTGGCTCACCCGGTGGTAACAAACGACCTTTAAGCGAGATATCATTCCGAAAATTCATGCTGGGCGAGTAAAGTCGGCAAACAACTAGAACCTGGGGGGTCTGCATGCTCAACAAGCGCTATCTGCCATCGATCACCGCCTTGCAGTGTTTTGAGGCAGTGACCCGGCACCTGAGCTTCACCCGCGCGGCCGAAGAACTGAACCTGACCCAGAGTGCCGTCAGCAAACAGGTCGCACAGCTGGAAGAACTGCTCCAGCATTTGCTGTTTCGCCGCGTGCGTCGCCGCCTGCAACTCACGCCTGCCGGGGATTTGTACCTGGTAGAAGTCCGAAAAATCCTGACCCAAGTCGAGATGTCGACCCACACGCTGCGCTCTTACGGCGGCGAAACCGAGGTGCTGCGTGTGTCGACACCCTCGACCTTCGGCGCACGCTGGCTGATGCCACGCCTCAAGGGCTGGCGATTGCGCCATCCCCATATTCATCTGGATGTGTGCAACGAGCAGCCTGCTGACGAATTGCTGCAAGGCCGAAGCGATCTGGCGTTTTATTTTGGCCAGGGCTCACGGCCCGGCACCGAATGCGTGAAGCTGTTTGGCGAAGAGCTGGTGGCGGTCTGCGCGCCCTCAAGCTTGCCAAGCCACCCGTTCACCGACCCGACGCAACTGACCGACCTGGTCTTGCTGCAAAACGCCTCGCGCCCACAGGCGTGGCATGAATGGTTTGAGAGTCAGGGCTACCACACCGACCACAGCTATCACGGGCCGCGCTTCGAAACCTTTTATATGTGCATTCGCGCAGCCCAGGTTGGTTGCGGCGTGGCGCTGCTGCCTCGGTTTCTGGTCGAAGAAGAATTGACTGACGGCAAGCTGGTCATTGCCTGGCAGCACAGGCTGCCAAGTCGCGACGCGTATTACCTGGCCTACCCTGAGCATTCGGCGGGCGTACCCAAGGTGAAGGCGTTTGTGACGTGGATGATGGAACACTTGGAAGACGCCCCAACAGATGAGAGAAAAAAACCGCTGGCAAAAGGGCCTGCGGATATGAGCCACTAGCGCCATTCATTGAAAAAGCTGAACGCCGTGGCAATCAAGGCACGCGCAGCATGGAGATTGCCGTTATGAGCGAGAGTGTATTTGCCGATCGCATCGTGCAGAACCTGCTCGACACCGACTTCTACAAATTGACCATGATGCAGGCGGTGCTGCACAACTACCCCAACGTTGAAGTCGAATGGGAGTTCCGCTGCCGTAACAGCGAGGACTTGCGCCCGTACTTGAGCGAGATTCGCCATCAGATCGAACGACTGGCCGAATTGAGCATGACGCCGGATCAGCTCGGGTTTCTGGAGCGGATCACCTTTATGAAGCCCGATTTCATCCGCTTTCTGGGGCTGTTTCGCTTCAACATGCGCTACGTGCACACCGGGATCGAAAACGGCGAGCTGTTTATCCGTCTGCGTGGGCCGTGGCTGCATGTGATTTTGTTTGAAGTGCCGATGCTGTCGATTGTCAGTGAGGTGCGCAACCGCTCGCGCTATGCGGGCACTGTGCTATCCCAGGCCCGCGAGCAGTTGTATCGCAAGTTCGACTGGCTACAGGCCAACGCCAACGATGACGAACTATCCGAGTTGCAAGTGGCCGATTTCGGCACGCGTCGCCGGTTTTCGTACCGCGTGCAGGAAGAAGTGGTCACGGTACTCAAGCACGATTTCCCTGGGCGCTTTGTCGGCACCAGCAACGTCAACCTGTCCCGCGAACTGGACATGAAACCGCTGGGCACCATGGCCCACGAATGGATCATGGCGCATCAGCAACTGGGCCCGCGACTGATCGACAGCCAGAGCGCTGCGCTCGATTGCTGGGTGCGTGAATACCGCGGCCTGCTGGGCATTGCCCTGACCGATTGCATCACCACTGACGCCTTTCTGGCTGATTTTGATCTGTACTTTGCCAAGCTGTTTGACGGCTTGCGCCACGACTCGGGCGACCCGGTGGTGTGGGCCGAAAAATGCATCGCGCATTACCACCGGCTGGGCATTGATCCGATGAGCAAGACCCTGGTGTTTTCCGACAGCCTGACCTTGCCCCGCGCACTGGAGATTTTCCGGGCGTTGCGCGGCAGAATCAATGTCAGTTTTGGCATCGGAACTAACCTGACCTGTGACATTCCGGGTGTCGAGCCGATGAGCATCGTGCTTAAAATGACCGCCTGTAATGGCTCGCCAGTGGCCAAGATCTCGGATGAGCCGGGCAAGACCCATTGCTCCGATCCGAATTTCGCCGCCTACTTGCGCCACGTTTTCCATATTCCTGAACAATCCTCCAAGGAGTGAATCATGCAGGCCGTACAGCGTCAGATTGCTGAAGATCTCAAGGTCCAACCGCCGTTCAAAGACACCGCCGCCCTTGAGGCCGAGGTTGCACGGCGCATCACCTTTATTCAGTGCTGCCTGCACAACGCCAGGCTCAAGACCCTGGTGCTGGGCATCAGCGGCGGCGTCGATTCGTTGACCGCAGGGCTCATGGCTCAGCGTGCCGTTGAGCAGTTGCGCGAGCAAACCGGCGATCAGGCATACCGTTTTATCGCTGTGCGTCTGCCTTACGGCGTGCAGCACGACGAAGCCGATGCCACTGCGGCGGTCGACTTTATCAAGCCGGATGAGCGCCAGACCGTGAACATCGGACCGGCAGTCAAAGCACTGGCTGGCGAAATTACGGCGTTTGAAGGCAAGCCCCCTGCGACCGTGGATTTCGTATTGGGCAACACCAAGGCGCGCATGCGCATGGTGGCGCAGTACACCATCGCGGGCGCGACAGGCGGGCTGGTGATCGGTACCGACCACGCGGCAGAGGCGGTGATGGGCTTTTTCACCAAGTTCGGCGATGGTTCCTGCGATCTGGCACCGCTCAGCGGGCTGGTGAAGAACCAGGTACGGGCCATTGCGCGGCATTTGGGTGCGCCCGAGTCGCTGGTCGAAAAAGTCCCGACAGCGGACCTGGAAGACCTGGAGCCGGGCAAGCCTGATGAAGCGTCGCACGGCGTGACCTACGCCGAGATTGATGCGTTCTTGCATGGCGAGCCGGTGAGTGAAAAGGCGTTCAACATCATTCGCAGCACGTATGAAAAGACCCACCACAAGCGTGAAATGCCGTTCGCGCCTTGATGCGTGACGCAGAATCGTTGTAGCCGCTGCCGCAGGCTGCGATAAGCTTCGCTTAACGCACATCCCCTGTGGGAGCGGGCTTGCCCGCGAAAGTATCGGCGCGGTTTAACAGAAAAACCGCATCGCCTGCATCGCTGGCAAGCCAGACTCCCACAGGTTTCTCGCTGCATTCAAAACAGCGTTCGCTTAACTGACTGGCATTACCTGCGGCAGCGGCTACAGCGTTTTTTTGCGTATGAATTAACGGAATGAACCCCGCATTTTTTTTCGCTTGTCGCCCCTCCTCTCAAAGGCTTTGATAGACGTCTATTTCGTCGTCAGAGCCCTGCCCCATGTCTTCTTTTGATGGTTTGTTCTCTCTGGTCGAGTCTGCACTCGATCAGCCAACGGCTCATTGGTTGCGCGAGCATGTCGAGGTGCCAGAAGCGTTACAGCGTTTTAACTGGAGCGAACAGGCGCTGCATCGCGTGTGGCTCGCGCAAGCGCTGAATCTGTGTCTGTTTCATACGCTAGTGAATGCCGTACCGGACGGCCGACGCTATGTCGAAGAACAAGCCCGGCAAGGGCGCAAAGTGGTGTTTGACCATGGAGCGATTCGCACGGTGGACTGGCCCAACAACGGCCAACTGCCGCGTGGGCGTCTGGCATTTTCACGCTTGCTGGAGCCGCTGGGCTTTACCGATGTACGCACCTATCCGCTGACCAAGCTGAATATGACGGGCTGGGGCTATCGCCAGATGGATCTGCCGGAAGACATCGCACAGTTCTTTGTCTCGGAATTGCATCCGGGGCGTTTTAGCGAGGTGTTTCAGCAAGCCGTCAGCCGCGTGGTCAGCTCCAGTCTGGACCCGCTACACCCCGAACACCTGGGCCTGCTCAATCGCCTGAGCCTCACCCGCCATTGCAGCCTGGACGAAGCCCGCAGCCTGTTGCCCGTGTTGCATCGAGCCTTTGACCGCCAGCATGGCGTGGTGCACGAGGTGGACTATCAGTGCCTGCTCAATGAGAGCGCAGAAATGGCCTGGATTGCCACCGAAGGCAACAGCTTCAATCACCTGACAGACCGCGTGCAGGATCTGGAGGCCTGCGTCGCTCAGCAGCGCGATCTGCAACGGCCGATGAAGGACAGCATTGAAGTCTCAGCCTCGGGGCGGGTCATGCAGACCGCTTATCGCGCCTGCACCGTCACCCGCGAGTTGATCGATGCCCAAGGCCAAAGCCACGAACATCAGGTGCCCGGCTCGTTCGTGGAGTTTATTCAGCGCAAGGTCGACCCGGACAGCGGGCGCATTGATCTGAATTTCGACAGCAGTAACGCTCAGGGCATTTTCAAGATGACCGACTCAAAAGCCTGACCCTGAACGCAAACAGCCCTGACGGCGCAAGGCGCGTCAGGGCTGCTCAGTCAGCACGTCAGATTTTTATTTAAGGGTGACAGTGCCTTTCATCATCGAGATATGGCCTGGGAACGAGCAGAAGAAGCCATATTTCTCATCCGCGTTGAGCTTGGAAACATCGAAGGTCACGGAGTCGGTCTCGCCAGCGCCAATGATCTTGGTGTGCGCAATGACGCGAGTGTCGCCGTCTTTGAGGTAGCTTTTGTCGATGCCAGCGCTAAGGCCATCAGTGGCAATCGGCTGCATGTCAGCTTCTTTGCTCAGTACCCAGTTATGACCCATCACGGTTTTTGGCAAGCTGCCAGAGTGCTTCAGTTCTACGGTGAACGTTTTGCACGACTTGTCGATTTCGATAGCTTTGGTGGTAAACGACATTTGGTCAGTCGAATCGACTTCGACCTTGCACTCTGCAGCGAGCAATTGGCCGCTGGCCAGCGTCAAAAGGGATACCGCAACAACTTTGGCAAACATGGGTTTTCTCCAAGGTAGGGTACAAAAAATCCATTATTTGTATACAGGATGCATGAAAACAGTCTCGGCTCCAATGATCCACGTCACGTTATGACGTTTTTGTTATGACCTTCTATCAGGCAAACGAGCACAGGGCCAGTCACCTTAGGCCATTCTTTGCTTTATGAGATTTAATCCACATCGTTCTTTTTGAGCGGTGTAGAGTCGACTTCTCAACACAAACAGCCACCTTGCAAAAACCCAGCTAACGGCTAAGCACTAATACAGGGCAGAATACGCGCCGCTAAACCTCACCTTCGACCCCCAGAGGATCGCCCATGGCCAAACCAAACTATAACTTCGCTAAGCGTCAAAGAGACTTGGCTAAAGAGCAGAAGAAAGAGGAAAAGCTCGCGCGCAAGAAAGCAGCAGCTGAAGGCGGCATCGTAGAAACGGATCAGGAAGTCGACGCAGAACATGAAGTCGCCGAAGACGACACCGGCGCCACAGAAGAACAAGCACCCAACGCGTAACGCCCTCGGCCCGGTTATCCACAACCCGGCCCACAGGATCTGTGATCAGGATCAGCAGCCCCGCTGTTGATCCTCGCAGCAGTCCTGACACCCTTGTAGCGCCCTCAGACGCTTTAAACGACCAACCCCCTACCAGCCAATGCGAAATGGGCTGCATGCGCGTGGAAGGCTTCTCAGTGGGCCAAAATGCACAACGCCAGCCCGAAGGCTGGCGTTGGTTTTGACATCATCGGTCCACGTGGGAGCTGGCTTGCCAGCGATGCAGACGCCGCGATCTACCTTAGACAGCGCACGGATGCTATCGCCGGCAAGCCGGCTCCCACAGGATTCATGTGATCCGTCGATTTAGCGCGGCACTACCGGCTTACGGGTCGGTTTTTTGCCTTTGCCGCCTTTGGCAGCTTCCTGACGCTCTTTGGCAGCCTGTTTGTTACGGGCAAATGCAGCGGCCTTGGCCTGCTCGCGCTTGTCCCACGGGTTGCCGCCATCGCTGGCACGCGGCGGCAAGCCGGTGTGCTGGGTCAGGATTTTGGTGGTTTTCTCACCCGCAACCTTGTGGCTGCCAGCAGGTGTCGAGTTCTTGCGACGCGCACTCTGGTAGCTGTCAGTCGCCGGTTGATGCAGCGGAATCAACTGATCTTTGCCCGAGCCGATCAGGTCAGCACGGCCCATGCGGGTCAGCGCTTCACGCAGCATTGGCCAGCCTTTCGGGTCGTGGTAGCGCAAAAACGCCTTGTGCAGACGGCGTTGCTCTTCGCTCTTGACGATCACCACCGAGTCGCTTTTGTACGTGACTTTGCGCAGCGGGTTTTTGCCCGAGTGGTACATCGCAGTGGCGGTGGCCATCGGCGACGGGTAGAACGCCTGCACCTGGTCAGCACGGAAGCCATTGCCCTTGAGCCACAGCGCAAGGTTCATCATGTCTTCGTCTTTGGTGCCAGGGTGCGCAGCAATGAAGTACGGGATCAGGTACTGCTCTTTGCCTGCTTCCTTGGTGTACTTCTCGAACATGCGCTTGAACTTGTCATAGCTGCCAATGCCCGGCTTCATCATTTGGTTGAGCGGACCTTCCTCGGTGTGTTCCGGGGCGATCTTGAGGTAACCACCCACGTGGTGGGTCACCAGCTCTTTCACGTACTCCGGCGATTCGACCGCAAGGTCATAACGCAGGCCGGAGGCGATCAGGATTTTCTTCACACCCGGCAAGGCACGGGCGCTGCGATACAACTGAATCAGCGACGAGTGGTCGGTGTTCAGGTTCGGGCAAATGCCAGGGAACACGCACGATGGCTTGCGACACGCGGATTCGATTTCCGGGGTTTTGCAGGCGATGCGGTACATGTTCGCGGTCGGGCCGCCGAGGTCGGAAATGACCCCGGTGAAACCTGGCACTTTGTCGCGAATCTCTTCGATTTCACGAATGATCGACTCTTCAGAACGGTTCTGGATGATCCGGCCTTCGTGCTCGGTGATCGAGCAGAAGGTGCAGCCACCAAAGCAGCCGCGCATGATGTTCACCGAGAAGCGGATCATGTCGTAGGCCGGGATTTTTTCCTTGCCGTACGCAGGATGCGGAACGCGCGCGTAAGGCATGCCAAACACGTAGTCCATTTCTTCGGTGGTCATCGGGATCGGTGGCGGGTTGAACCACACGTCCACTTCGCCGTGCTTTTGCACCAGCGCGCGGGCGTTACCCGGGTTGGTTTCAAGGTGCAACACGCGGTTGGCGTGGGCATACAGAACCGAGTCGTTACGCACTTTCTCAACCGATGGCAGACGAATGACCGTCTTGTCACGGGTCATGCGCGGGCTGGCCAGAATTTGCACCACTTTGGCTTCGTTCGGGTCTTCAACCGGACCTTTTTCTTGCTCGATGGCACACGCCTGAGTGTCTTGGGTGTTCACGTACGGGTTGATGATCTTGTCGATCTTGCCCGGACGGTCGATACGCGTGGAGTCGACTTCGTACCAGTCTTTGGGTGTATCACGACGGATGAACGCGGTGCCGCGAACGTCGGTAATGTCTTCGATCTTGTGGCCGTAAGACAGGCGCTGGGCGACCTCAACAATCGCGCGCTCGGCGTTGCCGTACAACAGAATGTCGGCGCAGGCGTCGATCAGGATCGAGTTGCGTATGCGGTCTTGCCAGTAATCGTAGTGCGCAATGCGGCGCAAGGAGGCTTCAATGCCGCCGAGTACGATCGGCACATGCTTGTAGGCTTCTTTACAGCGCTGGCTGTAAACCAGGCTTGCGCGATCCGGACGTTTGCCAGCCATGCCACCCGGGGTGTAGGCGTCATCGGAACGGATTTTCTTGTCGGCGGTGTAACGGTTGATCATCGAGTCCATGTTGCCGGCAGCAACGCCGAAGAACAGGTTCGGCTCGCCCAGCTTCATGAAGTCGTCTTTGGACTGCCAGTCAGGCTGAGCAATGATGCCCACGCGAAAGCCCTGGGACTCCAGCAAACGACCAATGATGGCCATGCCGAACGAAGGATGATCGACGTAAGCATCACCGGTCACGATGATGATGTCGCATGAATCCCAGCCAAGCTGATCCATCTCCTCCCTGCTCATTGGCAGGAATGGTGCTGGACCGAAACATTCGGCCCAGTACTTCGGATAGTCAAATAAAGGCTTGGCTGCTTGCATGTCGATGACCGGTGTTGAGTGCAGAAAAGAGGGCGCGTCATTTCGCAAGAAATTCGCGGGCGCGGAATATAGCACAAAAAACAACCAATTCCGACGGCGATGGTCGGAATTGGAGGCTCCCACAAAGGCTAGGGGGCCGGGTGGTTAGTCGTCGTCGAAGTTGTAACTGCCCGGCGCCAGATTCTCGAAGCGTGTGTATTTGCCGATAAACGCCAGCCGCGTGGTGCCGATGGGGCCGTTACGCTGCTTGCCGATGATGATTTCGGCAATGCCTTTGTGCTCGGTCTCGGGGTGGTACACCTCGTCCCGGTACACGAACATGATCACGTCAGCATCCTGCTCGATGGCTCCGGACTCACGCAAGTCGGAGTTGATCGGGCGCTTGTTGGGGCGCTGCTCAAGGGAGCGGTTGAGCTGCGAGAGCGCCACGACCGGGCAATTGAATTCCTTGGCCAGGGCTTTCAAGGAACGCGAGATCTCGGAGATTTCGTTGGTGCGGTTATCACCGCCCGAGCCCGGGATCTGCATCAGTTGCAGGTAGTCGATCATGATCAGGCCGATGTCGCCGTGTTCACGCACCAGACGCCGGGTACGCGCGCGCATTTCCGAAGGGCTGATGCCCGCAGTGTCATCGATGAACAGCTTGCGGTCGTTGAGCAGGTTGACCGCCGAGGTCAGGCGCGGCCAATCATCATCTTCAAGGCGACCGGCACGGACCTTGGTCTGGTCGATGCGCCCAAGCGACGACAACATACGCATGATCAGCGATTCACCTGGCATCTCCAGCGAGTAAACCAGTACCGCTTTTTCACTGCGCAATACGGCGTTTTCAACCAGGTTCATCGCAAAGGTGGTTTTACCCATCGACGGACGACCGGCGACGATGATCAAGTCCGCAGGTTGCAAGCCGCTGGTCATGCCATCCAGGTCGGTGTAGCCAGTGGACAGGCCAGTGATGGCATTGTCGGTGTTGAACAGGGTGTCGATGCGGTCGATGGCTTTGGTCAGCAGGTCGTTGACGCTGACCGGGCCGCCGGTTTTTGGCCGGGCCTCGGCAATCGCAAAGATCTGCCGCTCAGCTTCGTCGAGAATCTCTTCAGCGCTGCGCCCTTCAGGGTTGAACGCGCTGTCGGCGATTTCGGTGCTGATGCCGATGAGCTGCCGCAAGGTCGCCCGCTGGCGCACGATCTGCGCATACGCCTTGATGTTGGCGACCGACGGGGTGTTTTTGGCCAGCTCGCCGAGGTAGCCCAGGCCACCGACTTGTGAGGTCTGACCTTCCTTGTCCAATTGCTCGGCAAGGGTCACGACGTCGATCGGGGAGTTCTGGTCTGCCAGCTTGGCGATGGCACGGAAAATCAGGCGATGGTCATGTCGATAGAAATCACCGTCCGAAACCTGATCCAACACGCGTTCCCAGGCGTTGTTGTCCAGCATCAAGCCACCGAGCACGGCCTGTTCGGCCTCGATGGAATGCGGCGGCACCTTCAGGGCAGCGGTTTGCAGGTCGTATTGCTCAGGAGCGGAGATATCGTTCATGGCCACTTGGTTGTTCAGGAAAAGCAGGGATTTGAAAATCAGGTACTGCAGAAAGACAAAGGGCACGACCTGTAAACAGGATCGTGCCCGATGTTAACCGTCCAGCACACAAGGTGCCAGTCAGTTAAGACTGCTTAAGCAGCTACCACAACAACGCGTACGGTTGCTTCAACTTCGGCGTGCAGGTGCACAGCCACGTCGAATTCGCCAACGTTGCGGATAGTGCCGTTCGGCAGACGAACTTCGCTTTTTGCAACTTCAACGCCAGAGGCGGTCAGTGCATCAGCGATGTCGTGGGTGCCGATCGAACCGAACAGCTTGCCTTCGTCACCAGCGGTGGCAGTGATAGTCACTTCCAGCTCAGCCAGTTGGGCAGCGCGTGTTTCAGCCGAAGCTTTCTTGTCAGCTGCTGCTTGTTCCAGCTCAGCACGACGCTCTTCAAACGCAGCCAGGTTGGCAGCGGTTGCAGCGGTAGCTTTGCCGTACGGCAGCAGGTAGTTACGACCGTAACCGGCCTTAACATTTACTTTGTCGCCCAGGTTGCCCAGGTTTGCGACTTTTTCCAGAAGGATCAGTTGCATGTGAAAATCCTCTTAACTTTTAACCTTCACCGTCCGCAGAGCCTTTATCAGCGTCTTTCGGCGCCAGACGTCCGCGAAAATCAATCAGGCTGTCGACAATGGCCAAAACCACGAGCAACGGATAGATCAGCTGCATAAACAGCAACAGCGTGACGTACAACCCCACCAGCCAAAACTTGGCCAGTCGCTTTTGCGCCACCAGCCCGTGTATCAGGGCCAGCCCGGCGAAGAACAACGCTACGCTGCACAACGGCGTGAGCATGGCCATTTGCGGACCGAAGTTCGGTCCTACAAGCATGCACGCCAGCAACAGTAACGCTGGACCTAGCGGTAGGCGGATGCTGCGAAATTCGCTGGCAAAACCGCCCGGGTTGTACAACAGCGCTTGCCAATAACGCCCAAGTATCAGGCTTAGCACGCTGACGACCTGCATCAAAGCTGCAATCAAACCGGTGAGGACGGGTGCAATCAGTGCTCCAAGGCGCGCTCGCTCTACGTCAGATAACTTGTCGTAGAGACCATTGAGGACCTGCGGCAGAAGTTTTTCCAACTCCTGCGCCATCGCACCAATGGGTTCGCGGAAAACCGTACCCAGGATCACGCCATACACCACACCCAACGCTACGCTGACCAGCAGCACGCGATACCAGGGCTGACCGGCGCGTAACATCATCGCCAATCCCAGGGTTCCCAGCAGCACCATCAAGGTGCGCGGTTCGCCCATAAACCACCAGACCAAGGCCGGCAGTAAAGCCCATGAGAGGATGCTCAAGGCATCTCTCGGACCGCGCCGCAGGAGCACAAGGCACCCCGCAGCAGCACTCAACCAGAACAAAAACGGCAATGCCGCACATCCGGCCACGATTAACGCGGCCTGCACACGGCCTCGCATGATGAACTCAGCTAGGGCACGCATGCATTCAATCCTTTACTACCTGTCGACTGCCCGGTCTCAGCGGCCGTGGCTGTCGGTGTAGGCCAGCAGGGCCAGGAAGCGGGCGCGCTTGATAGCGGTGGCCAGCTGACGCTGATAACGAGCTTTAGTACCGGTGATGCGGCTTGGAACAATTTTGCCGGTCTCGGATACGTAAGCTTTCAGAGTGTTGAGATCTTTGTAATCGATCTCTTTCACTTCTTCTGCAGTGAAGCGGCAGAATTTACGACGACGGAAGAAACGTGCCATGTAATTGGCTCCTCAAAAGGTCCGTGGATTACTCGTCAGCGTTATCGCTGGCGTCGCTGTTATCGCTGTCATCGCCATCGGCGCTGTCAGAATGCTCAGGACGGTCACGACGCTCACGGCGCTCACTGCGGTTCTCTTCAGCCTTGAGCATCTCGGACTGGCCAGTTACGGCTTCGTCGCGACGGATGACCAGGTTACGGATCACAGCATCGTTGTAACGGAAGTTGTCTTCCAGCTCAGCCAGGGCTTTGCCAGTGCACTCAACGTTCAGCATCACGTAGTGAGCCTTGTGAACATTGTTGATTGCGTAGGCCAGTTGACGACGGCCCCAATCTTCCAGACGGTGGATTTTGCCGCCGTCTTCTTCGATCAGCTTGGTGTAACGCTCTACCATGCCGCCGACTTGTTCGCTTTGATCCGGGTGGACCAAAAAGATGATTTCGTAATGACGCATGAATGCTCCTTACGGGTTGTAGCCTGCCGCTAACTAAAAAGCGGTCAGACAAGGAGTGAATGACACTTGTGTGTCTTGCCTAGAGAGGCACATATGCGCCCGCCATGACGGCAAGGGGCGCAATTGTAGAGAAGGGACAAGAGAGGTGCAAGGTGATTGGTGATTATTTGAACAATCTTAATCATCCAACCCCTGTAGCCGTTGCCGCAGGCTGCGATAAGGCCGCAGACCTAGACCGTCAAGCCGAGCGCTTCGCACTCGATCGCAGCCTTCGGTAGCGGCTACAGGGTTTACGCAGGTTTGGCTTATTTCTTTTTCGCTGGTGCCTTGGCTTTGACGCTGCGCTGACGCAAGGCTTCGAACAGGCATACGCCCGTCGCTACCGAGACGTTCAGGCTGCTGACGCTGCCTGCCATCGGCAGACGCACCAGGTAGTCGCAATGCTCACGGGTCAGGCGACGCATGCCTTTGCCTTCTGCGCCCATGATCAGGATGGTCGGGCCCGTCAGGTCTTGCTCGTACAGCTCCTGCTCGGCTTCACCCGCCGTGCCCACGATCCACAGACCGCGCTGCTGAAGTTTTTTCAGGGTTGCAGCAAGGTTGGTCACGGCCACCAACGGAATGACTTCCGCTGCGCCGCAGGCTACTTTTCGTACAGTAGGCGTCAACGTTGCAGACTTGTCTTTGGGCACGATAACAGCCAAAGCACCGGCCGCATCGGCGGTACGCAGGCAAGCACCCAAGTTGTGCGGATCGGTCACGCCGTCCAGCACCAGAATCAGCGGAGCGCCTTCCGTGCGATCGAGCAATTCGTTGAGCATGGCCTCGCCCCACACCTGGCTCGGACTGACTTCAGCCACGACCCCCTGGTGCACGCCTTCAACCCAAACGTCCATTTCGCGACGCTCAGCCTGGCCAACATCGACCCGGTTTTCAGCAGCCAGCGCAACCAGAGTCTGGACGCGAGGATCGTTGCGGCTTTCAGCCAGCCACACTTGCTTGACGCGTTTCGGGTGGTGACGAAGCAACGCTTCTACAGCGTGAATGCCGTAGATTTTTTCCAACTGACTCATGGTTTGACCTTAGGTTTGCGCGCCCCGCCGCTTTTGGCGGCAGGAGCGGTGCCCGATTTTGGCGGGCCTTTGCGGTGTTTGCTTGGCTTGGAAGGCTTGCCCGCGTCTTTAGCGGGTGCTGCCCTTCCCGGCTTTCCCGGCTCCGATGTCCGACCGCCGCTTTTCGCATCGGCCAGCAGCGCCTTTTTCAATTCACGACTTTTGCGCAATTCGGCATTTTTAGCCGCGGCATCGCTTGAACGGTAAGCGTCGTCAGTGGTTTTTTTAGGTGCTTTGGCCGGTGCACTGCGACGTGCTGGTTTAGCAGCCTCAACTGGCGGCTCGGTCGCCTTGGTACCGGACTTGCCGGCATTTTTGCCAGCGCTCTTGCCAGCAGGTGCATCACCTGTACGATTCTTGCGACCAATCGGCGCGCTGAGGGTTTTCTCAGCCATTTCGAAGTCGATTTTGCGTTCGTCGAGGTCGACGCGCATAACCCGCACTTCGACGGTGTCGCCCAAACGGAAGCTACGACCGGTGCGCTCGCCCGCCAAGCGGTGATGCACAGGATCGAAGTGGTAGTAGTCGCCCGGCAAGGCGGTCACGTGGACCAGGCCTTCTACATAGATGTCAGTCAGCTCAACAAACAGACCAAAGCCGGTCACGGCTGTGACGACACCCGGGAACGTCTCGCCAACGCGATCCTTCATGAACTCGCACTTGAGCCAGTTGGTCACGTCACGCGTGGCTTCGTCGGCACGGCGCTCACTCATCGAGCACTGCTCGCCGAGCTGCTCCAGGATCGCTTCGTCGTACGGGTAAATACGCGCTTTAGGAATGGTCATCGCGCCAGCACGCAGAACGTGCGGGGTATCCTGCTTGGAATGGATGACACTGCGAATCGCCCGGTGAGTGAGCAAGTCCGGGTAGCGACGAATCGGCGAAGTGAAGTGCGTATAGGCTTCGTAATTCAGGCCGAAGTGGCCCTGATTGTCAGCGCTGTACACCGCCTGGCTCAACGAGCGCAGCATCACGGTCTGGATCAGATGGAAATCCGGACGGTCCTTGATGGTTTCAAGCAGCGCCTGATAGTCCTTCGGCGACGGGCCATCTTTACCTTTGTGCAGGGTCAGACCCAGCTCACCGAGGAACGCGCGGAGTTTTTCCAGACGCTCAGGTGGCGGACCATCGTGCACGCGGTACAGCGCAGGAATTTCGTGCTTCTTGAGGAACTCAGCGGTGGCCACGTTGGCTGCCAGCATGCATTCTTCGATCAACTTGTGCGCGTCGTTACGCGTGGTTGGGCGAATTTCAGCGATTTTGCGCTCGGAGCCGAAGATGATTCGGGTTTCCTGGGTTTCAAAATCAATCGCGCCACGGGTATGACGAGCGGCCAGCAACACCTTGTACAGCGAGTACAACTGCTTGAGGTGCGGCACAACGTCAGCGTATTCGCTGCGCAGTTGCTTGGCTTCGCTGGTTTTCGGCTGCTCAAGGATGGTGCTGACTTTGTTGTAGGTCAGTCGCGCTTGAGAGTGAATCACCGCCTCATAGAACTTGTAGTCGGTCATTTCGCCGGTTTTGGAGATAGTCATCTCGCATACCATGGCCAAACGGTCGACTTTCGGGTTCAGGGAGCACAGGCCGTTGGACAGCTGCTCTGGCAGCATCGGGATCACACGCTCAGGGAAGTACACCGAGTTACCGCGTACCTGAGCTTCTGCGTCCAGCGCCGAACCAATTTTCACGTAGCTGGAAACGTCGGCAATCGCCACGTACAACTTCCAGCCGCCCGAGAACAGACGCAGCTTGCCAGCCTTGGCTTCGCAGTACACCGCATCATCGAAGTCGCGAGCATCTTCGCCGTCGATCGTCACGAACGGCAGATGACGCAGGTCGATGCGTTTCTCTTTGTCTTTCTCTTCAACTTCCGGCTTCAGGCGGCCAGCTTCTTTAAGCACAGCCTCTGGCCAGACGTGAGGAATATCGTAGGTGCGCAGCGCGATGTCGATTTCCATGCCGGGCGCCATATAGTTGCCCACCACTTCAAGCACATCACCCTGCGGCTGGAAGCGCGGGGTCGGCCAGTGAGTGATCTTCACTTCAACGAACTGCCCAACCTTCGCGCCCGCATTGCGGCCCGGCGTTACCAGCACTTCCTGCTGGATTTTCGGGTTATCGGCCACTACAAAGCCAATACCGCCTTCTTCGAAGTAGCGACCCACGATAGTTTCGTGAGCACGCGAGACCACTTCAACAATCACGCCTTCACGACGACCACGACGGTCCAGACCCGAAACACGGGCCAGCGCACGGTCGCCATCGAATACCAGACGCATTTGCGACGGACTCATGAACAGGTCGTCACTGCCGTCATCCGGGATCAAGAAGCCGAAGCCATCGCGGTGACCACTGATGCGGCCGAGAATCAGGTCGAGTTTGTCCACCGGCGCATAGGTGCCCCGGCGGGTGTAAATCAGTTGAGCATCGCGTTCCATCGCGCGCAGGCGACGACGCAGGGCTTCAATTTGGTCTTCTGTCGTCAGACCAAACTCTTCTACCAACTGCTCGCGAGCAGCAGGCGAGCCGCGTTCGGCCAGGTGCTGAAGGATCAGCTCGCGGCTAGGGATAGGGTTTTCGTATTTTTCCGCTTCACGTGCGGCCTCGGGATCGAGGGTCTGCCAATCGGCCATTAGATAGTTTTCACCTTGTCTATATGCGGGTTAGTTTGGCATACGCGTATTGAAACGGGAAATTTCGGGTTCATACAGTCCTGTATTAGCCCGTTCTGACACGCTTTACTGCCGCAGACCAACCATTCGCGAAATATTTGCAATATTTTTAATCACAACGCTTTACAGGTCAAAGGGTCATCCGTATAGTGCGCGCCATCGACAACGGCAACGTTGAAGATGCTGCCCAGATGGTGAAATTGGTAGACACGCCAGCTTCAGGTGCTGGTGATCGCAAGGTCGTGGAAGTTCGAGTCTTCTTCTGGGCACCAATTTAGAGATGGAGATTAGTACAATATTCAGGCTCACACAAAACCCGCGAAAGCGGGTTTTTTGCATTTCGGGATCTTATAAAAATTTGATTTATTAAAACCAAAACAGGGGTTTACAGATCAAATAGCTCTCCGTATAGTGCGCCACATCAACAGCGGCAACGTTGCTGATACTGCCCAGATGGTGAAATTGGTAGACACGCCAGCTTCAGGTGCTGGTGGCCGCAAGGCCGTGGAAGTTCGAGTCTTCTTCTGGGCACCAATTCAGGTTTACAGCCAACAGGTTGTGAAACCACTCAAAAAGCCCGCGAAAGCGGGCTTTTTAGTTTCCGGCATTCACCGCCCACTCCCCCTCCCTTGGTCTGATGCCTTCTATCCAGTACACAAACGTTGTATTTGATAATCCATCTCACTCGCACTAATATCCGGCCACCTTCAGATCGCCTGCGCGTCTTCCTGGATTCGAGTGTCCGACAACAACGAAAGACTACAGCTCTACCTCACGCATCGACATGCGCTTGTGGACTATGCCGCCCCCATCGTGGGTTGCCGCGCCAAAGCCGAAGATGTGGTTCAGGATGCGTGGCTACGCTTTAGCCAAGGTGCAGACAATCTGGTCCCGCTCACTCAGCCGGTCGGCTACCTGTACCGAATTGTGCGCAACCTGGCGTTTGACCTGAATCGCCGCGTCACCCTTGAGAATCGCCACACTTCCCGCGACGAACTGCTCGACGAGCATGTCTCCAACACGCCCTCCCCAGAACAGGAAGCCCTGCATCTGGACGAGCTGCGTAAATTGCAACATGCTCTGTCCCGCCTGCCTGAACGGACACGACAGGCATTTGTCCTGCATCGACTGCAAGGCCTGACGTTCCAACAAATCGGTACCCAGTTGGGTATCTCTGTGAGCCTGGCCCACCAATTGGTCCGCGATGCCCTGACCTACTGCGCGGAACAACTGAGTGATGACTGATAAGCCCCCTGCGAACCTGGTCTGGGAAACCGCGCTGGACTGGCTGCTGCTGATTCAGCAAAACCCCCACGACCCCGAGCTCAACCGACGCCTGAATGACTGGCGTGCCAGCGCCCCCGAACATGACGCGGCATGGCGCAAGGCGCAGAAAGTCTGGCAACTGAGCGGCGCCGCCCTGAATTTGCCGAACGCGACAAGCGCCGCTGCGCCGACCACGCCAGCGCCTCGTCGCTTCAGCCGCCGCCAACACTCATGGATGGGCGCCGCCGCCGCGGCCTGCGCAGTGTGTATGCTCTTGCCCGACTGGCAAGCCCTGCGGGCCGATTACCGCAGTCCTATCGCCGAACATCGCGACATCACGCTCAGCGACGGCAGCCACATGCTGCTCGACAGCAACAGCGTGGCCGACGTGCAATTCGACCCCGCGCAGCGACAAGTCACGCTGCTACGGGGCCAAGCCTTTTTCTCGGTCAAATCCGAGCCAGACCGCGCGTTTTACGTCAACGCCGGGCAAGTGCGGGTTCGTGTGACCGGCACCGCCTTTGCCGTCAGCGTGGAAAACGATGAGGTACAGGTCAGCGTTGAAAGCGGCACTGTCGCCGTAAAAACCCCTGCTGCGCCGCAACCCTCCAGCCTTCATCACGGCGATCACTTGAGCTACAGCGCCAAAGACAATCAAACCCGGCTCGCGCAATGGCCCAATGAGTCCATTGCCCCTTGGCGTCGCTGGCAACTGGTTGCCGTCGATCAATCCGTGGAAGACGTCATCAAACAACTGCGTCGCTATCAGCCCGGCCTGATCCTGCTGACAGACAAAACCCTGGGCCAACGCCGCATTACCGCCGCCCTGAACTTGCGTGACCCAAAACGCGCCTTGCAGGCCGCTATCGCCCCGCTGGGTGGCGCCGTGCAAGACAGCCTGCCGTATGCCTTGATCGTTACCGACGCGCCGTAAATCTTTTTTCAACTATTTCTGGAAATCCTCAGCAGCCGAGAGTCTTTACCTACGAACGTCACTGATAAAGATTCGCATTAGTGACCAAGGCGTTTCATTTCGTAGGTCCTCTCATGCCTTCTCTGCGTTTGCGTTGCGTCCGATCCCTGTCTTTGGGCCTGCTGCTGGGTTTACCCGCACTGACCCTCGCCTCCCAGGCTGAATCCAGCCTTCAGCATTACCAGATAGCCGCCCAGCCGCTGGCCGCCGCACTGATTGCGTTTTCGCAGCAATCCGGCTGGCAGGTCAGCGCAGAAAGCGCCCTGCTCACCGGCCTGAGCAGCTCGCCGGTGAATGGCAACCTAGACCCGGAACACGCTTTGGCTCGCCTGTTGCACTCCAGCGGCCTGCAATGGGAAGTCACCTCGCCTGACAGCGCATCAGTTCTGCCGCCGACCGACAGCGATGTCTTGCAGATCAAAAGCACACCGATTACCGCGATGGACGCCGTTTTCCAGGGCGAACACGTGATAGACCGGCAAATGATCGAGAACCTGCCTTCAGGCAATGGCGATATAACCAGCTTGCTGCGCACCAACCCCAACGTACAGTTCGACAACAATCAGCTCAGCAGCAAGACACCCGGCGAAATAGCCCCGGCCGATATCAGCATCAACGGCGCACGCCCGTGGCAGAACCTGTTTGTGGTCGACGGCATGAGCATGAACAACGACCTCGACCCCGGCAACAGCAACGATGATTTCGATGAGTTGCCGGGGCGCAGCCAGGGCATGGCCCTGGACACTGATTTGCTAGAAAACATCCGTGTCTATGACAGCAACATTCCGGTGGAATTTGGCGGCTTTAACGGTGGCGTGGTCGAGGCCAACACCCGCGACCCCAAGAAAGACTTCCACGGCAAATTGTCGGTGCAAATGTCGCGCTCCGAGTGGACCCGCTACCACCTGAATGAAGACGACCCCGACCTTGAAAGCTTCAAAGCGGGCTTCGGCAACAGCAGCCAGCCCGAGTTTAAAAAGATCATTACCCGCGCCACCCTCGAAGGGCATGTGACGGACAACTTCGGCTTGCTAGGCAGTTTCTCGCGTAAAGACTCGACCATTCCGACCCGGGTCTTTGCCATTTCCAACCAAACCGAGACCGCCAACGCCGCCGAAACTCAGACACGGCGCATCGATAACTACTTCCTCAAGGCCGTCTGGCAGGTCAATGACGACTGGAAGCTCGACGTCAGCCTGACCCACGCCCCGGAAACCGCCAAAACCTTTGGCCCCAACTCGCTGCTCTCCGCTCGCGAGATGGAAGCTGGCGGCGACAGCCTCAGCGCACGGCTGGTATGGAATGCGCCACTGGCCCGGGTCGAACAAAACCTCAGCTGGAGCGAACTGCATACCTCACGCTATTCCGACAGCGACTACATGGTGCTGTGGCGCACGTCGACCACCAAAGACTGGAGCACCTCGGCTTTCGCCACTGAAGGCGGCTTTGGCGACATCGAAGAAAACCAGAAAACCCTGGCCTACAAACTCAAGGCCGACTGGAACAGCTTCCAGTGGCTGGGCATCGACCACTCGCTGCAAACCGGCCTGGAGCTGTCGCAAAGCTCAGCCAGCTATGAGCGCAACAAGCCTTACAGCAGCTACAGCGTCGCCAGCACCGATACCTGCGTGGGCAACGACGCCTATTGCTCCATCGGCCAGACCGCCAATGGCTGGAACGGCCAATACGCCAACAAGATGACCCTGACCCAAGGCAAAGTCGCCTTCGACACGCGCTCGTGGGCGTTATACCTGCAAGATGAAATGCGCTACAAACGCCTCACCGTGCGGCCCGGCGTGCGCATCGACGGCGATAACTACATGAGCCAGACCACCGTGGCGCCGCGTCTGGCCATTGAACTGGACGTGTTTGGCGACAACAAAACCCACCTCATCGGCGGCGCCAACCGTTACTACGGGCGCAATCTGTACGCCTACCGTCTGCGCGACGGCATCGCCGCCATGGGCACCGAATACAGCCGCGCCAGCCAGACCGCTGACTGGGTGATGGGCAAACAAAACGCCAATGACAGCCAGTTCAACCAGTTGAAGGTGCCCTATGACGATGAGCTGACACTGGGCCTGAGCCATGTGCAGTGGGACACCGAATTTGCTGTCAAATACGTCAAGCGCATGGGCCGCCAGCAAGTCAGCCGCGCCTGGGGCGCGCAAATCGGCCAGCCTTCCGAAGACACTGGCACCCTGGCGGCCAACTACTACACCTATTACAACGGCGGCAAAAGCGACGCCGACATCTACACCCTGACCATCACCCCGCTGCAAGCCTTTACCCTGGGCAGCACCCGCACCTCGGGCCAGTTCGCCATGGACTGGAGCAAGGTCAATAACACCGGCCTGTCGAACTACAACGCCAGCATCGGCGCCATTTACGTTGAAGACCCGACGATCCAGTACGACGGCAAGTTCATGAAGTATTCCGACATGCCCGCGACCAACTACAACCGCCCGTGGACAGCACGCCTGACGACCATCACCGAAATCGCCCCGTTGAACCTGACCTGGAGTCATTTCCTGCGCTATCGCGATGGCTATCGCCGGATTGCCGCCACGGGCAAGAAAGTCGTGCATGAAGGCTCCGACGCCTATGTGTGGGCCGAAACACCGTATTCCGGCGCACTGACCTGGGACACCCGGCTGGCCTGGCAAATGCCCACAGGCAAAGACCAAGCCGTGTTCGTCAACCTCGACGTCACCAACCTGCTGGACAAACAAATCGTCGGCGCCACCGAAACGAGCGGCCTGCCCACCTTTGAAGTCGGGCGCCAATTCATGCTCGAAGTGGGGTACACATTTTGAACAGCCTGACCGCCTGCTTCAGCGCTGCACTGGCGTTGAGCTGCCTCGACGCCCAAGCAGCAAGCGCTTGCGATGAGAAGACCGCCCAGTACACGGCCTGCGTCGCCCAGCTGTATCGCCAACCTGTCGCCCAATGGCCCGCCCCGCAGGTAGACGCCGATGTGCACTGGCAAGAGATGGCCGCCCTGCCCGACCACGTCCCTGCACCGCCCGAAAACCCTTTCAGCGACACCAAGGCCGAGCTGGGCAAAAAGCTGTTTAACGACCCCAAACTGTCGCGCTCCGGGCAAATTGCCTGCGCGTCCTGCCACGAAGCCGACATGGCCTTTGCCGATGGTCGTCGGGTGTCGTTTGGCCATGACCGCCAGAGCGGCCGCCGCAATGCGCCCAGCCTGGTAATGAGTGGTTACAGCACCAACCTGTTTTGGGATGGCCGGGGCGGCAGCCTTGAGCAGCAAGCTCTGCACCCTATCGTCGACCCCGTGGAAATGGCGTTTGATAGTGTGCAACTGCTCGAACGACTCAATGCCGATGCCGCCTACCGCGAACAGTTTGCCCAGGTGTTCGGCGCGGGCTCCATCACCACCGAGCACACCGGGCAAGCACTGGCCACTTACCAGCGCACCTTGGTCAAAGCCACGCGCAACACCGCCTTCGAGCAATTACTGCGCGGACGCCCGCAACGCATGAGCGATGAACAGCTTTACGGCCTGCACCTGTTTCGCACCAAAGCGCGCTGCATGAACTGCCACTTTGGCCCGGCACTCAGCGACGAACAGTTCCATAACGTGGGCCTGAGCTATTACGGGCGCAAATACGAAGACCTTGGGCGCTATGAAGTGACACGCCAGCCACAGGATGTGGGCGCTTTCCGCACCCCGTCATTGCGCCTGGTGATGAAAACTGCGCCCTGGATGCACAACGGCCTGTTCGTCAACATGGAAGGCACGCTGGCGTTCTACAACATGGGCATGCCGCGCCCGCGCCGCAACGCGCAACAAGCCAATGACCCGCTGTTTCCGAGCACCAGTGAACGTCTGAAAGCACTGAACCTGGACAAGGACGAACTGCGTGCGTTGCGCAGTTTTCTCGACACTCTGTAGAAGAATGAGCATCACAGAACGTCGCTTGGGCGCAATTGGACGCTGGGTCAAGCGCACTTGAGAAACAATATCGTTTATTATTGTTTCAAGTTTTGTAGTACCCAAGTGAGGAACCCAGCGAATGATGCTCCGAAATACCCGGCTTGCGACATCCCTACTGCGCGGTCTGACTCTCTCCATTCTCGGTCTAGCACTGACCGCTCCCGCCTACGCTGCCGACCCTGTCACCCTGACGCTGTACAACGGCCAGCATAAGGAGGTCGGCGACAACCTCGCCGCCGCCTTTGAGGCCAAGACCGGCATCCACGTCAACGTGCGCAAAGGCAGCAGCAACCAACTGGCCAGCCAGATCATGGAAGAAGGTGACCGCTCGCCCGCCGATGTGTTCTATGCCGAAGAATCGCCGCCGCTCAACAACCTCGGCGAGCAAGGTTTTCTGGCCAAGGCTGACGACAGCACCCTGCAAGCACTGCCCAAAGAATACGTGGCCGCCAATGGCACCTGGATCGGCGTCACCGCCCGCACCCGCGTCGTGGCGTTCAACCCCAAGTTGATCAAGGAAGAAGACCTGCCTAAGTCGGTACTCGATTTCGCAGACCCTGAATGGCAAGGCAAAGTCGGTTTCGTACCCACCAGCGGCGCGTTTCAGGAACAAGCCGTGGCCATCATCAAGCTGCACGGACGTGATGCCGCAGAAGAATGGCTGACCGGTCTGCGCGCCTTCGGCAAGACCTACACCAACAACATGGTAGCGCTCAAGGCGGTGGAAAATGGCGAAGTCGCCACCGTTCTGGTGAACAACTATTACTGGTTTGCCCTGAAAAAAGAAAAAGGCGAACTGGACTCCAAACTGCACTACTTCACCGATGGCGATGCAGGCGGCTTGATCACCGTGTCCAGCGCTGGCGTGATCAAGGCCAGCAAACACCCCAAAGAAGCCCAGCAACTGCTCGCCTACATGGCCAGCGAAGAGGGTCAGCGGGTGATCACCAACACCACCGCCGAATACCCGATGCGCAAAGGCATGGTTTCGGAGCGCGGTCTCAAGCCGTTTGATGAGCTGCAAGCACCGAAGATCACGCCAGCCGACCTGGGCAACGCCGAAGAAGCGCTGGACCTCGAACGCGAAACCGGCCTGCTCTGATGCTCTCTGCTGCCCACCCCGCGCGCTACTCCCTGAAACGCAAAAGACCGTCGATCTGGCTGTTGCTGCCTGTCCTGTTGCTGGTCGGACTTAGCCTGCTGCCACTGCTGTATGTCGGCACCAAAGCCTGGCAAGCCGGGTGGGCGCAAGCGCTGAGCCTGCTCTGGCGGCCTTACGTGTTTGGCCTGATGCGCAACACGTTGTTGCTGATGGTCGGCGTGACCGTGACCTGCGCGCTGGTCGGGTTGTCGCTGGCCTGGTTGCTGGAACGCAGCAACTTGCCAGGGCGACGCCTGTGGGGCGTGATTCTGTGCCTGCCGTTTGCCGTCCCGGCGTTCGTCAGCAGCTTTACCTGGGTCTCGCTCAGCGCCAGCTTTGAAGGTCTAGGCGGGGCGATTCTGGTGATGAGCCTGTCCAAATACCCACTGATTTTTTTGCCGGTCGCCGCCACCTTGCGCAACCTCGATCCGGCCCTTGAAGAATCAGCCCGCACCTTGGGTCAGAATCGCTGGGGGGTGTTTTTCAACATCACCCTGCCGCTGGTCTGGCCTTCGTTGCTGGCAGGCTCATTACTGATTGCTCTGCACATGCTGGTGGAATTCGGCGCGCTGTCGATCATCGGCCTGCAAACCTTCACCACCGCGATTTACCAGCAATTTGAGCTGGAGTTCAGCAACGCCAATGCGGCGATGCTGTCTGCGGTGCTGCTGGTGATGTGCCTGAGCCTGTTGTGGCTGGAGCTGAAAGTACGCGGCAAAGGCCGACACATTCGCATCGGCCAAGGGGCTGCCAGACGCGCCGAACAAGTGCGACTGGGCAAGTGGTTATTGCTGGGGCAAGTGTATTGCTTGCTACTGGCAGTGATTGGCAGCGGCATTCCGCTGGGCATGCTGGTGTACTGGCTGGTCAAAGGCAGCTCGGCGGCATTCCCGGTGGCTGAGATTGGCGAAGCGCTGTTCTCGTCGTTGTCATTGGCACTGGGCGGCGCGGCACTGTGCCTGGTGCTGGCGGTGCCGGTGGGGTTGCTGGTGGTGCGCTACAAAGGCCAACTGGCCATCTGGGCCGAACGCCTGCCCTACCTGCTGCACGCGCTGCCCGGGCTGGTGATTGCGTTGGCGCTGGTGTACTTCTCGCTGCATTACGTGCCCGCGCTGTACCAGACCTCGGCATTGCTGCTGATCGCTTATGCGCTGCTGTTTTTGCCACTGGCACAGGCGCCGATCCGCACGGCGCTGAACAAAGCAGCGCCGCAACTGGAAGAAGCTGCGCGAACGTTGGGCGCTTCGTCGTTCTCGGCATTTTGCCGGGTGACGCTGCCGATCATCTTCCCGGCGCTGGGCGCAGCCTTCGCCCTAGTGTTTCTGGACGCCATGAAGGAACTGACCGCGACCTTGCTGCTGAGCCCTACCGGGCTTAACACCTTGGCCACACAGGTCTGGTCGCACACCTCGAACATCGAGTTTGCGGCGGCGGCACCTTATGCGGCGTTGCTGATACTGGTGTCGGGATTGCCGGTGTATTTGCTGACAACGCGGATGTATTTGAGCCGCTGAACAGCACGTGTAGTCGCTGACGAGGTACGAAGGCTGCGATATGGGCCGCAGGACCGCTGTCTGGGGCCGCTTCGCGGCCCATCGCAGCCTCATTCTTCGACAGCGACTACAGGTTTAGGCCCTGAACTGCCCCAAACTCGCTTTCAGTTGCGCTGCCAAACCATCCAATACCTTGCCGCTGGCCGTGGTCTGCGTCACCGCCTCTGCTGCGCGCTCTGCCTGGGCATGAATCACTTCTACCCGCCCGCGCACCGCATGCGCACCCTGCGCCTGATGCGCCGCGGCTTTGGTGGCCTCACCGATGGCCGTGTGCACCTGCTCAACCGATGCCTGCACACTCTTCTGCAATTTCACGCTACCGCGCAACACGGCCAAGCCCTCATCGGCCTGACGCCCAGCCTGAGCAATCGCTGCCACGGCTTCTTTGGCGCCCTGCTGCAAGGCCACGATATGCGCCTGAATATCGCCTGTGGAGCTTTGCGTCTTGCTCGCCAGCGCACGGACCTCATCCGCCACCACGGCAAAGCCACGACCCGTCTCACCGGCCCGCGCCGCTTCAATGGCCGCGTTCAGCGCCAACAAGTTAGTTTGCTCAGCGATGCCATGAATCACTGTCAGCACCACCTCGATCTGCTCGCTTTGCTGCGCCAGCCGCTCGATGACCTTGGCGCCCGCCCCCACTTGCCCGGCCAGCGCTTCGATCAAGCCCCCCACTTGCGCAGAAGTACGGGTGTTTTCATCGGTCGCCTGACGAATATCCACCACCTGCTTGAGCGCCGCCTGCATTGCCTGGCTCTCAGACTGCGCGTCATCGGCCATGGTCGACAGCGCCTTGAGGCTCTGCGCCACTTCATCACGCTGCAACTGCGCGGCCGCATCCGCCCCGGCATTGCGCACGCTCATGGCACCAATCTCGACCCCGGTGCGCTGCGCCACATCCCCCGCCTCCCGCACGATGGGCTGCAATTTGTCGACAAAGCGATTGACCGCCGCTGCCATGTCGCCAATTTCGTCCTTGCTGTTCAGGCCCACACGCTTGGTCAAATCGCCATCGCCCGCCGCCAGATCATTCAGCGCCGCAATCAACAGCAGTAATTTGTTGACCACACGCCTGCCCAACACCACCGCCAGCAACAGCAAGACGCCCAAGCCCACCAGCGCCAGGCTCAAACCGATACGCCAGCGCAAGGTGTCTGCCGCGTCGCGCACCGTCAGCGCCGTATTGGCTTGCATCTGCGCCGCCGCAGCCTGAGCCGACTGCAAACGCGCGCCCAACGCCTTTGAGCTGTCGCTCGCCGCACCTTGCAGGCTTTCGTCGACCAAGTGCTCACTGCTTTGGATCAACACGGCAAAGCGCTTATCCAAAGCCGCCAGTTCTTGCTCAACCGACGCAGTGGAAACCCCCATCAAGACTTTGCCGATCTCAACCCCATTAGGGCTGATAGGCGCTTCGAGGTAGTACACCGCCGGGTCGCTGCGCGCCGCATCCAGCACTTTGTCCAGCGCTCGCTCGCCCTTGCCCTTTTCCAGCAGCGCTTGGTTGATGGGGTTGTCTCGATTGAGATAACGCGTCAGGTGTTGCCCCGTCGCGTCGTCGTATACCACGAACAACACATTGGGATTTCGCTGCGCACGGCGCGCGAATTCAGACAGCGCAGGCACATCGTTGTCCCATATGGCACGGGGCGCAACAGACGCCAGCAATTGCGCCATGTCATTCGCCGAGTCCTTGAGGCTCTTCTCCAGCGTTTCCCACAGTTGCATTTGCTCCTCTTTCAGACGCGGCGCCAAGCCTGCGCTCAGACGCTGACGAGTGCTGGCAGACAAGCCGTCAAGGCTGCTTTTGACCTCACGGTCGGCCTGCGCCAGTTCAGCCGAGAGCTTTTGACTGTCAGAGGCCAGACCCGCGTCTAAATCAGACTCCAGCGCCGTGACCGTGCTCCGTGTGAGTGCCACCGCCACCAGCACTTGCACCAAAAGGGCGATACCGAGGGTAACGAATACAGGCCGCAGCAAACGGCTTTGTAACAATGAGAGAACGGCAGACACAGAAAACCCCTCTACAACGGTGCCATTATATTGATGGCACACTAATGGCATTTTCAAAGCAAGGGTCGTGCCGCAGGCCTGCTTACTGTAGGAGCGAGCTTGCCTCGCGAGCGTTTAGAAGATCAAAAGATCGCGAGGCAAGCTCGCTCCTACAAAGGGCTAAAACAACAAAGGGCCCCTAAGGGCCCTTTGTTTTGTATCGCGACGTGTTACGCGAACGGGTGACGCAGAACGATGGTTTCGTTGCGGTCCGGACCTGTCGAGACGATGTCGATCGGTGCGCCGATCAGTGCTTCTACGCGCTTGATGTAAGCGCGGGCGTTCTCTGGCAGCTCTTCCAGGGTTTTGGCACCCACGGTCGATTCAGTCCAGCCCGGTACGGTTTCGTACACAGGCTCCAGGCCTACGTAGCTGTCAGCGTCAGTCGGCGCCACTTCAACACCGTTTGCATCTTTGTAGCCGACACAGATGTTGATGGTTTCCAGACCGTCGAGTACGTCCAGCTTGGTCAGGCAGATGCCCGAGATGCTGTTCACATCGATAGCGCGACGCAGGATAACGGCGTCGAACCAGCCGCAACGACGAGCACGGCCGGTGGTAGCACCGAACTCGTGACCTTGTTTGGCCAAGTGCGCGCCAACGTCGTCGAACAGCTCAGTCGGGAACGGGCCCGAACCTACGCGAGTGGTGTAAGCCTTGGTGATGCCCAGGATGTAGTCCAGGAACATCGGGCCAACGCCCGAACCAGTCGCAACGCCACCGGCTGTGGTGTTGGAGCTGGTGACGTACGGGTAGGTACCGTGGTCGATGTCCAGCAACGAACCTTGAGCGCCTTCGAACATGATGTCTTTGCCAGCGCGACGCAGGTCGTGCAGCTCAGCAGTCACGTCCAGCATCAGCGGCTTCAGCAGCTCGGCGTATTCTTTGCACTCGGCCAGCGTCTTGTCGAAGTCGATGGCGGTTTCTTTGTAGTAACCGACCAGCATGAAGTTGTGGTAATCCACCAGCTCACGCAGTTTGGCTTCGAAACGCGGCATGTTCAGCAGGTCGCCAACACGCAGGCCACGACGAGCAACCTTGTCTTCGTAAGCAGGGCCGATGCCACGACCGGTAGTACCGATCTTCAGCTCGCCACGGGCTTTTTCACGGGCCTGGTCCAGTGCAACGTGGAACGACAGGATCAGCGGGCAGGACGGGCTGATACGCAGGCGCTCGCGCACCGGTACGCCTTTCTCTTCCAGCTTGATGATTTCACGCAACAGGGCGTCGGGAGCAACCACCACGCCGTTACCGATCAGGCACTGCACGCCTTCGCGCAGTACGCCCGACGGGATCAGGTGCAGAACGGTTTTTTCGCCGTCGATTACCAAGGTGTGGCCAGCGTTGTGGCCACCTTGGTAGCGCACTACAGCGGCAGCATGTTCGGTCAGCAGATCAACGATCTTGCCTTTGCCCTCATCACCCCATTGGGTGCCCAGGACTACGACATTCTTACCCATAACACTTGTCCTCATTCGCGCAAACTTGGTGCCGGCAACAACCGCCGGCAGGAAAACTCAAGAAACCAGCGGCACTACTTGCCACAAGCCGTTCTGCTGAATCAATTGGCGGTCGCAGTCCGCATCACGGGCGGCGGCTTGTGGCTGCCCAGGCAACGCCTGAACCACACGCTGACCTTCACTGCGAAGCTGGCAAACTTGCTGCCAGAGTGCCGCATCTGTGCTGTCAGGCATCCAGATACCGCCAGACGGTAACTCGACTTCAGCACGCCCCAGGGTCACCAGGGTTTTCAAATCGGTCGAAAAGCCGGTCGCTGGACGGGCACGCCCGAACACAGCACCGATGTCGTCATAACGACCGCCCTGAGCGATGGAATCTCCAACGCCCGGTACAAAGACCGCAAACACCACACCTGTGTGGTAGTGATACCCACGCAACTCACCCAGGTCAAAATACAGCGGCAACTGCGGGAAACGCACAGACAACCGCTCGGCAATTGCCAGCAAATCGTCCAGAGCTGCCAGGACCGGGGCCGGAGCCTTGGCCAGACGCTCACGCGCAGCAACCAGCACTTCGCGGCCGCCACACAATCCAACCAATGCCTGAAGCATGCCTGCCAAATCAGCCGGCAAGCCTTCGGTCAAGGCCGTTACTTCGTCGATCGCCTTGCGTTGCAGGGCGTCGAACAATTGTTGTTCCACTTCAACCGACAGGTTGGCCGCACGGGCCAGCCCACGGTAAATGCCTACATGCCCTAGGTCCATGTGCACATCAGGCACGTCGGCCAGTTGCAACATCGCCAGCATCAGGCTGATGACTTCTACGTCGCTGCTCGGGCTTGCATCGCCATACAACTCGGCACCCAACTGGATCGGGCTACGCGAGGATGACAACGCGCGCGGCTGAGCATGCAGCACGCTACCGGCGTAGCACAGACGGCTCGGGCCTTCGCGGCGCAAGGTATGCGCATCGATGCGCGCCACTTGCGGCGTGATGTCGGCACGAAAACCCATCTGGCGACCCGTTTTGGGGTCAATAACCTTGAAGGTCCGCAAGTCGAGATCCTGGCCAGCCCCTGTCAACAAGGACTCCAGGTATTCGATATGCGGGGTGACGACGAACTCATAGCCCCAGCTCTGGAACAGATCCAACACCTGACGCCGCGCCACTTCAATGCGGGCTGCCTCAGGTGGAAGTACTTCTTCGATGCCATCTGGCAGAAGCCAGCGGTCTACCGTTGCCATTACGCCATTCCCCTGTGATCCGGGCGGCCAGCCAGCAGGCGAGCCTTGAGTAAAGCAGAACGTGGCTGTGTCTTCAGCGCGCACAGCAAAAAAGCCTGAATGACAGGCTCAGCACATTCCTCGAAAAATCTGCCGACGCTGTAACAGCCATTCGGTCAATCAAACATGCAGACGCAAAAAAGCCGGGAATTTCCCGGCTGCCGCATCATACACACGTTTTCTAAAAGGATCACCCCGCGAGGCAATTTGCCCGCCCGGCGGAGTGCGTGTACAGGATGCTTTTTTGCTGCAGGAGCGAGCTTTCAAGATCAAAAGATCGCGAGGCAAGCTCGCTCCTACCGGTTTACTACGGCTTGGACTTTTCCAGGTAGCGGAAGAAGTCGCTGCTTGGGTCCAGAACCAGTACGTCGCTCTTGTTCGCAAAGCTTTCGCGGTAAGCGCGCAGGCTGCGATAGAACTTGTAGAACTCTTGGTCTTGACCATAAGCCTTGGCGTAAATCGCCGCTGCCTGGGCATCACCATCACCGCGTGCTTCTTCGGACTGGCGATAAGCCTCGGCCACCAGAACACGACGTTGACGGTCGGCGTCAGCACGAATGCCTTCTGCCAGTTCGTTACCCTTGGCCCGATGCTCACGTGCTTCACGCTCACGCTCGGTGCTCATACGTTCGAAAACGCTGCGGTTTACTTCTTTAGGCAGGTCAATGGCCTTGACGCGAACGTCGACCACTTCGATACCCAACTCTTTTTCAGCCATTTTGTTCAGCGATGCGGTGATGTCAGCCATCAGTGCATCACGCTCACCCGACACCACTTCGTGCAGGGTGCGCTTACCGAACTGGTCACGCAGGCCCGACTCCAGACGACGCGACAGGCGCTCGTCAGCAATCTGCTTCATGCCCGAGGTCGCGGTGTAGAAGCGCTCGGCATCTTTCACACGCCACTTGGCGAAGGCATCAACCATGACCGCTTTCTTTTCCAGCGTCAGAAAACGCTGAGTCGGCGCGTCCAGCGTCATCAGGCGGGCGTCGAACTTGCGCACCTGGTTAACGTAAGGAATCTTCACGTGCAGGCCCGGCTGAACATCCGCCTGAACCACACGGCCGAAGCGCAACAGCACGGCACGCTCGGTTTGCGAGACGATGTAGAAGCTGTTCCAGGCAACGATCGCCACGACAACGGCAACAATAAGGGCGATCAGCGATTTATTGCTCATCAGCGACTCTCCCTGGTACGCGGTGGTGTCGGCAGATCGGTGTTGATGTGCGAGCTTGAATCATTGTTGCTCGCCGCAGCCGCCGAACCCGTTGCCGGGGTGCTGCCATTACGGCCTTCGATCATTTTGTCCAACGGCAAGTACAGCAGGTTGCTCTGGCCGTTTTTGTTACCGGTCACGAGTACTTTGCTGGTGTTGCTGAAGACTTCCTGCATGGTGTCCAGGTACAGACGGTCACGGGTCACTTCAGGATTTTTGCGGTACTCGGCCACCAGCTTGGTAAAGCGGTCGGCTTCACCTTTGGCGCGAGAAACCACTTCATCACGGTAGCCGTTGGCATCTTCGATGATGCGCTGCGCCTGACCACGGGCTTCCGGCACCACGCCATTGGCGTAGCCTTCGGCCTGGTTACGGGCACGCTGCTCGTCTTCACGGGCACGGATCACGTCATCAAAGGCTTCCTGCACTTCACGCGGTGCAGCCGCGTTTTGTACGTTGACCTGAGTCACGGTGATACCGGTTTTGTAGGTATCGAGGAAACGCTGCAAGCGCTCCTTGACGTCTACAGCCATTTGTTCACGACCATCGGTCAGCACCTGATCCATCGAAGTGGAGCCCACGACGTGTCGCAAGGCGCTGTCGGTGGCTTGTTGCAGGCTGACTTCAGGTTGATCAACGTTGAGCACGAAGTCGCGCAGGTTGCTGATCTTGTACTGCACGGTCAGCGGCACTTCGACGATGTTTTCGTCTTCAGTGAGCATCTGGCCCTGCTTGGTGTACGCACGCTCACGCGTCACGTTTTCCATGTACTTTTTATCGAACGGCGGGAAGTAGATGTTCAGACCCGGCCCTACGGTTTCGTAGTACTTGCCCAAGCGCAGCACCACGGCTTGCTCCTGTTCGTCGACTACATACACCGCGCTGTACAGCCACGCGGCTGCCAGCACGACCAAACCGATACCGAGCAAACCGAAACCAGCACCCTTACCGCTTGGGCCGCCTTCGTTGCCACTACCGCCAGTACGTTTTTTTCCACCACCGAACAACCCATTCAGGCTTTCCTGTAGCTTTCGGAAGGCCTCGTCGAGATCTGGTGGTCCCTTGCGGTCGCCATTTTTAGGGCGTTTGCTACCCCAGGGATCTTGATTATTCGAGTTGCCACCCGGCTCATTCCAAGCCATAGCGCTCTCCATCTGATAAAGCAAAGACGCGCCCACGGCGCGCCGACCAATGCTACAGAATGCCTATCACAGCGGCACAGCCGCTTTGCGAGGCTTTTATTGCAAAGTGTGTTCTTCGATGAATTCCAGCGGTTGCATCCCTTCACGGCTGACCAAGCGATTTAGCTCGGAACGCGGCAGGCGTACGTCCAGCAAACTGGCGCCCTCATCGTCATGCTGTTCCTTTTGCACCACTCCCAGTTCGAAGAATTGTGCACGCAGTCGAGCAAAACGTTGCGGCAAGCGCAAGGTACCGACGAACAAATCATTACCCAGCAACTCGGCGATAGCTTGCTCAAGCAACTCCAACCCTTGACCTTCACGGGCCGACAACCAGACCCGTTGCGGTTTGCCATCGGCATCGCGCTGGATCTGCGGCTCTACACCTTCAATCAAATCGATTTTGTTGTAGACCTCGAGGATCGGCAAGTCCTGGGCACCAATTTCGCCCAACACCACCATCACCTGTTCGATCTGCTGCATGCGCTCAGGCTCGTGCGCATCAATCACGTGCAGTAACAAATCAGAGTTGCTCGACTCTTCGAGCGTAGACCGAAATGCTTCAACAAGCTTGTGCGGAAGATGACGAATAAAGCCCACGGTATCGGCCAGCACGATCGGCCCCAGGTCGCCCAGATCAAGGCGGCGCAAGGTCGGGTCGAGCGTGGCGAACAGTTGGTCAGCGGCGAAGACATCAGAGCCGGTGACTGCATTGAACAACGTGGATTTGCCGGCGTTGGTGTACCCCACCAGCGACACCGTAGGAATGTCGGCGCGTTGGCGCCCTCTACGGGATTGCTCACGTTGACTGCGGACTTTTTTCAGGCGGGCCTTGATCTGGCTGATGCGGATACGCAACAGACGGCGGTCGGTTTCGAGCTGGGTTTCACCCGGCCCGCGCATGCCAATGCCGCCACCTTGACGTTCAAGGTGAGTCCAGCCCCGCACAAGACGCGTGCTCATGTGATCAAGCTGAGCCAGTTCGACCTGCAGCTTGCCTTCATGGGTACGGGCGCGTTGAGCGAAGATGTCAAGAATCAGCCCGGTACGGTCAAGCACGCGGCACTCGAAAACACGTTCGAGGTTGCGCTCCTGACTGGGCGTGAGGACGTGATTGAAAATCACAATGTCGACCTTCTCGGCCTTGACCAGGTCGCGCAACTCCTCGACCTTGCCACTGCCAATCAGGTACTTGGCCGATGGCCGATGACGCGGCACGTTAAAAAACGCGACGGTCTCGGCGCCGGCCGATACAGCTAACTCCTGGAACTCCTGCGGATCTTCGCGCGCCTCAGGGTCCTGACCTTCCAAGTGAACGAGGATCGCTCGCTCACCACCACCGTGGCGCTCAAAGAACAAAGCAGACTCCTATCAGGCGTTACCTGGTTCAGCGTCTGCCAGTTCCGATTCAGTTGCGCTAGGCAAACGAATTGGACGCACTGGTACTACTGTCGAGATAGCGTGTTTGTAAACCATTTGGCTGACGGTGTTTTTCAGCAGGATCACAAACTGGTCGAAGGACTCGATAGTCCCCTGCAGCTTGATCCCGTTGACCAAGTAGATGGAAACGCCAACCTTCTCTTTACGCAAAGTATTCAAGTAAGGGTCTTGTAGCGAATGCCCTTTTGACATATGCCGCACTCCTGTAAGGATAAAAAATAGAAACAAAAATTAGATGGCTGGTGTCGCCATACCCATAGGATAGACGGCAATTCCCAAGACTCAGCTCAATATGGAGACCGATTCCAGGTATTTCAAGGCTCGTGGCAGATTGTCGCAGTCCAGGCTGTCTAGCCAATGTAGGTCATCCCAACTGCGTAACCAGGTGAACTGACGCTTGGCCAATTGGCGCGTAGCAATGATGCCGCGCTCCTGCATCTCGGCTGCTGTCAGCTTGCCGTCCAGGTAATCCCAGACTTGGCGATAGCCCACTGCACGTATAGACGGCAACCCGGCATGCAGGTCACTTCTTTTACGCAGGGCTAAGACCTCATCAATGAATCCCTGTTCCAGCATTTGCCCGAATCTTTGTGCAATTCTTTCATGCAGCACCTGCCGGTTCGCCGGAGCGATGGCCAGTTGGGCGACAGTATAGGGCAATTGTCCCCGGCCAGAAGCTGCTGCTTTAGTAGATTGCTCAGATTGTTTTTGGCGATGGGCCGTCATGCTCATGCCACTGACCCGATAAACCTCTAATGCACGGGTCAGACGCTGCGGATCATTGGGGTGAATACGCGCCGCAGACTCCGGGTCAATGGCCGCCAACTGGTCGTGCAGGGCTTGCCAGCCCAGGCGCCGGGCCTCTTCTTCAAGCTGCGCACGCACGTCGGCGTCAGCCGCTGGCATATCCGCCAGCCCTTCAAGCAACGCCTTGTAATACAACATGGTGCCGCCCACCAGCAGCGGGATATTGCCCCGCTCGGTGACTTCAGCCATGGCCTGGAGCGCATCACGGCGAAAATCAGCCGCGGAATAACTCTCAGACGGGTCGATGATGTCGATCAACTGATGCGGGTGCGCCGCCAGAATGTCTTTCGAGGGCTTGGCCGTGCCGATGTCCATGCCGCGATACACCAGCGCCGAATCGACGCTGATCAGCTCGCAGGGCAGTACTTTGCTCAGCTCAATCGCCAGGTCGGTTTTGCCCGCAGCGGTCGGCCCCATCAAAAAGATGGCCGGGGGTAAAGCGTTGGAACCTGTCATCAGCGACCGCGCAAAAAGAGTTTGTCCAAGTCGTCCAGGCCCATTTGGGTCCAGGTCGGACGACCATGATTGCACTGACCGCTGCGCTCGGTGTTTTCCATGTCACGCAACAAGCCATTCATTTCCGGCACCGCCAAACGGCGATTAGCCCGGATCGCGCCGTGGCACGCCATGGTGCCGAGCAATTCGTTGAGGTGCGCCTGAATCCGGTCACTGGTGCCGTATTCCATCAAGTCAGCCAGCACGTCATGCACCAGACGCTGCGCCTCGGCTTGTTTGAGCAAGGCCGGAATCTGGCGAATGGCCAGGGTTTCCGGGCCCAGACGCTGCAACTCAAAGCCCAGTCGCTGGAACCATTCGGCGTGCTCTTCGGCGCAATCGGCCTCACGCTGACTGACCGCAATCGACTCAGGCACCAGCAACGGCTGGCCACTCAAGCCTTCACTGGCCATGGCGATTTTAAGACGCTCATACATGATCCGCTCGTGGGCCGCATGCATGTCCACCAGCACCAGCCCCTGGGCGTTTTCGGCAAGGATATAAATGCCCTTGAGCTGCGCCAGGGCAAAACCCAGCGGCGGAATATCGCCCTGTCCGTCAGGCAACGGCGCCGCATTGGCCTCGGGCAGTGGCGCGAAAAACTCGCGATACGCACTTTTAGCTTCAGCGGTCGGCACCGACGGTGTCGAAGACGGCGGGCGATAGTAAGACTGATAGCCCGCTCCGGCGCCAGACCCCGGCACATGCGGGGCAGGTGCGGCCTGCGGTTGCTCCAGAAGGTGGGCGGCCAGGCGCATCTCGCCTTGCGGGCCGAACTCGCCGGCGTCGAGCCCGGTTGGGCGTTCAGCGCCTGGCACGGGCGCAGGCGCTGCCAACTGGTCTTCGGGGCGCACATCGCCCAAGGCGCGGTGCAAGGTGCCATACAAAAAGTCATGCACCATGCGCCCGTCACGGAAGCGCACTTCGTGTTTGGTCGGGTGCACGTTGACGTCGACCACCGACGGGTCGACTTCAAAAAACAGCACAAACGTCGGGTGCCGGCCATTGAACAGCACATCGCGGTACGCCTGACGCACCGCGTGCGCCACCAGCTTGTCGCGCACCGCACGGCCATTCACATAGAAATATTGCAAGTCGGCCTGGCTGCGCGAAAAGGTCGGCAAACCGACCCAACCCCACAAATGCAGACCGTTGCGCTCCACTTCAATCGGCAGCGCCTGCTCCAGAAACGCCGGGCCGCACACCGCCGCCACGCGTCGAGCGCGGGCAGTGTCGTCACGGGCTTCGTGCAGATTGAGAATGCTTTTGCCGTTGTGGCGCAGATTGAAGGCCACATCAAAACGCGCCAGCGCCAAACGCTTGATCACTTCTTGCAGGTGATCGAATTCGGTTTTTTCGGTTTTGAGGAATTTGCGCCGCGCCGGGGTGTTGAAAAACAGGTCACGGACTTCAACCGAGGTGCCGACCGGGTGCGCGGCGGGCTGAACCCGGGGCGCCATGTCGCGGCCTTCGGTTTCGACCTGCCAGGCCTGGTCGGCATCACGAGTGCGCGACGTCAGGGTGAGGCGGGCCACCGAACTGATGGAGGCCAAGGCCTCCCCGCGAAAGCCCAGGCTCATCACCCGTTCAAGGTCTTCAAGGTCACGGATTTTGCTGGTGGCGTGACGCGCCAGCGCCAGCGGCAAGTCGTCGCTGGAAATACCGCTGCCATCGTCACGCACCCGCAGCAGCTTGATCCCGGCCTGCTCCACGTCCACATCAATGCGCTTGGCGCCCGAGTCGAGGCTGTTTTCCAGCAACTCCTTGATCACCGAGGCCGGGCGCTCAACCACCTCGCCCGCCGCAATCTGGTTAGCCAGACGCGGGCTGAGCAGTTCAATGCGAGCGCTGCTGCTTAAAAGCTCTTCACTCATTGCTTGGACGCCAAGTCGGTGGCCGGAATGTTCAGGTTTTGGCCAACTTTTAACTCATCGGTTCTCAAGTTGTTGCTGGAACGCAGCGACGCCACGCCCACTTGATAGCGCACCGCAATCATCGCCAGGGTTTCACCAGGGCGCACGGTGTGCTCGCGGGTGCCTTGGGCGATCTTGCCGGTGTCACGCAGCCAGGCAATGTACGTGCCCGGTGGCGGGTTTTGCTGGAAGAACTGACGCACGCCGCTGCTGATCGAACGCGCCAGCGCTTGCTGGTGACTGCTCGACGCCAGCTTGGACGCTTCGTTGGAGTTTGAGATAAACCCGGTTTCGACGAGGATCGACGGAATATCTGGCGACTTGAGCACCATAAACCCGGCTTGCTCAACACGTTGTTTGTGCAGCGGGGTCACCCGGCCAATGTTGCTCAGTACTTTCTGCCCAACATTGAGGCTGGACGTCAGCGAGGCAGTCATCGACAAGTCGAGCAACACGCCCGCCAGCATCCGGTCCTTGTCATCGAGGCTCACGTTGCCCGCACCGCCGATCAAGTCAGAACGGTTTTCGCTGTCAGCCAACCAGCGTGCGGTTTCAGAGGTCGCGCCGCGTTCAGACAACGCAAACACCGACGCACCAAAGGCCGCCTTGGAAGGCGCGGCGTCGGCGTGAATCGACACAAACAGGTCGGCGCCCTTCTTGCGGGCGATTTCAGTACGGCCACGCAGCGGAATAAAGTAGTCGCCGGTACGGGTCAACTCTGCTCTAAACCCCTTCATGCCATTGATCTGGCGTTGCAACTCTCGGGCAATCGCCAGCACCACGTCTTTTTCGTGCTGACCACCCGAACCGGAAGCACCCGGGTCTTCACCACCATGGCCGGGGTCAATCATCACAATAATGTCGCGCTTGCCACTCGGCGCAGGCGGCAGCTTGATTTCGGGCTGCGCAGGCGTTACCGGAACCACAGGCACCTTGGCCACATTGGTGGCGGGCAAGCTTGGGGCAATGTCGGCCCCCTGATCGAACAGGTCGACCACCAGACGGTTGCCGTACTGGGCATTGGGCGCCAGTACAAAACTCTTGGGCGTGACCGGTTTTTTGAGGTCGATCACCACCCGCAAATCGGTCGGCGTGCGTTGCGCCGAGCGCATGCTGGTAATCGGCGTGTTGGCCGTGGCCACGTTCAACGGCCCGGCCAGGGTCGCGCCATTGATATCAATCACCAGACGATCAGGCGAGGTCAGCGTGAACACGCTGTGTTGCACCGGGCCCGTCAGGTCAAACACCAGCCGTGTGTTGTCTGGGGCACGCCACAAACGCACGCTTTTCACTTGTGTCGCTGCCACGGCATTCACCGCCATGACACTCAGCAACAGACCTACGGCGACACTGACCAACGCGCGAAAGCGCATACCAAACCCCATCATTATTTGAATTCCAATGCCAACGCTTTACACCAAGCCTCGCCACGCGAGCCTTGTGCCGACACCTTCAGCGAGCGCCCGGCGTTGTGCGGGCTAATGGTAATGGTCAGGTCAGGCTTTGGCAAAAAGCCTGCACCTTTATCGGGCCACTCGATGAGGCATAAAGCTTTACCGTCGAAATAATCGCGAATGCCCATGTATTCCAGCTCTTCAGGGTCGACCAAGCGATACAAATCAAAATGGAACGCCCTGATGTCACCAATCTCGTAAGGCTCCACCAATGTAAATGTAGGACTTTTTACAGCCCCCACATGCCCAAGGCCGCGAATAATGCCCCGCGACAGGGTGGTTTTACCCGCCCCGAGGTCTCCTTCAAGAAAAATCACGCCATGCCCTTGGGTGATATGAGCCAACTGCTTGCCAAAGGCGACCATGGCCTCTTCATCAGCCAGTTGCAGTACTAATTCAGACACGGTGCTTGCTCCTCCAACAACTGACGAATGGCTGGTATCAAATCACTGGCCGCCAGCCCACGGCCCAATTGCCCTTGTTGCTCTCCGGCACGGGCATGCACCCACACCGCCAGGCACGCGGCTTCAAATGCCGTCATGCCCTGCGCCAACAGCGCCCCGACCACACCGGCCAGCACATCCCCCAAACCGGCCGTGGCCATGGCCGGGTGCCCGTGTGTGCACAGCGCCAATTCGCCCTCCAGCCCGGCAATCAACGTGCCAGCCCCCTTAAGGACGCATACTGCTGAGTATTTTTTAACCAGCGCCCGAGCCGCCGCCGGGCGATCGGCCTGCACCTGTTCAGTGCTAAGACCCAGCAAACGCGCGGCTTCGCCAGGGTGCGGCGTGAGCACGCAGCCTGCTGGCAGCGAAAAGTCAGCGTTGGACAACAGATTTAGCGCATCGGCATCCCACACTTGAGGCATTTTTGCTTGAGCCGCCGCCGATAACAGACTGCGCCCCCACGCCGCCTGCCCCAACCCCGGCCCCACCACGACCACCGAGGCTTGCGCCAAGGCGCCCATCAACTGGTTGGCCGACAGCACGCCCAAGGTCATCACCTCAGGCAGCCGGGCCAAGGCCGCAGGCACATGCTCTGGCCGGGTCGCCAGCGACACGAGGCCCGCGCCACAGCGCAGCGCGCTCTGGGCACTGAGGGTAATGGCGCCGCCAAAACCCCGGTCGCCGCCAATCAGCAGCACATGCCCGAACTGGCCCTTGTGCGCGCTTGGCGCACGCGCAGGCAGTCGCGCCAAAGTGTCTGCGCGCAGTGGCTGGGGTTCAGGAAACAGGTGTTTGGTCTGCGGCATGCGTGTCGGGCTCCGATGTCTGGCAGAATTATACGCATCTCAGCTCCGGTTTCTCTTGCCTCATGCCTGCTATTACTGCCGACCTCCCCGCGCTTGCTCAGTCCATCAAGGAATGGGGCCGTGAGCTGGGCTTTCAACAAGTCGCCATTGCTGGCCTTGATTTGGGGGAACACGAACACCATCTGGAGCGCTGGCTGGCCGCTGGCTATCACGGCGACATGGAGTACATGGCCGCCCATGGCAGCAAACGCTCACACCCCGAAGAACTGGTGCCCGGCACGTTGCGCGTGGTGTCGTTGCGCATGGACTACCTGCCCGGCGATACCCACATGGCGCAATTGCTGGCCCAACCCGAGAAAGCCTACGTGTCGCGCTACGCCTTGGGCCGCGACTACCACAAGCTGATCCGCAAGCGCGTACAGCAACTGGCCGACCGCATTCAAAAAGACATCGGCCCATTCGGCTTTCGCGCTTTTGTCGACAGCGCCCCGGTGCTGGAAAAAGCCATCGCGCAAAAAGCCGGATTAGGCTGGATCGGCAAAAACACCCTGGTGCTCAATCGCAAAGCGGGCAGTTACTTCTTCTTGAGCGAATTGTTTGTGGATTTGCCGCTGCCAGTGGATGAACCTCACGAAACGGAACATTGCGGGCGCTGCACCGCGTGCCTGGACATTTGCCCGACCAACGCGTTTGTCGGGCCGTATGTGCTGGATGCGAGGCGCTGCATTTCGTACCTGACCATTGAGCTTAAAACCGCGATCCCCGAAGAATTGCGCCCGCTGATTGGCAATCGGGTATTTGGCTGCGACGACTGCCAGATCGTCTGCCCCTGGAACCGCTTCGCCCGCACCACCGCCGAGGGCGATTTCAAGCCCCGGCACAACCTGGACAACGCCGGCTTGGCCGAGCTGTTTATGTGGGACGAAGACACGTTTTTAAGCAGCACCGAAGGCTCGCCTCTGCGACGGGCGGGCTACGAACGCTGGCTGCGCAACCTGGCGGTGGGCTTGGGCAATGCGCCCTCAACGATTCCCGTGCTGGAAGCGCTGAACGCACGGCGTGATTACCCGTCCGAGTTGGTGCAGGAGCATGTGGAGTGGGCGCTTAAGCAGCACGAACAACGCACATAAGGCCCACTCCCACAAGGATGTGGTTGTAATTCCCACACAATTCGCAACGCCTGTACCGGCTTCATCCCTTTCATTCGCAGGACCTTTCCTAGAGAATCCTCACCGCCTTGTGGCGCTGGAACTGCGCGGATAGTCTCGCTGAGTCACTGATTTCAGTGGCCGGTTTTGACAGACCGTCTGATCTCGCATGACCACTACTGTGTTATGGCGGCCATGTGCGGGGCATCTTCGGGTGCGCCGAGTTCGCGAGACTCCTCGGTCTGTCAACCCGCACATAGCTGCCACCCTTTCCGATTGACAGCGGATTGGCGACAGCTCCAACGCTTGGAGTTTCGCGCATGAATAAGATCGTCCCCGACCCACCCCTCGACACCTTCCAAACAAGCCCCCATTACTGCACGCGGCTGTTCACCATCAACCCCGGCATTCCCGCACGGGACGCACTGATGCAGGTGTCTTTGCTGTTAAAAAGCGCGGAACTGAACGCCGACGAGATCAGCGCCCACCTCTCAGGCCTTGAAGCCGAGCAGCTCTGGAGTGTGATTCACGGCATGGAGATGGCCCGCGGCCTGGGGGATTCGCTGCTGGCCGATTAATGCTCGTCGTTGTACACGAACTTGGGCATTTCCCAGTTAAAGCGAATCGCCAACAGGCGCAGCAGCAGCCCGCCGAACAAGGTGACGAAAATCGCCTGTTCGTTGGGCATGTTCAGGTAGGTGCACAGCAGAAAGCACCACGCGGCGGCAAATGACACGCTGGCGTAGAGTTCGCGACGAAAAATCAGCGGGATGTCGTTGCAGAAGATGTCACGCAGGATGCCGCCAAAGACCCCGGTAATCACCCCACTCACCGACGCCACCAGCATGCCTTGGCCCATTTCCAGTGCCGTCATGCAGCCAATCAGGGTAAACGCCACCAGCCCCAGCGCATCGAGCACCAAAAACAGCGAACGCAAATGGCGCATCAGGGGTGCAATGAAAATCGTCAATAAGGCGGCAAACGTGGTGAGCACCAGATACTCCGGGTGTTTGACCCACGTCAGCGGGTAATGCCCCAACAGCACATCGCGCACCGAACCCCCGCCGAGCGCAGTGACGCAGGCAATCAGCACCACACCAAACCAGTCCATGCCCCGACGCCCGGCAGACAGCGCGCCAGTCATGGCTTCGGCAGTAATGGCAACTAAATAGAGCATCAGCAACATGGCGGCGATCCTTGCAATGAGGCGCGCAGTCTACTCAGTTGCTGAGAGCACCAAAAGGGGGCGTGTTTTTTGTAGCCGCTGCCGCAGGCTGCGGCTACAGGGGCAGGTGTTTAGAATTTGATGAAGTGTTTGCGGTAATGCTGCAACTCAGCAATCGACTCACGAATATCGTCCAGCGCCAGGTGCGTGCCTTTTTTTACCAGGCTATCGCGCACTTCGGGCGCCCAGCGCGCTACCAGTTCTTTGAGGGTCGACACATCGAGGTTGCGGTAGTGGAAGTAGCTTTCGAGGGCCTTCATGTGGGTGTACAGAAAACGCCGGTCCTGGCAGATGCTGTTACCACAGATCGGCGATTTGCCTTTGGGTACCCATTGCTCAAGGAAGGCGATGGTCTGCGCTTCGGCTTCGGCCATGCTGGTGGTGCTGTCTTTGACGCGCTGGGTCAGGCCGCTGCCGCCGTGAGTCCGGGTGTTCCATTCGTCCATGCGGGCGAGCACGTCGTCGCTGTGGTGGATGGCGATGACCGGGCCTTCGGCCAAGGTGTTGAGGTTGCTGTCGGTGACGATGGTGGCCATTTCGATAATGACGTCGTTGTCCGGGTCAAGGCCGGTCATTTCCAGGTCGATCCAGATCAGGTTCTGCGCGTTGTTCATAAAGGCCTCCAGAGCTTAGTCGCGCAGTTTAGCTTAGGCGCACGGCCCTCGTGCTAAACTCGCCAGCGTTTTACCCTCCTTATCGTTTTATCAACACGGAACACCCATGGCCAAACGCCAGCTCAATCGTCGCCAAAACTGGCGCATCGAAAAGATCCAGGGCGAGCGCGCTGCCCGCGCTGCCAAACGTGAATCCAGTGCTGTCGAAGCGCTTGAAGGCGGCGACTTAGGCCCCGAGCAACTCGGCCTGGTGATCGCGCACTTTGGTGTGCAGGTCGAAGTCGAAGCCCAGGAAGGCGAGCTGAAAGGCCAGATGTTCCGTTGCCACTTGCGCGCCAACCTGCCCGCACTGGTAACCGGCGACACGGTGGTGTGGCGCGCGGGCAATCAGGGCATCGGCGTTATCGTCGCCCAGTTGCCGCGTAAAACCGAACTGTGCCGCCCCGACAGCCGTGGCCAGCTCAAGCCAGTCGCCGCCAACGTCGACATGATCGTGATTGTGTTCGCGCCGATGCCCGAGCCGCACGCCAACCTGATCGACCGTTATCTGGTCGCCGCCGAGCACGCCGGGATTCGTCCACTGTTGCTGCTCAACAAAGCAGATTTGATCGACGATCAAAACGCCCCCGCGCTGAATGCGTTGCTGGGTGTTTATCGTCAGTTGGGCTACCCAGTGCTCGAAGTGTCCGCGCATCACGGCGATGGCATGCAGCAGTTGCAAGCGCAGCTGGACGGCCGCATCAGCGTGTTTGTGGGTCAGTCGGGCGTGGGCAAGTCATCGCTGGTGAACAGCTTGCTGCCTGAGGTCAACCTGCGGGTGGGGCCGCTGTCGGAGATTTCCGGTCAGGGCACGCACACCACGACGACTGCGCGCTTATTCCACTTCCCAGGCGGCGGCGAGTTGATCGACTCCCCGGGTATTCGCGAGTTTGGCTTGGGCCACGTGAGCCGGGCTGATGTGGAAGCGGGCTTTATCGAGTTCAACGACTTGATCGGCCACTGCCGTTTCCGCGACTGCAAACACGACCGCGAGCCGGGCTGCGCGTTGTTGATGGCTCTGGAAGATGGCCGCGTGCAGCAACAGCGCATGAACAGCTATCGCTCGATCATTGCCAGCTTGCCGGAAAGCACCTACTAGAACCTCACCCTGCCCTCCCCAATCCTGTAGGAGCGAGCTTGTCTCGCGCTCTTTTGATGTTGCAGATCAAAAGATCGCGAGACAAGCTCGCTCCTACACAGAGGGGTTATTGCTTGGCTGGAATTCTGTCGTCAAACAAGTTCAGCTTCTGCCGTTCTTCGTGCATCGGTGGCGGCTGTTGGTCGGCTGGCAATTTGATCGGGTCAGCCAGCGCCTTGGGCAGTTCTTGTGCCTTGACCGGCTCAGGCCCCTGCTCTCCCTCAATCGCTTGCTGGGCCTTTTTGGTCAGTACCACGATGTCGATCCGGCGATTGACCGGGTTGGTCGGGCGGGCTTTGTCGAACAGCACCGATGACGCGTAGCCCACTACCCGCGCCACTTGGTTATCGGGGTAGCTGCCCGCCACCAGCGCTCGCCGCGCGGCATTGGCGCGGTTGGCTGAGAGTTCCCAGTTGCCATAGTCACCCGTGCCTGCATACGGCATGGCGTCGGTGTGGCCGCTGATGCTGATTTTGTTCGGCACCGCTTTAATGGTATCGGCCAAGGCCAGCAAAATATCTTCGAAATAGGACTTGAGGCGCGCACTGCCCACATCGAACATCGGGCGGTTTTCGGCATCCATGATCTGGATGCGCAAACCATCAGGCGTGATTTCGAACAGCAGTTGATCCTTGAATTTTTGCAGCTGCGGATTTTCTTCGACCTTGTTTTGCAGTTCTTGCAGCAACAGCTCCAGGCGTTCTTTTTCAACCTGCTCGGCCATGCTTTGAATCTGATCCGCATCGACTTTGATTTTGTCGGGCTGAGGTTGCAGCTTCTCATCCGGGTTGAGGGTGTTGTCCGGCGCCAGCGCGGGCGTACCGCCCAGGTCGATGATGTACGGCGTGCCGCTTTCCGTGAAGCCGATCGGGTCTTTGAAATAGCCGCCAATGGCGATTTTTTGTTCCGGGGTGGCCGCGGTCATCAGCCACAACACCAGAAAGAACGCCATCATCGCCGTCGCGAAGTCAGCAAAAGCGATTTTCCAGGCGCCGCCGTGATGGCCTGCGGCATAGCGCTTGACGCGCTTGATGATGATCGGCTGATTGTTTTCCATAGATCAGCGACCGCGAACCACTTGCTCCAGCTCGGAGAAGCTCGGTCGATGCTTGGGATAGAGCACTTTGCGACCAAATTCGACCGCCAGCGACGGCGGCATGCCTGAGGCCGAGGCCACAAGCGATGCTTTGATCGACTCGTAGACGTTGAGTTCTTCTTTGGCATCGTGGGCCAACGAGGTCGCCAAAGGACCAAAGAAACCATACGCCGCCAAAATACCGAAGAAGGTCCCCACCAGCGCCGCCCCCACGTGCATGCCGATGGCCGCCTGATCGCCTTCCCCCAACGAGGCCATGGTCACCACGATGCCGAGCACCGCGGCCACAATGCCGAAACCCGGCATGCCGTCGGCGATCCCGGTGATGGCATGTGAAGGGTGTTCGAGTTCTTCTTTGAGGTTGAACAGTTCCATGTCGAACAGCCCCTCAAGCTCATGGGGCGCCATGTTGCCCGACGACATGATGCGCAGGTAATCGCAGATAAACGCGGTCATGCGCTCGTCTTTCAAAACGGTCGGGTATTTGGCGAAAATCGGGCTGGCAGCCGCGTCTTCGATGTCGGCCTCAATGGCCATCATGCCTTCGCGGCGGCTCTTGTTGAGGATCTCGTACACCAGCCCCAACACTTCCAGGTAGAAGGTGTGGGTGAAACGCGAACCGAACATGCTCAGTGATTTTTTGATCACGTGCATCGTCATGTAGCCGGGGTTGGCCTGCAGAAAGGCGCCAAAGGCCGCACCGCCAATGATCATGACCTCGAAAGGCTGAATCAGCGCACCGATCTTGCCGTGGGAAAGCACATAGCCGCCGAGAACACTCGCGAATACGACGATGATGCCGATAATTTTAGCCATAGGTAATAAGGTACTTAGTGAGTCGGGTTCGGGGCATATTCCAGCGTAGCTAAAACTCTTTCACTTCTTATCGGCATGTCTGCGCCAGACTATAGCCGTTGAAGCAGAAAAACCATTTTCTGCATCACCCGCGTCAGATCATTTGCGCAAGAAAACCCAAGAAGTTGCAGACGCTGTCATGAACCGCGACATCAACAACTTGTGCGATGAACTGGGCGGTGCAATATTCATTTCCACTTACATTGATGATGACCGCGCGCCCATCATGGCCACTGAAAAGACTGTACAGCCCTCCACCCTGGATGCGTGGGTCACCCACCTCGACGCGGTTGCCTTGCCGATCCCGCAGCAAAGTCATGCGCGGGTGTGCAAAACCATCAGCGACAGTCGCCGCTCGTTGCGCGAAATGGCCGAAGTCATGCAAGACAGTCCGGCGCTCGCCCTGAGCCTGATCCGTGAAGCCAATCAACACGCGCAAAGCAGCCTCAGTGAGCCTGCCGAAAGTCTTGAGGTGGCCATTAATCGCCTCGGTTTAAAGCGCACCCAAGAATTGCTTGAACAGATGCCGGTGCTGCCCGCCGAAGACATCCCCGTGGCATTGCGACAAGTCCAGCTCATCAGCCAGCATGCCGCGCAACAAGGCATCGGCCTGTTTGGCAACCGCCTCGCACGATTGTGGCCAGAAGTGTACTGGGGCAGTTTGTTGTTCTTCTCGCCGCTGTGGCCGATGGCTATGAGCCACCCCAAACAGCTTGAAGAATGGGAAGCCCGGGTGATTCAAAAGGGTGAGTGCGCCCGCAAGGTTGAGCACGCGCTGTTTGGCGTGCGCCTGTTTGAAATCTGTCGAGCCCTGGCCGAGTTGTGGCGGCTGCCCGAATGGGTGATGCAAGGGTACGCGGTGATCACGGATGACAAGCGCACGCTGATCAACGTGCTGCACATCGCCCGCGACATTCAACACCCGCTGCTCCAGCAGCAACATCTGGATGCCGACCCGGCACTGCGCCGCTGGCTGAGCCACCCCGCCAACAGTCTGTTGCTGGCCAATGGCCTGGCACTGTCGGCCCAGCAGGGCTGGGACTCGCCGCATCACCTGCGCTGGCAGTACCTGAGCAGCCTGTATTTGCAGTTGCCGCTGCATGAAGTGCAGCAACAGGTGCACCAGAATGCCGCGAGCAGTGCCCGCTATCACTCGATGCCCGACCTCTGGCACCCGGCGCTCTCGCTGCTCATGCCCTGGGACGCGCGACGCGCAAACACCCATGGCCAGCCTGCCCCGCCACCTTCGGCGCAAGCACTGCAAGCGTGGCGCAAATTCTGCGGCCAGCTGCTCGAAGAGCCGAGTGCCTTTGCTAACCCGATGCACCTCACCCTCTGCGCGCGTGAAGCGCTGCAGGCGTGCGGCATGCGTCGGATCATCCTGCTGATGGCCGATAAAACGTCGAGCATCCTGCGCCCGTTTCAACTCGTGGGCGTGCCAAAAACAGCGTTCGACATGACCTTGAATGTCAGCGACAGTACGGCCTTGCTACGCTTGATGACGAAACCAGCGCAAGTACGCCTGACACCCGAAAACAACGCCGTGATTTCGGCGGCCTTGCCCGATAACCTGCGCAGCCTGTTCCCCGGCGAACACCTGCTGCTACGCTCGCTGGGCAGTAATGGCCGCGTGGTCATGCTGATACTGGCCGACCAGGACGGCGGGCCGTTCTCGGAAACCAGCGTGCAAGCGTTTGGTAAAACCGCGCAATGTATCGAGAAAGCGCTAAACACCTTTACTGCCCGCGGGCGCTAACGCTTGCGCTACAATTCGCCCCTTTTTTTGCTCTGGAGAACACATGCCTGACTTCTCTGGCTTGCCGTTAGTCATTGAACCCTGCGACCTGCGCACGCGACTCGATGCACCCAACCTGATCCTGGTCGACCTGACCAGCGTTGCGCGCTACGAAACCGGGCATATCGCGGGCGCTCATTTTGTCGACCCCAAACGCACGCAACTGGGCCAGCCTCCAGCGCCGGGTTTGCTGCCGACCCAGGCCGCACTCGAAGCGCTGTTTGGCGAGTTGGGACACAACCCCAAAGCTGTGTACGTGGTGTATGACGACGAAGGTGGCGGCTGGGCCGGGCGTTTTATCTGGTTACTGGATGTGATCGGGCACTCTGCCTATCACTATCTGGACGGCGGCATTCATGCCTGGATTGGCGAAAAGTATGACGTCACTCAAGATGTTCCATCTGCTGCTACTGGCCCGGTTACATTGACCTTGCACGACGAGCCCACCGCGACCCGCGAGTACCTGCAAAGCCGCCTGGGCGCCGCAGATCTCGCAATCTGGGATGCGCGCAGCGAAGCCGAATACCGTGGCGAAAAAGTACTGGCGGCCAAGGGCGGACACATCCCCGGCGCCACGCATTTTGAATGGACCGCAGGCATGGATAAATCCCGCAACCTGCGCATCCGCACCGACATGGCCCACGTCCTCAAGGACCTTGGGATCACGCCGGACAAAGAAGTGATTACCCACTGCCAGACTCACCACCGCTCTGGCTTTACTTATCTGGTCGCCAAAGCGCTCGGTTATCCGCGCGTGAAAGGCTATGCCGGTTCTTGGGGCGAATGGGGCAACCACCCCGACACGCCCGTCGAACTGCCTGTAAAAAACTAAGGATTTTGCATGAAAAAGCGTTTGTTTCTCCTGAGTCAGTACCTGTTGCCGCATCACCTGCTGTCACGTCTGGCCGGCTGTATTGCTGAATGCCGCGTGCGCTGGTTTAAAAATGCATTCACCACCTGGTTCGCCAAGCGCTACCAAGTGGACATGTCTCAGGCACTGGTTGAGGACGTGACCGCATACGAGCACTTCAACGCCTTCTTCACCCGCGCCTTGAAAGACGGCGCTCGCCCGCTGGACCCAACCCCGGGTGCCATCCTGAGCCCGGCCGATGGCGCGATCAGCCAATTGGGCCCGATTGAACACGGCCGTGTGTTCCAGGCCAAAGGCCACAGCTACAGCGTGCTGGAACTGGTGGGCGGCGATGCCGCCGTGGCGTCGCAGTTCATGGGCGGCGAATTTGCCACCATTTACCTGTCGCCCAAGGACTACCACCGCGTGCACATGCCACTAGCCGGCACTCTGCGCGAAATGATCTATGTGCCGGGCCGTCTGTTCTCGGTTAACCAAACCACCGCCGAAAACGTGCCGGAGCTGTTTGCCCGCAACGAACGTGCTGTGTGTATTTTTGATACCGAACGCGGCCCGATGGCCGTGGTACTGGTTGGCGCCATGATCGTGGCATCGATTGAGACGGTGTTTGCCGGTCTGGTCACCCCGCCTAAGCGCGAGCTGAAAACCTTCCGTTACGACGAAGCGGCCCGTGCGCCGATCCATTTGGAGAAAGGTGCCGAGTTGGGTCGTTTCAAACTGGGTTCGACGGCCATCGTGTTGTTTGGCCCGGAACAAGTGAAGTGGGCTGAAACGCTGGCGGCAGGTACGCCCGTGATGATGGGCGAGAAGATCGGCGAATAACACTTCAGACCGTGTAGGAGCGAGCTTGCCTCGCGATCTTTTAAACCATCAAAAGATCGCGAGACGAGCTCGCTCCTACAGGGGATGCGTCAACGCTTAACCCTGGCTGTTGCGGTCGCGCTGACCCAGCAGGTACAGCACGCCGTCCAGACCCAAGGTTGTGATCGCATGCTTAGCCGACTTTTTAACCAGCGGCTTGGCGCGGAACGCCACACCCAAACCGGCAATGGCCAGCATCGGCAAGTCATTGGCGCCGTCACCGACCGCAATGGTCTGCTCCAGGCTCAAACCTTCCTTGTGCGCCAGCTCAGTCAGCAAGTCTGCCTTGCGCTGTGCATCAACAATCGGCTCAACCGCCACGCCCGTCACTTTGCCATCCACCACTTCCAGCTCGTTGGCGAAGACATAGTCGATGCCCAGCTTGGCCTGCAATTGCTTGGCGAAGTAGGTAAAACCGCCTGACAGGATCGCGGTTTTGTAGCCCAGACGCTTGAGTTCGGCAAACAACACCTCTGCCCCCTCGGTCAGGCGCAACGACGCACCGATGGAATCCAGCACGCCCACATCCAGACCTTTCAGCAGCGCCAAGCGCTCTTTGAAGCTGGCCTTGAAGTCCAGCTCACCCGCCATCGAACGCTCGGTGATAGCCGACACTTGATCGCCCACGCCAGCGGCCTTGGCCAGTTCGTCGATGACTTCGGCTTCGATCAGCGTGGAGTCCATGTCGAACACCGCCAGACGGCGATTGCGGCGGAACAGGGTGTCTTCTTGCAAAGCGATGTCGACCTGGAGTTCTTGCGCCAAGTCAAAGAACGCTGCACGCAGGGCGTCGATGTCGGCCAGTTCGCCGACCACGCGCAACTCAATGCAGCTTTTGCTCAACTGCGTAGGCGCGTCCAGCGGGACACGGCCTGACAGACGATCGGTCTGCTCAATGTTCAGCCCGTGCTGGCTGATCACCGAGGTCACGCGCTGCAACTCAAGGGCGGTCACCTGACGGCTCATCAACGTCACGACATGGCGCTTCTGGCTTTGCTCGCTGACCCAACGCTGGTAGTGATCTTCGGTAATCGGGTCAAAACGCAGTTGCAGCCCCTCATTAGCGATCAGCGGCTGGAGGTCTTTAAGCACGGCGGACACTTGCTCGGCTTCGGGAATATTCACCAGAAAACCCAACGACAAAACGCCATGGATGACGGCCTGACCGATGTCGAGAATATTCACACCATTGCTGGCCAGCACGCCGGTGATGGCCGCAGTGAGACCCGGACGGTCTTCACCGGTGATGTTTATCAGGACGATTTCGCGCAAGGCACACCCCCATTCGCTAAAAAAAACGCATTCTACCCACTTTCAGTGACCATCGGGCATCGCCAAGGCTTTGCCGCCTCAGGGCTGCTCGCTATACTGCGCACCAACTTAACGGACTAAGAGCCGCGCTCAGTGAACCGGCCATCGCCTGTAAAAACCGATAACTTCTTCCTGCTGATCTTCCGGGCCCTTCGCGACAGACGCGTTCCGATTGCTCTGCGTATTGCCAGCCACAACGTGATCCTAGTCGCCTTGGCGTTGGTCATTTACGCCGTGGTGATGGGCTTGCAGTTCAAACAGGCCATGCACGAGCAAGCCGATGCGCTGGGCCAGAGCCTGACCACACAAACAGCCACGTCGGCGACCGAGTTGCTGGTGTCCAACGACATCCTCAGCCTCAACGTGCTGCTCAACAACCTGACCAAAAACCCGCTGGTGGCGCACGCTGCTATTTATAGCGTCGATAACCGCATCCTCGCCGAAGCCGGCCAACGCCCAAAAAGCAGCCTGCTGGGCGAAACCGAAGGCGTGTATCAGACCAAAATTACCTTTCAGGATGTAACGGCCGGGCACTTGCGCATCAGCCTGGACATGAACCAGTTCGAGCAGCCGATGACCATCAGCTTGCAGAGCATGGGCATTTTGAGCGCTATTTTGCTGGCATTGGCGCTGGCACTGAGCTTGCGTTTGGGCAGGAACATTACGACACCTTTATTGCAGTTGCGTGTCTGGCTGCGTGAACCCGACCCGTACACCCCGGCCATCAATCGCCAGGATGAAATCGGTGATCTGGCCCGTCAGCTGCACACCCGCCTGGCCCCACCGGCGCCTGAGCCGGAACCCGAGCCAGAACCGGATTACGACGACGAAGAAGAAGCCGAAGAAGACGAACCGGCCTTCGAAGTACGCAACCTGCGTGATCCAGGCTTTGATGAAGCCCCCGCCGTGCCAGCGCCCAAAGCGGCACCGCGCCAAGTGATCAGCACCGAAGAAGACGAGAGCGACGACGAAGACCCGTTCGCTGACTTGCGCGACACCACCCCAACGGCGGTCGCGCCTGCTGCGCTGGTCAAAGCCCAACCGAGCAAACCTGCTGCGCCGCAACCGAGTGCGGTGCTGGCCGTGCAACTGGGCGCTCAAGAGCAACTGCGTCGCTTGCCACGCGCCCGCTTGATGGAACTGCTGGAGCGTTATCGCGACTGCCTGAACCAGGCGGCGTCGCTGTACCAAAGCGAGCTGCACACCTTGAACGATGGCAGCACGCTGATGCTGTTCCATAGCGAAGACAGCGGCGACGACTACCTGACCAACGCTATTTGCTGCGGCGAGTTGTTACGCGCCTTGGGCCATGCCTTGCAGATCGAAGTCGCGGACAGCGGCATCACCTTGCAACTGCAATTGGGCCTGGTGCTGGGTGAGGGGCTGAGCGGCATCAGCCAGATCGACCTGCTGCTGACTGAAACGGCACAAGACGCCTTGGCGCTGTCGCAACACAGCCGCAACCTGCTGCTGGTGGAACGCAAAATCAGCGACGACGCGTTGATCCGTCAACGCGCCCGTATTCGCCCGATTGCCAGCCCCGAAGGCGCCTGCTGCGTTGAGCGATTGATGGAGCCCTACCCGTCCATGCTCGAACGCCAACTGGCACGCATGCATGAGAATCGCGGGTAAAGCCATCCGGAACTTCCTGTGGGAGCGGGCTTGCCCGCGATTGCAACACCTCGGTGAGTCAGATGTACCGAGGCGACTGAATCGCGAGCAAGCCCGCTCCCACAGAGAGGTTGATGCGCCGTTTGCAAGAGCCAAAAAAAATCCCGCACAGGTGCGGGATTTTTTGTGTTTGGCAACAGCCTCAGAAGCGGAACACTTCCATGTCTGTGCGAATCGGTGCAGCCATCGGAATCTTTGGCTTGCTCACTTCTTGTTTGGGCGCAGACTTGGTTTCCGGCTTGTGCGGCTCAATCAATGGCGGCTGATTGGCCAGCGGCTTAAGGGCCACGGCCAGTTGCTCGCTCAGTTGCTGCAACAATTCGCCTTGGGCCTTGACCTGTGAGGCCGTGCTGCCGTCGTGCTGCTGTTGCAGGTGCACCATGCGGTTGTCACGCACTTGGCCGCGACGGTCGAGCAGGCGCCATTGCGCATCCAGAATCGCAGGCTGGTCTTTACCCGAGTCTAGCCGCGTGATCGACAACAGCACTTGTACGTCCGGGGCAAAGCCCGCAGTCGCAGGTGCTAAAACAACGCGTTGACTGTCCAGACGCCACGCCAACTGGCGCACCAGCAACTGGTCGATGTCTGACGACAAGCTGCCCGCCCAACGACCATCGGTGGCCGCGCTCAGGCTGCCATCGGTTTGACGTTGCAGCAGGGTTTCACGTTGCAGGTAATCAGCCACGATCACCGGGCCAAGTACCACCGCCATGCCAGCACTTTGCTTGGGCTGGCCGGGGTTGCCGCTGTCCAGTTGGTACAGGGACGCTGGCTGGTGCACGCTGCACCCCGCCAGGCCAAGCACACCGGCCAGCAACGCAATTAAAGGAAGGCGCAGAACGTTCATCATTCCATCCAGGTGGCCGCCGCAGGGCACGCCACAGTGTGATTCTCGAAAAAACTCGTTGGGCACATCGCCATTAGCGGTGCCGAAAGTGCGCCATATCATCCGCGAATATCAAGCATGACTCCAGCGCTGCGACGCCGATCTGCGCGAAAAAACGCAGTTCGGCGGCACGCAGCACGCTTAATTTGGCGTTTCTACCAACAACGCGTCCACGCGCTGGAAACCGCGCGGCAACTTGTTGCCTCGCCGTCCTCGCTCACCTTTGTAATGTTCAAGATCGTCAGCCTTGAGCGACAAGGTGCGCTTGCCCGCCTGCAACACCAAGGTGGCGTTATCCGGCAGCACGGCGATGTCGGTCACGTACTCTTCACGGCTGGCCACCCGCTCGCCGGGGATGCCGATGATCTTGTTGCCTTTGCCTTTGCCCAGTTGCGGCAGGTCGCTGACTTTGAAGATCAACAAGCGACCTTCGGTGGTCACCGCCGCCAACCAATTGTGCTCGCGATCCGCCACAGGCCGCGGCAGCATGACTTGCGCGCCTTTTGGCAGGGTCAGCAACGCTTTACCGGCTTTGTTTTTGGCTTGCAGGTCTTCACCTTTCACCACAAAACCGTATCCGGCATCGGACGCAATCACGTACAGCGAGTCGTCATCGGGCAGCAGCACGCATTCAAACGTGGCGCCCGGCGGCGGCGTCAGACGGCCGGTCAACGGCTCGCCCTGACCACGGGCAGACGGCAAGGTGTGCGCGGCCACCGAATAGCTGCGCCCGGTGGAATCAATAAACACGGCAAATTGGTTGGAACGCCCGGCAGCGGCGGTTTTGTAACCGTCGCCTGCTTTATAGGACAAACCGGTTGCGTCCAGGTCGTGGCCTTTGCCGCAACGTACCCAGCCTTTTTCAGACAACACAACGGTGACCGGCTCAGTCGGCACCAGCTCGTTTTCCGACAAGGCCTTGGCTTCTGTGCGGGACACAATCGGCGAACGGCGGTCATCGCCGTAGGTTTCGGCGTCTGCCAGCAGTTCAGTGCGCACCAGCTTTTTGAGCTTGGCTTCACTGCCCAGCAAGGTTTGCAGCTTGGCTTGTTCTTTACGCAGCGCGTCTTGCTCGTCGCGCAGCTTCATCTCTTCAAGGCGGGCCAATTGGCGCAAGCGCGTGTCGAGGATGTAGTCGGCCTGGGTTTCGGTCAGGGCAAAACGGGCAATCAGTTCGGCCTTGGGATGCTCCTCGGTCCGAATGATGTGGATCACTTCGTCGAGGTTCAGGTAAGCGGTGAGCAAACCGTCCAACAGGTGCAGGCGGCGCTCGACTTTATCGAGGCGGAACTGCAAGCGACGACGCACGGTTCGAACCCGGAACTCCAGCCATTCAACCAGCAAGGCGCGCAGGTTTTTGAGCTGTGGCTTGCCGTCCAGACCAATGATGTTGATGTTGACCCGGAAGGTCGACTCAAGCTCGGTCACGGCGAACAAATGCTGCATCAGTTCGTCGAGATCAACCTTGTTGTTGCGCGGGATGATCACGATGCGGCATGGGTTTTCGTGGTCGGACTCGTCACGCAGGTCGGTGACCATCGCCAGCTTGGTCGGCTTGGCCTGCATCAGCGCGGCGATTTGTTCCAGCACCTTGGCACCCGATACCTGGTGCGGCAGCGCGGTGACAACGATGTCGCCGTCTTCAACGTGGTACACGGCACGCATGCGCACCGAGCCGCGGCCGGTCTGGTAGATCTTCAGCAGGTCGGCGCGCGGGGTGATGATTTCAGCTTCGGTCGGGTAGTCCGGGCCCTGAATGTGCTCGCACAGTTGCTCAACAGTCGCTTTGGGCTCATCGAGCAAACGCACGCAGGCGCTGGCGACTTCGCGCAGGTTGTGCGGTGGTACGTCTGTGGCCATGCCCACGGCGATGCCGGTGGTGCCATTGAGCAGGATATTCGGCAAACGTGCCGGCAACACCGCAGGTTCGTCGAGGGTTCCGTCAAAGTTCGGCACCCAGTCCGCCGTGCCCTGACCCAGTTCGCTGAGCAGCACTTCGGAATAGCGCGACAAACGCGCTTCGGTGTAACGCATGGCGGCGAAGGATTTGGGGTCATCAGGCGCACCCCAGTTGCCTTGCCCGTCGACCAGCGTGTAGCGATAGCTGAACGGCTGCGCCATCAGCACCATGGCTTCGTAGCAGGCCGAGTCGCCGTGCGGGTGGAACTTGCCGAGTACGTCACCGACGGTACGCGCCGATTTTTTGTGCTTGGAGTCTGCGTCCAGGCCCAACTCGCTCATGGCGTACACAATACGCCGCTGTACTGGCTTGAGGCCGTCGCCGATATGCGGCAAGGCCCGGTCCATGATCACGTACATGGAGTAGTTGAGGTAGGCCTGTTCTGTGAAGTCGGCCAGTGACCGGCGTTCTACGCCGTCCAGGCTGAGATCAAGGGAGTCGCTCATGCGGACCTCATTCAGTTCGTTGTCTGGCGCAGCAGCATGGTGCCGCCGCGCTGGGTAAATTCAAGTTGGTTCAAAGCACTCATGCCCAGCAGCACTTGCTCGCCTTCAAGGCCGGGAGCCGCCACCGCACGCACGTTGCGCAGCACGATGGCGCCCAGTTGCAGGCGGTCGATCTGGGTCCGATAACCCTGCACCCGCCCATTGGCGGTGCTCAGCGTCACGGGGGCACCTTTGGGCAGCGCCAGTTGCCTGGCCAGCTCCTGCGGGACCGCCACATCGGTGGCCCCGGTATCCAGTAAAAATTCCACCGGCACGTTGTTGATGCGGCCGCTGGCGACGAAGTGACCCTGCACGTTGCCCTTCAACGTCACCTCGATATAGCCCTCGCCTTGTTGCGAGGTCACGTCGGTGTTGGGGTTGTCCTGACGCTGTTCCCAACGCCCGAAAAATTGCGTGGCCAAGTACAAACCGGCGCACCAGGCCACGATCATAAAGATCCGCCCCACACCTTTGCCCGGTGGTTGCTGGCTCATGACTTGGCGCTCCAGCCACCTTGCGGGGCAGCAAAACGCCAAACGATGGGACGCTTCTCACCATCGGCACGCACGTGGCTGCCATTATCGACGCCAATCCAGGCGCCTTTGGCATCCAGGCTCAAGGCCTCGGCGTTGCCATAAGGGCTTTTGTAGAGGCGCGCGGCCGTCAATGCATCGTTGGCAAACGACCAGCAGCGCTCGACTTCGCCGGTGTCCAGGGTACGACGGCAAATGCGATAAGCCATGCGTTCAAGGGTGAACAGCTTGCCCTCGAACAGCGCCAGATCAGAGAAATCTTTTTGTTGCGCCTTGCCCTTGAGCTGAGGCGGCGGCTGTTCAAGGCCGCCTTCGCTCATCAATACGCAGCCGTTTTCACAGTCCCATACGCTCTGTTTTTTGCGAATGGTCAACAAACCTCTGCGCTCGCGCTCGGCCGCCAGCCAAATCTGATTGCCCTGCGGGCTGACCGCAATGCCTTCAAACAGCGCATTGAAGTGCAGCAACATGCCACTGGCACGTGCCTGGCGCACCAGCGCCGGGTCGATTTTAAGCCACGAAGGGGCGCCAATCGGCGGAACAGACAGCACCGCCGCGTGAGCTTCACTGACCACGTAACGATTACCGGCGTCATCACAGGTGATGCCTTCGAAGTCCAGGTCGCCACCGCGCAGCGGGCTGATGGCTTTGCCCATCATGCGTACACCCCACGGCAACCCGCTTTCTGGCGCGGGCGGCACGTCGATGGCCACTGCCTCGGCGTGCCATTCGGCGTAGCGGGTATCCAGATGGTAAATCTGATCATCGTCGCGATCAGACACCGCCCACACCTCGCCCTGACACATCGCCAACCCGGACAGGTTGCCGCCGCGCATGCCTTCTACCGGATGCTCGGAGCTCAGCGCCAGCTCAGGCCAGTCCTGCGCCATGACCGGGCTCGCACTCACACACAACAGCGCCAGCAAGGCACTGCGCATCAGGCCAGCACCTGCGCCAGGTCGCCTTTGGATTCCAGCCAGGACTTACGATCACCCGCGCGTTTTTTCGCCAGCAGCATGTCCATCATTTCCGAGGTCGCGGCGTAGTCTTCCAGGGTGAGCTGCACCAGACGCCGGGTATTGGGGTCCATGGTGGTTTCACGCAACTGCGGCGGGTTCATTTCACCCAGACCTTTGAATCGCGTGACCTGCGGCTTGCCGCGTTTTTTCTCGGCCACCAGACGGTCGAGAATGCCGTCACGCTCGGCTTCGTCGAGGGCGTAGTAAATCTCTTTGCCCAGGTCGATCCGGTACAGCGGCGGCATGGCCACGTACACGTGCCCGGCGTCTACCAGCGGGCGGAAATGCTGCACGAAGAGCGCACAGAGCAAGGTCGCGATGTGCAGACCGTCAGAGTCGGCGTCGGCGAGGATGCAGATTTTGCCGTAGCGCAGTTGGCTGATGTCAGCCGCGCCCGGATCAACGCCAATAGCCACGGCGATGTTGTGCACTTCTTGGCTGGCCAAGACTTCGCTGCCGTCGACTTCCCAGGTGTTGAGGATCTTGCCGCGCAACGGCAGGATCGCCTGAAACTCTTTGTCCCGCGCTTGCTTGGCCGAACCGCCAGCGGAGTCACCCTCCACCAGAAACAGCTCGGAACGCATCGGGTCCTGCCCGGCGCAATCGGCCAATTTGCCGGGCAAGGCCGGGCCTTGGGTGATGCGCTTGCGCTCGACCTTTTTGCTGGCCTTGAGACGACGACCGGCGTTGTTGATCGCCAGCTCCGCCAACTGCATGCCCAGCTCGGGGTTCGCGTTGAGCCACAGGCTGAACGCATCTTTGACCACGCCCGAAACGAAGGCCGCCGCTTCACGGGACGACAAACGCTCTTTGGTCTGGCCGGAGAATTGCGGCTCCTGCATTTTCATCGACAGCACGAACGCAATGCGCTCCCACACGTCTTCGGGCGCCAGCTTCACGCCACGCGGCAGCAAGCTGCGGAATTCGCAGAACTCGCGCATGGCATCGAGCAACCCCTGACGCAAGCCGTTGACGTGGGTACCGCCTTGAGCGGTCGGGATCAGGTTGACGTAGCTTTCCTGCACGCTGTCGCCGCCTTCGGGCAGCCACAGCAGCGCCCAATCGACGGCTTCTTTATTACCGGCCAGGCTGCCGCAAAACGGCTCGTCTGGCAGGCGTTCGAATTCGCTGACGGCGTCGACCAGGTAAGAGCGCAGGCCGTCTTCGTAATGCCACTCGACTTTCTCGCCGGTGCCTTTGTCTTCAAAGCTGACCAGCAGCCCCGGGCACAACACAGCCTTGGCCTTGAGCACGTGCTTGAGACGGCTGACCGAAAACTTGGGCGAATCGAAATATTTTGGGTCCGGCGCAAAGTACACGCTGGTCCCGGTGTTGCGCTTGCCGACCGTGCCGACGACTTCAAGGTCGGTGGCCTTGTAGCCATCGGCGAAGGTCATCTGGTATTCGTTGCCATCACGCTTGACCTTGACCCGCACCTGGGTCGACAAGGCGTTTACCACCGAAATCCCCACGCCGTGCAGGCCGCCGGAGAACTGGTAGTTCTTGTTCGAGAACTTGCCGCCTGCGTGGAGCTTGGTCAGGATCAGTTCGACGCCTGACACGCCCTCTTCGGGGTGAATGTCGACCGGCATGCCGCGCCCGTCATCGCTGACTTCCAGCGAGTGGTCGGCGTGCAGGATGACTTGCACCGATTTGGCGTGACCGGCCAGGGCTTCGTCGACGCTGTTGTCGATGACTTCCTGGGCCAGGTGGTTAGGCCGACTGGTGTCGGTGTACATGCCGGGGCGTTTGCGCACCGGGTCGAGGCCCGAGAGGACTTCGATGGCGTCTGCGTTATAAGAGCTAGCGCTGGGAGTGGCCATAGGGTCTCGTCGTTAGTCGTAAATGAAAAATAAGGGCCATTCGACCGGCGCCTTAAAGGGCCGCAAAGTCGATGGTTTGATACTGATGTGCCGCTATCCCGGCGAAACTCAACAGCGCGGGCAGTTGCTGGGCAAAACCTTGGTAACTGTGGTCGCCGCCCCCCTGAATGCGCAAGGCGCAGGCTAGGTAGTACTTTTCGGCATGGCGGTAGTCCAGCGTTTCGTCGCCTGTCTGCAACCACACCTGATAACGCTGCGGGTCTTGAGGCGCCTGCACTTCAAGTTCGGCCAGGGCGAGCACGTGATCGTAGGTCAGCTCCCAGGTTTCACCGCTGTACAGGTTGGTTTGCGTGCCCAGGTAGCCGTCGAACATCCGATGCGGGCTGACGGCCGGGTTGACCAGCAAGGCCTTGAGCCCATGCTGTTCGGCCAGATAGGTCGCATAGTAGCCGCCGAGCGAGCTGCCGACCAGCAATGGGCGGTCCAGTTCGAGGATTGCCGCCTGCAATTGGGCCAGCGCTTCACGCGGATGATGATGCAAGGCCGGAACCCGCAGCTGATCGCTCAGCCCCATGCGTTGCATCACGGACAGGAGCTGCGTGGCCTTCTTCGACTCGGGAGCACTGTTGAAACCATGGATATACAAGATGGAACCCGACATGCAATCACTCCCGAGCACGATTTAAGCTGAACGCAGTATCAATAAAGACGCGCAGTTTAGGGCAATAACCCGTCTCAAGATATTTCCAAGTCACCCGCACTCAGTAATTGTTAGCGCTGTAATCGGGCTCAAACACAAAGTTATCCACACGCGACACCCCTGTGTCCAAAGTGCCATCAGGTTGCAGGCGCAACCAGCGATAACCGGGCGCCTCGCTGCTGACGCTGAAGTCTCGGCTGGCAGGCGTGAACTGGACGCACGTAGACGGGGATGCCAACAGCCGCACGCCCTTTTGCTGCTGGTCGAAGGGTTGGTGAATATGCCCCCAGAGCAGCGCCTTAACCTGTGGAAAACGCTCCAGCACGCCCCAAAAAGCGTTGGCATTGTGCAGGCCAATCGACTCGATCCACTCACAGCCCACCTCCACAGGGTGGTGATGCAGGGCAATCAGGTGATGGCGATCAGGGGCTTCACTCAACGAATTCACCAGCAGCTGCAGTTCAGTGTCATCCAGATAACCGTGGCTTTTTTTGTACACGTTGGAGCGCAGCAACGTAATGCGCCAATTGCCGATGTCCACCACCTGCTCAAGCAAGCGGCTTTGCACGGTGGCTTCGAGCATCGACGGCCAAGCGTCGTGATTGCCGGGGATCCAGCGTGCATTCGCCGAGAGCGGCTCGGTCAATTGCCGAAAACGCTGATACGCCGCCACGCTGCCATCCTGGGTCAAATCACCGGTAGCCAGCAACAGATCAATCTGCGGCTGCTCGGCGCGCACCCGTTCAATCACACGCTGCAGGCTTTGAGCGGTGTTGAGCCCCAGCAGCGAACCGTCTGCATCGGCAAACAAATGGCTGTCGGTCAGTTGCACCAGCAGCACCGGGTCTTCGGTGGTCAGCGTGGAGACATTGGGCAAGGCATTCTCCCAGGCAGGGGGGGGTAATTATCGATTTCTCACGCGGGAGCTGCCGCAGGCTGCGATCTTTTATAGATCAAAAGATCGCGAGGCAAGCTCGCTCCTACAGAGACAGGGGTCGTTAGCGCACTTCTGCGTATTCATGCCCACAGGCCAGACAATGGCTTAGCCATTCACCCAGAAATACGTTGAGCTGGGCTTTTTCGTCGGGCTGGTGCATGGCCACGTTGGGGTAAGGATAGATGCTGCGAAAGCGCCGTGCATGTTCGGCGCCAATCACTTCGGCCATGCGCGCATCGTGGTACACCTGCACTTGCAGTTCGGGCACCGGCAGCCACGGCAGGCTGTGCTCCTGACGCACGCGCAAGGTGCTGGTGTACGGGCAATCGAGCACAACCTCAAGGGTCAGTACGCCGAGCATTTGTTCGCCCTGAGTGACCGCAATCTGGCGGGCACTCGGTTGCTCGCGCATGTCGGGCAACAAACGCATCAGGCGCGCATAGTTGGCCTCGCAGGCAGCCTGCAAGCCAATCAAATCAACGCGGTAGCGTTCACGTAACCCATTTACTGCCATAACCCCCTCACTTCAGCGCGATTAAGCGCCAGCCATTGCAGGGCAATAATGCTCGCCGCATTGGAAATACGTCCATCTCGTACTGCTTGAAGCGCGTCTTCATACGCCCACCGGGTCACTCGAATATCTTCAGCTTCTTCTTCCAGGCCATGCAGGCCGCCTGCGTTAGAGCTGTCGCAACGCCCCAGGTACAGGTGCACAAATTCTGTGCTGCCACCCGGTGACGGGAAATAACGGGTGATCGGCCATAACTTCGAGAACGTCAGCCCGGCTTCTTCTTCGCCTTCGCGACGGGCGATATCTTCGGGGTCGTTCTCGCCTTCCTTGTCGATCAACCCTGCCACCAGTTCGATCAGCCACGGGGTTTCGGTCTTGCCATAGGCGCCGACCCGGAACTGTTCGATCAGCACCACTTCATCGCGCTGCGGGTCATACGGCAGCACGCACACGGCATCATGACGGACAAATACTTCACGACTGATCTCACGGCTCATGCCACCGGCAAACAGTTCATGGCGCAGGAAGACCCGGTCCAGTTTGTAAAAACCCTGATAGCCGTTCTCGCGCTTTACGATCTCGACAGCGCTGGGCGTGGCCTTGGTGATGTCAGTCATTGAAAACCTCTTACTGGCAAATTCACACCGGGGTGGCCCTCGGCATCGCGCATCCTAACGCGCCTGTGGTTCTGGATGCAGCCCCTTTTACACTGCGGGGATAGACGGATTGCCTGCAAACCAACTCTAATTGACACCTTCAAGCTTAGCGGCGAACTGACGCCCTTGTTGGCAGTCGAACGAGCCTGCGTTCACCTTTCTTTCGTTGATGAAGGACGACCATGTCGCTTTTAAAAATTGCCTCCCTGACTTGCATCGCCCTGACGCTGGGTGCTTGCCAGAGCGTATTTCAACCCAAACCCCTGACGTTTACGCCGGATGCGTCCGAGCAGGTCAAAGCAGGCTGCAAGGGCGATGACTGCCCGCTGGTCAACATTGAGACGGTGCACGTTGCCAGCGAACCGAAACTCGATGCCCTGATCGAACAGCGCTTGCTGAAAATGACCGTCAACTCGCCGAACGACAAGCTGGCGCCGTCACTGAACGCCTACCGTGAGCAATTTTTGCGCACGGCCGACACCCGCAACAGCATGTACTTGCAGGCCAAGGTACGTGAGCAGCATGACGACTTGGTGATTATTGAGTTGATCAGCTACCTGGACACCGGCGGCGCACACGGCATGCCCGGACGCGGGTTTATAAACTGGTCGCGCAAAGACCAGAAAGAAGTGACCTTGCAGGACATGCTCGTCCCGGGCCAAGAACACGCGTTCTGGGGCGCGGCGAAAGTGGCGCACAACAACTGGCTGATCAGTTCGCGCCTAGGCAACGACCCGGAGTACGTTAAAACCTGGCCGTTCCAGCAAACCCCGAACGTGGCGTTGCTCAAGGACAAAGTCGTGCTCAAGTACGACGTGTACAGCATTGCCCCGTACTCGGAAGGGAATGTTGAGTTGAGCATTCCTTACACGCGTTTGAACGGGATTGTGAAACCAGAGTGGTTCCCGGGCCGCGGCTAAACACCGATATGTAGCTGTAGGAGCGAGCTTGCCTCGCGATCTTTTAACGGGTCAAAAGATCGCGAGGCAAGCGCGCTCCTACACGTTTTAACCGCGTTTACGCCCCAGCAACCACTGCAACAGCCCGGCCAGCAGCAACGCAGGCAAGGTTGCACCCACATCCGGGAACAGGTTGGCCAGCAGGTGGTAGGTGCTCACCCCGCCCAACCAGGCCAGCAAGGTTGGCCAGTGCAGCACACCCGGCACCCCGTTGGCGCTGCGTTTGCGCAGGATGAAGTGATCCACCAGCACCACGCCAAACAACGGCGCAAACACTGAGCCAATCAGCAGCAAGAAGTTCTGGTACTGCGCCAGCGGCGCCAGGCAGGCGATCACGGTGCAGATGACGCCAATGGCCAACGCCAGATGCTCAACCTTCAATCGCCACAAGAACCCGCTGGAAACCGCCGCCGAATGAATGTCGGCAAAGGCGTTTTCGGACTCGTCGAGCAGAATCAGCAGTAACGGAATACCCAGCCCTGCCCCCGCCAGCGCCAACAGCAGCGCATTGACTTCACCGCTCGGCGCGAACGCCAAGGTGTAGGCAACGCCCAGGCTCATCAACCAGAAGTTGCCTATCAAAAAGCCCAGTGCGGTGCCGCCAAACACACCTTTGGCGCGTTTGCCAAAGCGCGAGTAGTCGGCAATCAACGGCAACCACGACAGCGGCATGGCGATAGCAATGTCGAAACCCACCGCAAACGGCATCGAACCATCGCCCTTCTGCGCCCATAACGCGGCCAAGTCCGCTTTGGCGAAGAGGTTCCAGGTCAGCCACAGACACGCGGCCAACAACAGCCAGATGCCCCATTTACGCAAGACTTTGCGCACAAAGGTCAACGGCCCGCTCACGGCCAGCAACGTGGCCAGGACGCCGAAGAACAGGGTCCACAGCAGTGGATTGCTCAGCAAGCTGCCTTCACTGAACGCACGGGCGCCCAGCAGGCTGGCGGCATCGCGCATGACGATGATTTCGAACGAACCCCAGCCAATCAGTTGCAATACGTTCAGCACGGCAGGCAGCATGGCCCCGCGACTGCCGAGGCTCAGTTTCAGGGCGGCCATGGAAGACAGCCCGGTGTCGCTGCCGATCACCCCGACCGACGCCAATAACGCCACGCCGACCAAGGTGCCGAGAAAAATCGCCAGCAGCGAACCCGACAGGCCCAGCCCCGGCGCCAGCAAGGCCCCGGTCTGCAACACCATCAGCCCGATGCCGAGGGAGAACCACAAGGAAAACAGATCGCGGGCGCCGAAAACGCGCTTGTCCAAAGGGACGGCGGCATCGGGCGAGTAAGTGCTGGGTGTGTTCAAAACATCATTCTCGATAAAGGACCAAACCCGTAGTCGCTGTCGAGGCACGAGGCTGCGAAGGGTTGCGCAACGACCCTGTTGTTGAAGGTCCTGCGGCCCTTATCGCAGCCTCGTCCCTCGACAGCGACTACAAATGGGCGCCAGCGTCGGCTGGCGCGGCTTACATCACACTTTTTTATACAGCTGGCTGCCTTCCTGCTTGAAGCGTTCGGCCTGTTCCGCCAGGCCTTTGGCCACGTCTACGTCAATCGCTTCAATGCGCTGGTTGGCGGCGTAGATGCGCACTTCCTGGGTGATTTTCATCGAGCAGAATTTCGGCCCGCACATGGAGCAGAAATGCGCGACTTTGGCCGAGTCCTTGGGCAAGGTTTCGTCGTGGTACGAACGCGCGGTGTCCGGGTCCAGGCCGAGGTTGAACTGGTCTTCCCAGCGGAACTCGAAGCGCGCCTTGCTCAAGGCGTTGTCGCGGATTTGTGCGCCCGGATGACCTTTGGCCAAGTCAGCCGCGTGAGCCGCGATTTTGTAGGTGATGATCCCGGTCTTCACGTCATCTTTGTTCGGCAACCCCAAGTGTTCCTTGGGCGTCACGTAGCACAGCATGGCGCAACCGAACCAGCCGATCATGGCGGCACCAATGCCCGAGGTGATGTGGTCGTAACCCGGTGCGATGTCGGTGGTCAGCGGGCCGAGGGTGTAGAACGGCGCCTCGTCGCAGCACTCCAGTTGCTTGTCCATGTTCTCTTTGATCAATTGCATCGGCACATGGCCGGGGCCTTCGATCATGCATTGCACGTCGTGTTTCCAGGCGATTTTGGTCAGCTCGCCCAGGGTTTCCAGTTCGCCGAACTGCGCCGCGTCGTTGGCGTCGGCAATCGAGCCCGGACGCAGGCCATCACCCAGCGAGAAGCTGACGTCGTAGGCCTTCATGATTTCGCAGATTTCGTCGAAGTGGGTGTAGAGGAAGTTCTCTTTGTGGTGCGCCAGGCACCATTTGGCCATGATCGAGCCACCACGGGACACAATGCCAGTCACACGTTTGGCGGTCAGCGGCACGTAGCGCAGCAACACACCGGCGTGGATGGTGAAGTAGTCAACGCCTTGTTCAGCCTGTTCGATCAGGGTGTCGCGGAACAATTCCCAGGTCAGGTCTTCGGCCACGCCGTTGACCTTTTCCAGCGCCTGGTAAATCGGCACGGTGCCGATCGGGACTGGCGAGTTGCGGATGATCCACTCGCGGGTTTCGTGAATGTGTTTGCCGGTGGACAAGTCCATGACGGTGTCCGATCCCCAGCGAATGCCCCAGGTCAGCTTGGCCACTTCTTCTTCAATAGAGGAGCCCAGCGCGCTGTTGCCGATGTTGCCGTTGATCTTCACCAGGAAGTTGCGGCCAATGATCATTGGCTCCAGCTCAACGTGGTTGATGTTGGCCGGGATGATCGCGCGACCGCGAGCGATTTCGTCGCGCACGAACTCAGGGGTGATTTCTTTCGGGATGTTGGCGCCGAAGCTGTGACCCGCGTGCTGCTGGTCGAGCAAGCCCGCGGCACGCGCTTCTTGCAGCTTCATGTTTTCGCGGATGGCGACGTATTCCATCTCGGCGGTGATGATGCCCTGACGCGCATAGTGCATCTGGCTGACATTGACCCCGGCCTTGGCCCGACGCGGGTTCTTCACGTGGGCGAAGCGCAGCTTGGTCAGTTCGGCGTCTTCAAGGCGCATTTGGCCGAAGTTCGAACTCAGGCCCGGCAGGCGCTCGGTGTCATCGCGATCATCGATCCACGCTGAACGCACGTCTCCCAGCCCTTTGCGCACGTCAATCTCGACGGACGGGTCGGTATACGGGCCGGAGGTGTCGTAGATCAATACCGGGGCGTTGATTTCGCCGCCAAAATCAGTCGGCGTGACATCCAGGCTGACTTCACGCATCGGCACCAGAATGTCCGGGCGCGAGCCCTGTACGTAGACTTTTTGTGAACGGGTAAACGGCTTGACGGACTGTTCATCGACTTTTGCCGAATCACTGAGATTGATCGCATTTTTTAGTTTTGTACTCATCACGGCTCTCCAGACTGCATCCAGGTGGATTGTCGGAGGGAGAACCTGAAAAAAGCACGGACGCACCCAAGGACTGGGTGCTGAGTGACGACCTCGAACGATTGATCATTTTTTGAACAATCGATCCCGGACGGCACTCAAGAGGACTCGCCGGGAGACGAGAAATCTTGTTCCCTACGCAGGCGCTAACCTGATCAGGTTCAACGGGATCCGAAATTATTCGATCTCAGCCTCATAGCAAGGCACCCCGACAAGAACTCGGCCAGTCTAGAGAAGACCGAGACAGAACGCCAACACAGAAATAAACGACGTGACGAAAGACTCAACAACGCCATTGTTGCAAGGGGTTGCGGCAACTACACTCGCTACGTCTTGAAATCACGAGTGCCAGAACACGGCCTCGACAATCAATTTCGCACTATTGAACTAGGGATCGCTCATGCTGCGCAAACTCTCGCTGGCTATCGCCGTGTCTTGGGCGACCAACGCTATGGCTCTGGATACACCGGCTCCCCTATCCAGCCAAAACGGTTTGGTCAGTGTTTACCAAGAGGCCGTGGACAATAACGCCGACCTCGCGGCAGCCCGTGCCAGCTATTCGGCACAAAAAGAAGTCGTACCGCAGGCCCGTGCCGGTTTGCTGCCCAACCTGTCGGGCGGCGCTGAGTCGAGCAACGTGCGCACAAGCATCGACAGGCCATCGACCACCACCACCCGCAGTGCGATGGTGTATCAAGCCACACTGGCCCAGCCGCTTTTTCGGATTGACCGCTGGTTCCAGTTAAAAGCCGCCGAATCGGTCAACGAACAGGCTGCACTGCAACTGTCGGCCACCGAGCAGAATCTGATCCTGCAAAGCGCAAACAATTACTTCTCGGTACTGCGCGCCCAGGACACGCTGGCCGCGACCAAGGCTGAAGAAGCGACGTTCAAGCGCCAGCTGGACCAGTCCCGCGAGCGCTTTGATGTAGGCCTGTCGGACAAGACCGACGTGCTGCAATCTCAGGCCAGCTACGACACGGCACGGGCTAATCGCATGCTCGCCCAGCGTCAGGTCGAAGATGCCTTTGAAGCGCTGGTGACGTTGACCAATCGCCAGTACAACGCGATTGAAGGCATGCGCCACAGTTTGCCGATCTTGCCGCCGACGCCAAACGACGCCAAGGCGTGGGTCGACACCGCCGCGCAGCAGAACCTCAACTTGCTGGCCAGTAACTACGCGGTGGATGCCGCCGAAGAAACCCTCAAGCAACGCAAGGCCGGCCACGCACCGACTGTGGACGCCGTGGCGCAATACAAAACCGGTGACAACGACGCGTTTGGCCTGAGCAACCCGAATGCCCTGAACCAGCGTTATGGTGGCCCGGTCAACCAGACCAGCATCGGCATTCAGTTGAACATCCCGATCTACAGCGGCGGCCTGACCAGTTCGCAAGTGCGCGAGTCGTACTCACGTCTGGACCAGACCGAGCAGCAGCGTGAGCAGTTACGCCGCCAAGTGGTCGAAAACACGCGCAACTTGCACCGCGCGGTGAATACCGATGTGGAACAGGTGAAGGCGCGTAAACAGTCGATCATCTCGAACCAGAGCGCTCTGGAAGCCACGGAAATCGGTTATCAGGTGGGGACACGCAACATCGTTGACGTGCTCGACGCCCAGCGTCAGCTGTACAACTCAGTGCGTGACTACAACAACAGCCGCTATGACTACATCCTCGACAACCTGCGCCTTAAACAGGCGGCGGGCACGTTGAACCCGGGCGATCTGGAAGCGTTGTCGCGTTACCTGAAAGCCGACTACAACCCGGACAAAGACTTCCTGCCGCCAGATCTGGCTCAAGAAGCCGAGACCAATATCCGCTCAGTCGTGAAGTGATGTAAGGACATACCCGGATACCACCGTTCCTTGTAAGCGCCAGAGGTTAATACGGCATCGGTCGTGTGACCTCTTGGCACTCAAGGAACTCCCATGTCTACTGCACCCTCAACAGCGACATCTCTTACCCCGCCGGAAAGCGCCGTACGCGGCCAATTTTCCAACCCGCCTTCACTCGAATCCGTGACCCGCAGCATGCTCGCTGCGGCCATTGAGCACGAGTATCCGACGCTCACTCTCGATCTCGAACGTACCCAGCTCGCGGTTCCCCAACTCAGCGGCGGCTGGATTTTGCAGCCTTTCATGCCTCGCGTTCTGGCGTATCTAGGCAGCAGTACCGAACTGGACTTGAGCCCGATCGAGGGTCAAGCCTATTACCTGAGTGATACACCGCCAACGTTGCTCAGACCCACTCAGGGTGAGCTGGACATGAAGGTGATCGAGCGGCTGGTCAAAGAGCTCTCATGGCGCCTGCCTATCGGCCTGCAAGGGGCGCTGACAGACTTCTGGGGAGAGGAAAGCGGAGCGGGCGTCAACCGCTGGCAGTGGTTCAGCGATGTCATCAAAGACACCTTGAGCATCAGCGCCCTCACACAAGCGGATCTGACCGATGCGGCCCGCGACAGCCTTTATCAGGTCATCCGTACGCCTGTGCGTGAAGACAGAATCCGCCTATACGGTGAGCGTGCCGTGGCGGCTTATTGGTTGAAAGCCAGCCTGCTCAACGCCAACGTGGGCCGCTCGATCCTGAGTTCAAGGATCGCGCTGGAAACCTCTGGCCAAGTGCTGGTGCACAACCCTGGCGGTGTCACACGTACATTCAACACCATGGATTCACTCGGCCGGGCCTGGAATCGACGTATCAGCCAGCATTACACGATTGATGAAATTCGCCTGAAACGCTTTGAGCTTGACGGCAATGTGTTTGACGCCTGCGCGGCTGCCGTCCTGAGCATGCAACTGGAGCACATTGGCTTGATCAAACTGCCCGCCACTATGGGTTGGGACAGGCTGCAAGCGGTTTACCTGGACATCACCAATACCGCCAAGCTGTTTGTTGACGCGCCGCAAGCCAACATCGACCCGCTGACCGCACTCGAGAGGCAATTACCCGACTGGCTGAAAAATGCATCAGCGTCCGACCATGCGCTCTACCGTCAATACAGCCTGGCGTTATCCACGGCCAAAAAAATAAACCACGGGAAGACTTACCTTCACGGCATTCTCGACATCCACGCGTTTGCAGCCAATGCGCTGCATCAACAGCTGCAACGCGACCAGCAGCACTTCGAAAACAGGGCCCCAGTGCAGGCGCTGGAGAACAGGTTACACCCCGATAATATTGAGCTGACCTTTCATGTCGCAACCGGGTTGCCGGGCACGATTGGCATTATTGAACTCGTCACCATGAGCCTGACCGATCTTGCGCTGAAGAACCTGGTCGGCCGCCCAAAGGGCACATTAACGCTACGTAGCCATCTGGGTATCGACCTGCCCGCCTGGCTGACAGCTGACTACATCACGCAGAGCGGCGGTCTTATCGAACAGGTGAATATCGGCAAGGTGTATCCCGAGCGCCTTGAGCAATTGCTGTTAAGCGGCACACCCGAGGCGAATGCACGGGAAAAACTATTTGCCGAACAGGTCAGTGCTCAACTCCCTCTGGAGGCGCTGGAACTGAGCCTGAAAAAACAAAACGGCGTGACCCCGCTCGGTGCGCGCTATGTGGCCGCGCTGATGCAAGCCAGCACGGCCGGGCGCGTGGTCGATGGTAAACACGTGGTCATTCGGCACTTGGCACTGGTGCGCAGGGTCGAGGCCATTCCCGATATCGTCAGCAATATGTTCATCATTGAGCCCAGCAACATTGAGGACGGCCCGCACCTGCTGTATCGCCCGCTTTACGCTCAGTCATTGCTGGAGTTTCCCACCCGGGCCGCCTTGCTGGACGCTATCGCCGAACCGGGAGAGCTGCAAAACAGCGTACTGACCTGGCTCAGTGACATCGCCCGGCCTATCTACGCGCACGGCGGCATCAAAGAGCCCCATTACGTGCGCTTTGGCTTAGGCAGTGAATTCGGACCACTGGAGGTGCCGGAGCCTGCATTTATCGCCACCAACGGCACCAACAACGAACTGCTGCAATACCTGAACAACGGCCAACTGATGCTGTTTATCTATGGCAGCAATGCCAGGGCTCTGGTCGAACAGGCAAACACTGACTCCGTGTCCAACAGTGAAAGCCGCTGGGCCGTCCTGCTGGAAGGCGGCAATCTGCTCTTCAACAACCTCCTGTTTGTGCCGGGGTTACCGCCCCCCCTCATGCTCACGGGCGGGCTACTCAGCTTGACCGCTGCGGTCAGCAGCGACATACCGGCCTTGGCCAGCAATGACCCGGCAACCCGAGAACTGGCTGCCGCCGATGTGCTACTCAACGTTGCCATGCTGTTGTTCCATCAGGCAGCGGCCCGTCTGCCCCGGCCTGCGGCTCTGCCTCCTGGGCTCAGAGCCCAGGCGTTGCGCACATTTGCGCCGCTGCGCCTCCCTGAACTATGGCCAGAGCCGCCCGCTCCCAAAATGACCTCGGGCGCAGTGGCGCTGCCTGGTGAGTATCCCAACACCGAAAGCACAGTCCTCGACTTCAGTTTTGCCAGTGCGCAAAATCGCCTGACACCCCGTCAACGGGAACGCTTGGCGGGCTTTGAAGTTCCCCTCCCTGAATCGCTGCCGCCCGCGCAACCCACCAGTCTGCGCACAGGTCTTTATCGCATTGCCGACAGGTGGCATGCCTTGATTGAGCAAACGCTGTACCCAGTCGATGTCGACATGGAAGGTGCGGCGGTCATTATTTCGGCCTCCGACCCCCATCTTCGCGGACCCAATTTGAAATCGGACAAAAAGGGCCACTGGTCGTTTGACCTGCGCTTGCGCTTGCGAGGCGGTATGCCGCCCAAGCGAATCGCGGCCCTTCAGCAACAAAAGATCGAACGAACCAAACAGTTAGACGAGGAACTGGAGGCTTTTTTCAAGCAGGAGGAACCACTGCACAAAGCGGTAGACATCACCCAATCGGCCCTGGAGCGCGCAGAAACAGACGAACGTTTTACCCCCGAGCAACTCGACACGTTTCGCGATCGATTCGAAATGGCCTTGAAAAAACAACGGGATGCCTACCAGCAACTGCTGGAGAGCAACAAAGAACGCACTGAGTTGAAAGTGCCGTTTCACGACAGGATCGTCATCTCCTTGCTGCAAAAGCTCTTCGACAATTCAGTCAAGTCGTTGGTCCGCTCGGGGGCCGAGCAGAGGGCCCTGCTCAAGAAATGGGCACCATTCGCCAGGCCCGGGCCACAGCTGGAGCAAGCCGCGACTGCCGATCCCGAGGCGTTCTTGCGGTTTGTCAGAGAAGAGGTCGCGCTCAATGAACGCACGCTCCAACGCCTTGAACTCAGAAACAGCTATGTGGACCAGTTGTACAACCACAGCGAAGCCAGCACCGAAGCCGCCAACCGCCTGGTCGCCGACCTCTCACCCGATGAACACACCCCCTTGTCCATCAAGAGCTTTCATTTGGGTTGCCTGAAACTGGCCAGCTCTAAAGTCGCAGCCAGCACCCTGACCGAAACGGGTCTGGATGAAGCGGTTGATCATCTTAAAGAGCACATCCAGACCCATGACGCGCTCAACACCCTGGAATTTTCACCAGAAAAACGCCTTGAGGTATTGGACAGTCTGGAGGAGCACTACGGTCAGGCACTGGATGCGATGCGCGGGTTAGCCATCGTGAATGCCGATGATCTGGAGTTCGATTACTTCAACAAGCTTCGCCACATGCTGGAGGGGCTCTACCAGGACGCCACCACGCAACTGGCGGCCGAGATCAAGCCCGCGCTGAAACCCCGCAAAAAACCCCGCAGGCGCCCCCTGTCTGTGATGGGTAGACCGTCAAAAAAAATCATCAATGTGCGAGGCAAGGGTCAACTCATTGGCGAATTAAAACCGGCCAGCAACGAGTGGCCGATTGAAACCGTCGAAATTCGCTCCGGTTACGACAGGAAACTGCTCTCGACGTACTCACAGCACGGCGACGAATGGCTGGAAATCGAGACGGCTCAACCTCACACGCCTGCGGCCACGCGAGCGCTCAACATCGTCAAAGGCGAGGCGCGCAAGCTGTTCAGCAAGTTTGAAAACGTGCTCAAGAGCCTTCGTGAGAGCAGGAAACGCTACCGATACCCGCAGGCCGCACAGGAAGCCTACGACAACGAAGCCAAAAAACTGGACACACTGGCCACCGAAATGGACGCGGCCCTGCAAAACCAGCCACCGACCTCACGACTGCCGGATGACCAGGCCTTAGTCGAGATGCTGCGCAAAGCGGCCCAAAGCCTGTTCAGCGAGGGTCACGCCACACGCGTCCAACTCAGCCTCGAATTGCCTCCGACCAATAGCAATTTGCAATTTCTGCTGGATCAACGAGTCGTGCAACTCGCCAGTCTGGGCAAGCGCATCCCGTTACGGGGCGAGCGGCAAGATTTTATGCAGGAGTACGCCATCAACAACCGTGAGGGGTTTCCTATTTGGTACGCCCATTTTCACTACCCTATGGCCAACACCCCAAACCTGGACTACTCCGCCGCTCACCTGAAAACCAAAGCGCAACGCAAGCTCAACTACTTCTCGCAAGTGAACGATGCGCAAGGCGAGCATGCCACTGTCAATGTTCATCGCGGCGAGATCGGCAAGGACCTGGCCCGTCACTGGTTTGTGCCCTTGGTTGAAGACGCGAAGTAACCTGCCTATGGCAGGCCATGTGACTTAGTTCGAGATCAATCGCGACAGGCCATCCAGCAAGCGCTTCAAGGCGCCCTGGTTGGCCTGCATCACGCTCAATCCCGCCTCGCCCATCTGCTGCGCGTCAGAGGGCAATTCAAACAAGCGCCGCACGGCAATTGCCAGCCCCTGGGCATCGTCCACTTCTTCCAGCGCACCGGCTTCGCGCAACTTTGCAGCGATGTCGAGAAAGTTAAACAGGTGCGGCCCGCTCAATACCGGTTTGGCCAGCGCCGCGGGCTCCAGCACATTGTGCCCGCCGTTTGGTACCAGGCTCCCCCCGACAAACGCAGTGTCGGCCACCGCGTACAGAAACAGCAACTCACCCATGGTGTCGCCCAATACAACTTGAGTGCCGGAGCTGACCTGCGCGTTTGCAGAACGCCGCACAGTCACAAAGCCTTGGCGTTGGCACAGCTCAAATACTGAGTTGAAACGCTCAGGATGGCGCGGGACCAGAATCAGCAGCGCATTCGGGTAAGTGGCCAGCAATCGACGATGAGCATCAAGAACGATTTCGTCCTCACCCTCGTGGGTGCTGGCCGCAATCCATACGGGACGTGCCTGCGCGTGCCACTGCTCGCGTAATTCCCGGGCTTTGGTCAGCAGCTGCGGATCAATGCTCAGGTCAAACTTAATCGAGCCCGTCACCTCTACGCACTCGGGCCGCGCCCCTAATTGGCGGAAGCGTTCGGCTTCTGTTTCGCTCTGCACGGCAATCAGGCTCATGTCTTCAAGCATCGGCCGGGTCAACCTGGCAAAGCGTGCATAGCCCTTTGCCGAGCGGGCCGACAGCCGCGCATTGGCCAATGCCACCGGAATGCCACGCTTGGCGCACTGGTGAATATGATTGGGCCAGAGTTCGGTTTCCATGATCACAGCCAGTTTGGGCTGCACACGATCCAGAAAACGCGCGGCCGCCCATGGCAGGTCATACGGCAGGTAGCAATGCTGCACACGCGGCTCATCGGCGAACAGGGCTTGAATCCGCTCCGACCCGGTGGGCGTCATGCAGGTAACAGTGATGGGCAGCTGTGGATAGCGCTTGAGCAACGCCCGGATCATCGGCGCGGCGGCGATGCTTTCTCCCACCGACACCGCGTGCACCCAAATTCCGCCCGTCTGCAGAACCGGCAGATTCAGGGCGAAGCGTTCACCGATGCGCTTGGCATACGCTGGCGCCTTGCGCGCCCGTAACCACAACCGAATCGCCACCAACGGCAGCCCCAGATGAAACAGCAAGGTATAGAGAGTTCTATTCATGGGCGCAGAGTTTACTTGAAAACGACCTCGACGATGATGGCACCGAACACGGCCCTTTCAAGGCGCCACAAAAAGCCCCTACACACTTTTACAACCACTAGAATGCCGTGCTGTTAAATTGCTTCGCCTCACACTCAGGACTACACCATGACCGCTTACTACTACTTGGCTATCGCCATCTGCGCTGAAGTCATTGCCACTGTTTCGATGAAGGCGGTCAAGGGTTTCAGCACACCGCTGCCACTGGTGCTGGTGATTGCCGGTTACGCCACTGCGTTCTGGATGCTGACACTGGTGGTGCGCACGATCCCGGTCGGTGTGGCATACGCCGTGTGGGCGGGCATGGGCATCGTGATGGTTAGCGTCGCCGCCTTGTTTATCTACGGGCAAAAACTCGACCTGCCGGCCATGCTCGGCATGGGCCTGATCGTGCTGGGCGTGGTGGTGATTCAACTGTTTTCGAAAACAGCAGGCCACTAACCTCTGTAGCCGCTGCCACAGGCTGCGATAAGGGCCGCAGGGCCTAATGCCTGTCAGTTAACGCACATTCCCCTGTGGGAGTGGGCTTGCCCGCGAGGGTATCGATGCCGTTGAACAGAAAAACCGCATCGCCTGCATCGCTGGCAAGCCAGACTCCCACAGGTTTCTCGCTGTATTCAAAACCGGGGCATCGCAGCCTGCGGCAGCGGCTACACCGTCAGTTTGAAAATCAGGCTGTATACTCTCAGCCTTGTCTTTAAACGCTGAGGTCGCCCATGCCATCTGTTATTTCCACCGACGTGCTGATTGTCGGCGCTGGTGTTGCTGGCCTCTGGCTCAACGCCCGCCTGCGCCGTCAGGGTTTTTCTACGATTTTGGTCGAGAACCAATCACTCGGTGGCGCACAGACCGTGAAGTCGCAGGGCATCATTCACGGCGGCGCCAAGTATGCGCTGCACGGTGCACTGACTGGCGCCTCTGAAGCCATTGCCGACATGCCGCGCCGCTGGCGCGAAGCCCTTGCCGGCGACGGCGAGCTGGATTTAAGCGGCGTGCGCCTGCTTTCAGAAGCCCATTATTTGTGGTCCCCCGGCACCTTGGCAGGCAATCTGACCAGCTTTTTTGCCAGTAAGGCTGTGCGCGGTCGAGTCGATCAGGTCAAGGGCGATCAGTTACCCCCTGCTCTGCAAGACCCGCGCTTCAAGGGCAAGGTGTATCGCTTGGCTGAGTTGGTGGTGGATGTCCCAAGCCTGATCGAGCGTTTGGCCGAGTTGGCGGGCGATGGCCTGCTGGCTGGCCAACACATCGAGCCGCTGTTTGAGAACCAAGAGTTGATTGGCCTGCGGGTCGATGGCCGCGACATTCATGCACAACGCATCGTGCTCAGCGCCGGAGCCGGTAATGCTGAGCTGCTGGCCAGCGCCGGAATCAGCGTGCCCGCGCAACAATTGCGCCCGCTGCACATGGTGCTGGTCAAAGGCCCAAGCCTCAAGCCTCTGTACGCGCACTGCCTGGGCGGTGGCCCCAAGCCACGGATTACTGTCACCACACACCCGGCCGCGAATGGCGAGTGGGTGTGGTACTTGGGCGGTGACATTGCCGAAGCCGATGGCGTAGCCCGTGAACCCGCGGAACAAATCGCCGTGGCTAAAAAAGAACTGGGCAATTTGCTGCCATGGGTTGATCTGAGCCAGGCGCAGTGGGCCACATTGCGGGTCAATCGTGCCGAGCCCGCGCAGTCCGGGCTGACACGCCCGGATAATGCCTTCCTCGCAGATCAAGGTCGCTTGCTGGTGGGCTGGCCAACCAAGCTGGCGCTGGCGCCGGACTTCGCCGACCGGGTTATCACCGCGCTTGAGCAGGACGCTATCAAGCCGAGCAACCCGCCTGCGCTGCCTGAGTTCCCGCGCCCGCCACTGGGCCAAACCGCATGGGAGCAACTGCTGCCATGAGCCAGGCAACCCTGCACGACTTTCATCGCCCGCTGGGCAATACCGGCCTGCGGGTGTCGCCCCTGGGCCTGGGCACTGTGAAGCTGGGCCGCGACCAAGGGGTGAAATACCCCAGCGGTTTTCAGATCCCGGATGATGACGAAGCCAAAATGCTGCTCAAGCTGAGCCGTGATCTGGGGATCAACCTGATCGACACTGCGCCCGCTTATGGACGCAGCGAAGAGCGTCTGGGGCCGCTGTTACGCGGCCAGCGGCAAGACTGGGTGATTGTCAGCAAGGTCGGCGAAGAGTTCGACAACGGCGTGTCGCGCCACGACTTCAGCGCCGCACACACCCGAAATTCGGTCGAGCGCAGCCTGCAACGTCTAGAAACAGACTTCATTGATCTGGTGCTGGTGCACTCTGACGGTAATGACCTTGCGATCCTCAACGAAAGCGCCGTCTACGCCACCTTGGCCGAGCTGAAACGCGAGGGCAAGATTCGCGGTTTCGGGCTCTCGGGCAAAACCGTCGAGGGCGGCCTTAAAGCCTTGGAAAACGGCGACTGCGCGATGGTCACTTACAACCTCAACGAGCAGGCCGAAAAGCCGGTGATTGACTACGCTGCCGCTCACGGCAAGGCGATTCTGGTGAAAAAAGCCCTGGCCAGCGGCCATGTGTGCCTCAAGCCCGGGGTCGATCCGGTGCGCGCCAGCTTCGAACTGGTGTTTGGCCATCACGGGGTTGCCAGTGCTATTGTCGGCACCATCAATCCGCTGCACTTGGCCCATAACGTGGCGACCGTTGCGCAGGTTCTGCGTAACGCCTAAAGCCGCCGAATCGGCCGACCCCGACGCAAGAAGGAGCCGACATGCCGCGAATGCTGATCCGCAAGAACCCCAGCGACTTCAAAACCCTGCCGTTGTATGTCGAGGCCACGCCTGAAGGCTTGAGCTATCAAAGCGTCGGCATGCCGCTTAACTTCTCGCAAACCCTGAGCAAGCGCCGCCTGGTGAGTGTCGCCGACACTGAACGCTTCGCCGTGGAGTTGGCCAACCTGGGGGTGTCGGTGCGCCTGACACTGACCTGGCAAGGCCGCGATTACTGGGTATTAGTGCGCCAGCGGCGTCAGGATCGAGGCGATGTCGTGCTCAAGCTGATCTCGGGCTATGTGCCAGCGCATGAGGTCAACTTGCCGCTGCACACGGCCGTTCAGGAAGTGGCTGAAGAATGCCTGCTGGAAACCCCGGAAGGTTGGCTCAGCGGGCGTTTCAACGAGACGTGGCTGCCGGCGCCTTACGCCAGCGCGCTGCATTACCGCGAAGCCCTGCCCTTTCGCCTGACCCCGTTATCGGGCGCAGCACGGCCTGTGCGGTGCGCCAGCCAGCCTTTGCTGGAGCGTCCACGGGCTTACGTCCATTTACCGACCGCGTCCCTGCAACTGATTTACGACTTGCGCCTTGAGGTGCCCAAAGAAGCCAAGTCGCTGAGCCTGTTTCATGTCGAAGAACGCTTGGAAGGTGATCAACTGGTGGCCCGCTTGAATCGAAAGCGCCCGGACCTGTACCTGATGCCGCTGACCGATGGCAAACCCTGCGCCGAGTTGTATACCTTGACGAAGGGTCAGCTGAAACCGGCCAGCACCCGAGGGTTATATCTGGCTGAAAGTTTTGCGCCTCAGGAAGGCTGGGTGGTCAGTGAAGAACGCATTCGCTGGAAGGACTGGCTCAAGCAGCAAGGTTTAAGCGCGCCGGGCAAGGAGTCGAGGCTCAAGCGCCTGACCAGCAAGGCGCGGCAGATATTCAGGAAGGTAGTGAAGAAGTAAGGCGGCGTTGTGCGTACCGGGCTGCACACAAATCCCTTGTAGGAGCGAGCTTGCCTCGCGATCTTTTTATCTAAAAGATCGCGAGGCAAGCTCGCTCCTACAGGGTCAGCGTTTGTTATTGGCCGCGGATTTTCTCAACGATCGCCGTGGTTGAGCTGTTTTCAACCAGCCCCAACACTTTCACCGTCCCGCCATACGAGGCCACGATGTCGGCACCGACCACTTGGTCGATCCCGTAATCGCCGCCTTTGACCAGCACGTCCGGCTTGACCTGGGCCAACAAGTTTTCCGGGGTGGCTTCCGGGAAGCTGATCACCCAGTCCACAGCGCCCAAGCCAGCCAGTACAGCCATGCGCCGGTCAACGCTGTTGATCGGGCGACCCGGCCCTTTAAGACGGCTCACAGAGGCGTCATCGTTAACCGCAACGATCAGACGATCACCCTGCGCCCGCGCCTGCTCCAGGTAGGTCACGTGCCCGGCGTGCAAGATGTCGAAGCAACCATTGGTGAAGACGATTTTCTCGTTGTGAGCCCGCGCATCGTCGATGGCCAACAACAGTTGATCAAGGGTCAATACACCGCGCTCGGAGCCTTCCGAACGCTGGATGGCCCGGCGCAGTTCTGGCGCGCTGATGGCCGCCGTACCCAACTTGCCCACCACAATACCGGCCGCCAGATTGGCCAGTGCTACGGCGTGCGGCAGTTCTTCACCGGCAGCAATGGCTGCGGCCAGGGTCGAGATGACCGTATCGCCAGCACCGGTAACGTCAAAGACTTCACGGGCGCGAGCAGGCAAGTGCATGGCCGCAAAGCCCGGACGCAGCAAGGTCATGCCGTGTTCACCACGGGTGACCAGCAAGGCTCCCAACTCAAGATCAGCCATCAGCTTGGCGCCTTTGGCCACTAGATCAGCCTCGTCGCTGCAGCCACCGACAATGGTTTCGAACTCGCTGAGATTCGGAGTGATCAGACTCGCACCCCGGTAAATCGAAAAGTCTTTGCCTTTAGGATCAGCCAGCACCGGAATACCCCGGGCGCGAGCGGCCTGGATCAATACCTGGTGATTTTTCAACGCGCCTTTGCCGTAGTCAGACAGCACCAGCACTTTAATGCCGTCGAGTAAGCTGTCGACTTGCGCACCCAACGCCAAAGCGTCGGTCGCAAACGGCTCTTCAAAGTCGATACGCAGCAGTTGCTGGTGACGGCTCATGACCCGCAGCTTGACGATGGTTGGCTGGTGCGCGATGCGCTGGAAAATGGCGCGTACACCCGCGCCTTTCAAGCTATTGGCCAGACTGTCGGCAGCTTCATCGTCGCCGGTGACACCCACCAGCGAGGCTGGCGCGCCAAGGGCCGCAATGTTCAGTGCAACGTTGGCTGCACCGCCCGGACGGTCTTCAATTTGCTCGACCTTGACCACCGGCACTGGCGCCTCAGGGGAAATCCGTGAGGTTCCGCCATGCCAGTAACGGTCGAGCATGACATCGCCTACCACCAAGACAGGGGCTTGATCGAATCGCGGCATGGACAACTTCATGGAGAACCCACATACAAAATGAACAGGGGCGCGATATTAACACAGGGTGAACGCAGGTCAGTTCACGGCGTTAATCGCAGGAATGAGAATCAGCGATGGCTTGCATAACCCGACGCACGGTATACGTGGCGTCAGTAAAGCAACTTCAAACCGTTGTGGGAGCGGGTTTGCCCGCGAGGGTATCGATGCGGTTTAACAGAAAAACCGCATCGACTGCATCGCTGGCAAGCCAGGTTCCCACAGGGTTCTCAGCCAGCTTTAGGCGATGTCGCCAGAAGCCGACGGGGCATCGAGGCCCATCGAGTGCAAGCGGGCGTAGTAGCCGTTTTGAGCCAACAACTCATTGTGAGTGCCACGTTCAACGATCTGGCCCTGGTCCATGACCAGAATCATGTCGGCTTTTTCGATGGTCGAAAGACGGTGCGCAATCACCAGCGTGGTACGGCCTTGCATCACATGATCGAGAGCGGCCTGGATATGACGCTCAGACTCGGTGTCGAGCGCTGAAGTCGCCTCATCCAGGATCAGCAACGGCGCGTTCTTGAGCAAGGCACGGGCAATCGCCAGACGCTGACGCTGACCACCGGACAACAGCACGCCGTTCTCGCCAACCTGAGTATCCAGGCCTTGTGGCAGTTGCTCGATAAAGTCCATGGCGTAGGCAGCACGCGCAGCTTTTTCGATATCGGCACGCGGTGCACCGGCCAGATCACCGTAGGCAATGTTGTTGGCGACGGTGTCGCTGAACAAGGTCACGTTCTGGGTCACTTGCGCGATATGGCGGCGCAGGTTGAGCAAGCGATAGTCTTCGATCTCAACCCCGTCGAGCAGAATTTCGCCCGAGGTGTGGTGATAGAAGCGCGGGATCAGGTTCGCCAGCGTCGATTTGCCGCTGCCGGAACGTCCAACGAGTGCCACCATCTGCCCCGGTTCAACCGAGAACGTCACGTCCTTGAGTACCTGACGATCAGTGTCCGGGTAGGTGAAGTTCAGGTTACGCACTTCTAGACGGCCGCTAACGTGGTCGCGCTCAACGGTGCCCGTGTCGACTTCCTGTGGCTCGTCCAATTGCTCAAAGATGCTTTCGGCCCCCGCTACGCCCTTCTGGATCGTCGAGCTGACTTCAGACAGCTGGCGAATCGGCTTGGGCAGCAGGCCCGCCAGGGTGATGTAGGCAATCATGTCGCCCGCCGACGCATCGCCGCGCAGGTACAGCACCAGGAACATCAAAATGCCCATGGCCACGTAGATGACCAGTTGCAGCATCGGGGTGTAGATCGCCCCGGTACGGGTCATGCGCAGTTGTTTGTCAGTGTTGCTCTGGCTGGCCTTCAAAAAGCGCTCGCGCTCATAGGTTTCGCCGCCGAAGCTGCGAACCACTCGATACCCCTGAATGGTTTCGGAAGCCACGTGAGTCACATCGCCCATGGCCGCCTGAATTTTCTTGCTTTGCTTGCGAAATTTCTTGCTGGCCGTGCTCACCATGACGGCGATCAACGGCAGGATGGCGATCATCACCAACGTCAGGCGCCAGTTCATCCACAGCAAGGACGCAAACAGGAACACCACGGTCATGCCTTCACGAATCACGACCTTGATCGCATCAGTGGCAGCGCCAGTGACCATGGTCACGTTAAAGGTGATGCGCGAAATCAGACGACCCGTGTTGTGCTTGTCGAAGTAACGGTTAGGCAGTACCAGCAGGTTATTAAACAGCTGCACGCGCAGATCGTGGACCAGCCCCAGCGATACTTTGGCCAGGAAGTAGTTACCCAGGAAGGAGCCCAGCCCCTGCCATGCGGCGATCAAAACGATCAGCAGCGGTACGGCCTGTAACAGGCGCATATCACGCAGGTAAGGCACATTTGGAAACAACACCGCATCGGGATTGGACAGGCCATCGACGAAATACTTGAGGATGTAACCCAGCATTGGTTGGGTCGAAGCGAAAATAAGGAAGCCGACAATACTCAGCAGGAAAAGGCCGATGTAGGGCTTCACATAACTCAAAAGCCGGAAGTAGACTTTCAGGCTTGAACTCTGTTCCGCTTCGGACGGTGAATCACTCATCGTAGAGCTCACTGATTTAAGGAAAACGCGAAATTTTATCACAGGCTTCACGACACGCCGGCTTGAACGACAAAAGAGTCGCCACGGCAATCGGTAGCCAGGTGATAAACCATTCTGCACGCGGGGTATCCAGCAGGCTGGCCGCGTCAAACTGCATGGCCAGCGTCGAAAACACCCACATGCCGATGACCGCTTGGCCCAACACGTTCGCCCGGGCGCGCCAGCCATAAACCAGCACCGAAAACCAGGCAACCGACCAGAGCAGCAACCCAGGCAGGCCCAAACTGATCGCCACACTGGTAAACAGATTGTGCGAGTGATCAAAGGTCAGCCCAACGGCCTTTACGTTAAACGGCGCCTCAAACCCCAGGCCAAGCCATGGGTGCGCTTCAATCATATGCAGGCTAGCCATAAACAGCTCCGGCCGATACGAAGCACCGCGTGCAAGCATCAACGCCTGCATGTACCAAAACACCACTGCAGCGCCAAGCAATGCAATGGCTGAAATCGCCAAGGTGCGTCGGTCGCGGCGCCAGATCGGCATGGCCAGAACGGTCAGCAACAGCGCCACTGCCGCGCCACGGCTTTGGGTCATGACGACAAAGCAGCCCAGAAACCCAAGCGCAACCAGCCAAAGCAATTGCGCCCAACGCCCTTGAGGCACCCAGTGCAGCATCCAGATGCCGGCCACACCGATCGCATAGGCACCCAAAATAGGATGAGCCAACTCGCCCAGCCCCTCCAGACGCCCCGACCAGGCATGTCCTTTGACGAGATAGAAATTAACAATGGCGACTAACGCCATGACTGCCAATCCGAGTCCGCCCCATTGCATCAAACGCACGATGCGTTCAGGGCGGCCATTGGCCAGAATCGGGAATGACACAACAAACAGTGCGATATAAACCAACTGTTTAGCCTGGCTCAGTGGCTCACCGCTCCAACTCAAGCTGACAACGGCCCACACCGCCAAACCGACAAGTGACAGGCAAAGCGCCCGCTGCGCCTGCCAAACCTGGCCTAATATCGAGCGCGCAGACCACGCAACAAGCAGTGTCGGAACCCAGGTAAACAACACCAGGCCCTGTTGGTAGATTTTGTTCGTGGGAGCAAAGGCAATTGCCAGCATGAACCACAACACACCGCACGTCATAAGGGCTTGAGCCCAACGGCTTTCGTACATCATCCCACTCCTAATTCAACCACCCAGACAACCTGGAATGGTTAAAACGCCACTTTTTCGGCATCATTGTGTGTCTGACTGCTCGCAAGGGTTCTACGATGCAATGTTCACGGCTTACACAAGCCGCTTTAAATCAAATGATTGAAGGCGCTAAAACGCTTGAAGCAGACAGCTATGGCGCAAAAGTCTACCTGCTGAAAGACGGGAACATAGTGAAACTGTTTCGTCGCAAGCGCCTCCTGTCATCTGCCTTGCTGCGCCCTTATTCGAAGCGGTTCATCGATAACGCTGCTCAACTTGAAAAACTCGGAGTCCCGACACTCAAGGTACTGGCGTTCTATCGCTTGGAAAAACCAGGCATGACGGCGGTGCTGTATCGCCCGTTGCCAGGTGAAACACTGCGTCAGATCGCAGAGAAAAACGGGTTTGACTGGCAAGAAAACCTGCCGAAGCTTATCGAGTTGATCCGCCGCTTGCACGCTGATGGCATTTACTTCCGTTCCCTGCACTTGGGCAACATCGTGGTAACCCCAGAGAATCAGTGGGGTTTGATTGACGTAGCCGATATGCGCTTTTTTAAGGCTCCGCTGTCTAAAAAGCTGGTGCAACGTAACCTTCAGCACTTTTTGCGCTACATCCAGCGCGAGAACCTGAGCGACAAGTTCCCGGTACAGGCCCTGCAAAACGCCTTTCAACAGGCTTAAAACACGCCGGAACATGCCTGTTTAAAGCGCAACCAGGCGTGCTCCGGATCAAGCCCTGCGTATTGGCGCGCAGCGACATCAGCCGCCGCAAGAGACGAACAGGCGTCAATCGCCTTGGCCCAGGCCGAGACGTCATTGACCGGCACGTAAGAGCCCCCATCCCCCAGCTGTTCATAAAATACGGGCAAATCGCTCGCCAGCACCGGTACACCCGCGATCACCGCTTCTTGTACGACCAACCCCAACCCCTCTGCTTGTGAGGGAATCAACACCCAGTCAAACGCCCGATACAGGCTGGCCACGTTGTTCACATGGCCCGGCAGCAGCACTTTGCCTTGCAACCCGAGGGCATTGATTTGTGATTCCAGGGACGAACGCCGGGGGCCTTCACCGATAATCATCAGCAGACCATCTGGGTGGGTTTTGAGGTTTTGCGCAAAGGCCTTCAGCAACGTGTCGAAGCCTTTGGAGTCGACCAGTCGCCCGACAGCGCCGAACACCTGCTGGCTCTGCACAGGAAGATCCAATTGCTGGCGCGCCTGCTCACGTGACAACAATTGTTGCTGAGACTTTTGCGGATCCAGCATGCTGCTCAAGGTAAGGACCGGCAACTTGACGTCCGCCGCGATCGAATCAGCGAGAGTTTGCGACACAGCGCACAGGGTCAGTTGCTCAGGCGAGAGCTTGCGGAAAAGACAGAGATCCTTGCATTGCAGCCGGGTTGAACCGTGAAAGATCACCACTGCACGCACTTGCGGCAATCCATGTAATGCAGGCAACAGCACACGCGCCACGCCCAAACCGTCAAGCAGCACCACTTGGGCATCATTTTCGAGCAGCGCGTTACGAAAAAAACGGTTACGCAAGGGACGAGAAAACACCCAGATTCCACGCCCTTTCAAAAAGCGCGACGACAAATTCCAGGCTTTAACACCCCCAAGCTCGCTCAAGCAAGCCGGGGCCTCGTGTTGCAACAGCCAGGTTTTAACAGGAGCCCCGGACGGCGCCTGGGACAGGACTTGCCGGTGAACCTTGTGTACAGATGCATAGGGTGAATCGCCCGACCACATCACATTAATGATGCTCATCCCACGCTTCATTGTCGTTCACTCATCACGATTCAAACCCGCACCCGCTAACTGATAAGAACGCCAATCAACACTCCCAGCAACAAAGAAATAAACAGCTTTATCCGCTCTCGGCGACCACGTCGCAGCTTGCGCTGACGCTCTTCTGGCACTTCGACATGATTGCCGAAACCTGTATGCAATACCGCGTCAGCCTCTAGTGCAACTGCCTGCAAATTAAGCTCGGCATAGCGCTTGGACAGCGCTTTTTCGCCACCATGCCCGCTATAGGGCGCGCACAACAAATATTCTTTGTAACGGCGTAATCCAGGGTTAAGAGAAAAGCTCTGCCAGTCCGGTTTATCCGACAGTACCGGATAGCAGGCAACCCCCCCGATCACTTCACGCTCACCGTAATGTAGGTAAGGGCTGTGAATCCGCAAGTCATGAGCATAGCTGCGTAACCAGACCTGCAAGATTTCTGGTTTGAGTTCCAGAATGGTTCTTGAGTCTTCGACAAAGCCCGGGCGATAAAACTCCCAATCGTCTTCGCAATGGAAAATGTACGGTGTGCTGACTTTTGAGTAGGCCAGATCAATCGAAGCCAACTGCCCCAGTTTCGGTTTATTGACGAAAACAGTGCAGTGCTCAAGCCAGTGGGGCGGAATCGCCGCGCGCACGGCCTCGTCGCCGGAGTCTTCGGTGATAAAGACTTCGCGGATGGACGCTGTGTTAAACCGGTCAAAGCTGTCGAGCGTCAGCTTGAGCAAGTCAAGACGGCCGCAACTGGTCACAACCAGGGTAATGTCACTTTCTTGGCAGAACCGCACGGTTCGCCTCCTCTCATTGTTAGATTCAGTCCTTTGGGGTGTATCACCGCGATTGATCCCAGGTCGTCTCAGATACCCAGTTTCAATCGAACTCGATCTACCCAGGACAGGGGTGGATGAGGACGTAGTGCCGGTTGTAGCTCTTCAACAATCCGCTGGCCAATTCGACCGAAGCTGTACTGTGACACCGCCAGATCACGACCACGAAGGGCAATATCGGCAGCTAGTTGCGAATCATTACGCAAACGTGTCAGTTTTTTCTGTAGTTCGGGAATATCACGATAAAAAACGATGTTATGCATGTCTTCAAAGCCCAATGCTCGGTTTTCTGCCTCGCCCTGATCAAAGGCCAGCAGCACGCAACCACAGGCCATGGCTTCGAAGTTTTTGATCATGTATTCGCCCATGCCCACATCCGCGCTCACAAAGAAGCGAATGCGGTTCAAGGTATCGCGGTAGTCATCACCGGACTTGGTGCGCGTGACCACCAGCGGCTCTACACTGGCCAGCTCATCGAGCAAGGCTTTACGGCCGCTGTAAGCCACGCTGTTGGTGCTGCCGACAAATGCCAGCTCAATGTCGCGCTCACGGCCCAGATCATGCAACAGCGTCTGGTCGTAGCCCTTGGGCACGAACACCGCGTCAAACCCCTCATCGCGCAAACGTTGCGTGACCATAAAGCCGGAACTGATCACCCGCGCCCACGGCAGTTGGCGGTAGTGCGCACTGAATAGACCGGTGTACTTGCACTCGATGTAGTTCTGATAGGCATCGTGCTCAAGAATCACCAGGTTGGGCACGGTGCGAATAAAGCTGACCTGACGGATTTCCTGTTTGAAGCGCAAGAAAAACACAATGCGGTCATAGCGCGCGACGTCCACTTCGCGTCGGAAATACCCGCGCAAGTTGCGTTGTTCATCGCTGCTCAGCCAGCGAATATCACACTCGCAGTTCGCAGCGATGCCGTCATACAGGCGATCCAGAATGGCTCGCTGCTCTTTCTGTACTAGAAATAGAACTTTCATGATTTTCCTTGCGGCGCCTCAAGACGCCAGAACAGTTCATGCCGTCGAACTGCTTTACGAAAATATTCATTCTCGCCATAAGGCGATGGCTTTCTGCCTGCGAGTAGCACCTGAATCGACCGACGCAGTCTGCGTTTGAGCGCGGCACGGGGTTGCAAGTCATGCATCATGCCCAGCGCCATCGCCTTGTCGCGCTGCTGATCAAGGGTCAATGGCAGGCTGCACGGGTACAAGCTGAGCGAGGCATCAAAGACCGGCGGCAGGGCAATCCCGTCGCCGCTGTTGCCCATGGGCCAGCGATCATTGTCATGCAGGTGGTTGGCGTAACCCAGCAAGGTCGTCGGCTGCCATTCCAGCCCTTGCAATGCTTCAAGCACAGCAGCTTGCGCGCAGATATGGTCGGGGTGCGGGTCAAGGGTCGGATGCGGCAACACAATGACTTCAGGGCGCGCGCGCAGGATCAAGGCCCGCAAATCCGCCAGCAGGTTATTCCAGGTCGGTGCCCCATCGCTATCACCGGGCATCGGAAACGGATTGAGTTGACGAAAGAGCCGGATATCACTTACGTCTGCCTCGCGTGACGCCATCGGCTGATCCGGCGCGGCCTGCATTGCGGGCAGTTGCAGGCAGAAGTAGCCCAACTGTGCGCAATGCGCTTGCGGCACACCGGCCCAGCGCGGCACCGCCACGCTGTCCCATGCCCGCAGACGCCCCTTCAGTCTCGCCGCTTCGGCGCGCTCAAGGCCCATCTGCTGATAGTGCTCAGCCTCAATCTCGCCCGCAGTCAGGGTCACGACCCACGCTTCTTTGGCTTGGCTGTACAAGCCAAAAGCAGCCAGTTCGGCATCGTCTGCGTGGGGCGCTATCACCATCACCCGCTGCTCGCGGTAATCGGGCTGGCGAAACACCCACAGTTCAGGCTGGCCTTGCACGCGGCAACAACGCCCTTTGAGGCGTAACTCGCCACGGCTCAATACACCCGCTTGCTCACTGAGGTTCAGATAGCGCAGCCCGTTGACCCCGCGCTCGAAGGTTTGCAGGTCTGATTGCTCGCCGCCCAGCAGTTGAACGCTCGGGTCGAGAAAGCGCCCCAGCCCGCGACTGTTGACCTTGATGGCCAAGACCAGGGTTTCACCACCCGCAAGGTTCAGCGGCTGATCAAGCACCAGACGCTCACCCTCAAGGTGCAGGCCAAAACGTTCGCCGTCTGGCCCGAAGGTGTATTGGTAGTCGTCTTGAGGCGAGTAAAACAGATGGTCAGCGAACCACGCTTCATGGGCCACCCAGCCCAGCACTGCCAGCACCAGCGGCAACCACCAGGCCAGTAACACACCGCTGGCAATCAGCACCAGCAGGCCGATCAGCAAGCCCATTCGCTTGTTGCGCCGATGGCGCTTGAGGAGTTGCTGTTTGCGGCTCATGAATTGGCTCTTGTATGTGATCCCCTGTGGGAGCGGGCTTGCTCGCTTCCACTAGATTTGCGGCTACACCCTGAACACCGGCACCGGGTTGCACCAACGCTCTTTGTATTCGCGATCAGCGCGGCCAAACGAGAAACGCAACGGCTTGTTGACACCGCGAGCCTGCTCCCAGGCCGACTGAGTATTGAGGAAGCTCAATACGCTACCGGGGCTGAAATCACGGGTCTGAGGGTCAACACCGCCGTTAACGTACTCAACGCTGATCCATTCGGGCGATTCAACTCGGTACACCAACTGAATTGCAATAGGCGAGTCGTTAAGAAAGATTACTGACCCGATCAACAGTTCACGCAACAGCTCAACCACTTCGGCCATATGCTCGGCCCCCGTGGCCACGAAGCCCCAGCGGCGCATGAACAAATCGCAGTAGATAGCCGCCAGCTCAGTGCTGGAAAAATCCGTCACCGGGCGCACGACACCGCCCGCTTCTTCCAGCAAACGCAATTCGCGGCGCTGGTTGTAGCGGAATTTCTTCGACAGTTCTTCAGGGGTGCGGGCCATGGCCAGCTGTTCGGTTTGCGCGATCAGCGTGCTGAAACGCCCTTCATTGAGCACCGAAAGGTAGCGGCCACGATGGCGCAAAGGCACGTTGGCCTCCGCCGCCGCGGGCAGAATGATCTCTGCATTGCCCAGATCGAACAGGCCTTTTTTGCCGTGACGCTTGAGCACGTCCTTGGACAAGGCCAAGTCGCGGCCCCAGGTCGGGATCGCGGCTTTCAGTTCACCGTTTTGCTCCCAGGCCAGATAGCGCACCGGAATGCCGGCCAATTGAGCCAAACGCTCAACCACCATAGGATGAGTCGCGACGCTGCCACCAAAACGCTGCCAGGCATCGGCATAAGTACCCGCGTCGACAACGTCCCAGCCGCGCTCACGCCAGCCTTGGAAAAAATTGAACATCAGGCCCCCGCAGTCAGGTCGGTGACTTGCGGCAATTGCCAGAACCGGTCGTGCACGGCTTGATCGCTAAAGCGTTCATGCAGGCGCGCCAGCATCAAGTCCGCACACGCCCGGCGCTGCTCATCACTGAGCACTGCCAAATGTTTGATGCCTTGGGCCAAGTGTTCGGCATCGCCCAGCGGGAACAGAATGCCGACACCTTCAACCACTTCCTTGGCCCCGCCGCAAGCCGTGGCCAGCAATGGAACGCCAGCGGCCATGGCCTCCAGCAAAACCATGCCAAACGGCTCGTGATCGGAGCTGAGGGCAAACACATCAAACGCGCGGAAATAACGACGCGCATCGGGCACTTGGCCCAAAAACTTCACCTGCTCGGCAATGCCGAGTTCGCGGGCCAGCTCTTTGAGGTCTTGCTCCAGGCGGCCCTTGCCCAGAATCACCAACTGGCTATCAGTCGGCAGATCAGGCAGGGCTTTGGCGAAGCCCTGAATCAACGTGGCCTGGTCCTTGTCCGGGTGCAGGCGCCCGACGTTACCGACAATAAAGCCATCCACCGACAACCCCAGCGCTTCACGCGCCTGGGTGCCTGGCAGTTGGCTGGCTTGCACGGCGTCGATATCGATGCGGTTGTACAGCGTGCTGATGCGCCCCGTCGGCCATTTGGGCAGGCATTTGCGCATGTCGTCGCGCACCGCATCGGAAACACCGAGCAGGCTCAGGCGCTTGCGAAACAGATGGGCGAACAGTTTGCGGCTGCGACGTTGATAGTCGCCAAATGCGTGATGCACGCCGATCACCGGCAAACCGGTGGCCAACAGGGCGATATAAATCGGCTTGAAGCGGTGGGCGATGCAAAAACTGAACGTGCGCGAGGCGGCGATTTTACGCAGCTTGGCGATGGCGCCCAGCTTCAGGCCACGAATGGCCTTGGAGCTGAACTCCATAAACAGCACTTCGTCCGACGCACAGCCTGCCGCCACTTCAGGGTCGGCTGCCCCGGTCAGAAAGACCGTGGTTACCCGATACCCGCTGCTGGCGAACAGGCTGGCGTACTGGCGCGCGCAGTCCAGAAACGGCCCGTCATAGCCGTGGCAGAACTGCAGCACATGACGCTCAGTCGAGCGATTCATAACGCTCCGCGCCTTCTTTGACCACCAAAATGTCTTCCATGATCAGGTACTGCAAATCAGAACCGAAGAACATGTTCAGGGCGTCAGTCGGCGAGCAGACCATGGGTTCGCCACGACGGTTGAGCGAGGTGTTCAGCGACACGCCGTTGCCGGTCAGCACTTCGAGGGCTTTCATCATGTCGTAGTAGCGCGGGTTGTATTCGCGCTTGAGCACCTGCGCGCGCGAGGTGCCGTCTTCATGCACAACCTCTGGCACGCGGGTTTTCCACTCTTCAGCCACTTCAAAGGTGAAGGTCATGAACGGTGCAGGGTGATCGACCTTGATCATCTGCGGGCCCACGGTGTCGAGCATCGACGGGCAGAAAGGCCTCCAGCGCTCGCGGAACTTGATTTGTTCGTTGATGCGGTCAGCCACGCCAGCGCTGCTCGGGCAACCGATGATCGAACGACCGCCCAAGGCACGCGGGCCGAACTCCATGCGACCCTGGAACCAGGCCACTGGATTGCCATCAACCATGATCTTGGCGATCTTCTCTGGCGTGCCTTCGATCTTGCGGTACGCGGGCTTTCCAGGGTGACGGGCACACGCCGCGATCACGTCTTCGTTGCTGTACGCAGGGCCGAGGTAGACGTGTTCCATCTTCTCGACTGGCACACCGCGTGCGTGGGATACATAAGCGGCCGCACCCACCGCGGTGCCGGCATCGCCGGACGCAGGTTGCACGAACAACTCTTTGACTTCAGGGCGAGCGATGATTTTCTGGTTCAGCTTCACGTTCAACGCGCAGCCACCGGCGAAAGCGATTTTGCCGGTTTCCTTGAGAATGTCGCCCAAGTAGTAGTCGATCATCTGCAAGGACAGTTTTTCAAACAGCGCTTGCATGCTGGCCGCGTAGTGGATGTACGGCTCGTCGGCGATATCGCCTTCGCGCTTTGGTCCCAGCCACTCGATCAGCTTTGGCGAGAAGTAAAAGCCTTTGCCCTTCTCTTTATAGCGACGCAGGCCGATGACGTTGGCGTATTCGGTGTTGATCACCAATTCGCCGTTTTCAAACGAAGCCAGACGCGAGAAATCGTATTTGCTGGCGTCGCCGTACGGCGCCATGCCCATCACCTTGAATTCGCCGTCGAGCATCTCGAAACCGAGGAACTCGGTAATCGCGCCATACAGGCCGCCGAGGGAGTCCGGGTCGAAGAATTCCTTGATCTTGGTGATCTTGCCGTTTTCGCCATAACCGAAGAAGGTCGTGGCGTACTCGCCCTTGCCGTCGATACCCAGGATCGCGGTTTTTTCTTTGAAACCCGAGCAGTGGTAAGCGCTGGAGGCGTGAGCCAAGTGGTGCTCAACCGGTTCGATCTTGATTTTCTTCGGGTCGAAACCCAGTTGCTCAAGGCAGAACACGATTTTGTTGCGATAGCGCTTGTAGCGACGGTTGCCCATCAGAATCGCATCAAGGGCGCGATCCGGGGCGTACCAATAGCGTTTGGCGTAGTGCCAGCGCGCCTTGCCGAACAAGCTGATCGGGGCGAACGGAATCGCCACCACATCCACGTCAGAGGGTTTGATGCCCGCTTGCTCAAGGCAGAATTTTGCGGATTCGTAAGGCATGCGGTTCTTTGCATGCTTATCGCGTACGAAGCGCTCTTCTTCTGCCGCCGCTACCAGCTTGCCGTCGATATAGAGGGCTGCTGAGGGATCATGGCTAAGGGCGCCGGACAGGCCAAGAATCGTCAATGCCACAGGTGGGGCCTCTTTTGAATGCAGGCAGGCGGCGGGCGCCTGAAAAAATGGTGTGTTCCTCGCACCGCGAGAAACAACTAAAGAGCGGGATTATAGCGTAAGACGTCAGGAATGACCCCCGCGCGATTTGCCATACCTTACCACTGCCTTTGAACGCCAATAATTTTCAACGGCTAGCAATATGTAAGCCCAACGCACGAACACTTTGCGATTCCCTGTCAGCACTCCGACGTACGCGTCATTGACAGGAAAACCCTATGCCCACGCACCTCGAAAATCTCGACATACTCAAGAACGCAGCGTCGCAATGGCGATCGCTCATCCAGGCATGCCCCAACCTGGATCTATCGCTGGATCATCGTTTACGGGTGTTTTTCCCACGGCTGCCCGAAGATGCCTGCACTGACTTTCTATTTATCAGTCAGGAAGCGCCGGCAGAGCCTGGCCAGTCTCCGACCATCGCCAGCCAGCAACTGACCGCCCTGATAGATGAGTGCTACCTCACCGGGCAAGTACCGACTTTCGTACAAGGCGCAACCCGCGTTTACAACTATGCCTACACGCTGGACGACGAAGACCTCGCCGTAGAAATCACTGCGCCTGAGCTTGAGAAATACCTTGAGTTTGTCACCCGCACCCCTGAGTTGTGTGTGAGAGATGCCTTGAAGGACTTCTGGCAAGTGCCGCATCACGATCTAAACGGGCAAACGCCCACTCACTGGTTATCGCAATTTACCCACAACCTGATCCTGACCGAAGCCCGCGTCCGGCACGCAGACATCACCTTCAGCCCCACTGGCAAGGAACTTGTCGAGCAAGTGTTTGGCACGGGCACTTCGCCCATGCCACCCTCGACGCCGAGTGCCTACGGCGTTTACACCGTAACCCTCAATGGCCATCCCGAGCAGGCCGCAACGGCTCTGCACGGGGTGTTTGTCATCACCACCAAACATCTGCCAAGAGCGTCCACCGCGCCTCACGACAACCACATCGTTCAAGACGCTACGCCGCGCCCGGTGGTGCTTTACACGCCCAATAATGGCCTGGAAACCTACGATTCGCTCACCGCGCTTTCCCAGGAGTTGAGTGCACGCCTCAAAGACCCTTATCAACGCGAACGGCTGCTCGACTGTGCGCTGGCGCAAGAACGTGTGCGCGCCATGACCCATGAGCACGTGGACTACACGCCGGTTGCCGACACTGACGTCGCCACGTTCTACAGCGCACAACTGATCGACAAACAACAGCGCGACATGCGCCATGCCTGGTCAGTAGCCCGCAGCCTCAAGCAAGACACCTCTTTTGATCAACTGTCTGAATGTGTTGACCAGTCCCTGGACACAAGCCTGCCATTGTCCCCAGCAAATATTGCGCTCAACCGCTATACCCGGTTGGTAGAACGTCAGCTTCCTGACTGGCTGAAAGAAGCATCTGACGAGGACAAGACTCAATGGCGGCTCAATGTCGAGCGTTTGAACTACGAACGACTTGCGGCTGTAACACCCGACGCGGAGCCTCTGAGTGAAATAGGCCAAAAACAGACGCTGCTGGGCTATGCCCGCCTGCAACTCAAACAACAGATCAAAAAAGATCACGGCATCGACATTGATCCAGACGCGATATTTGTCTCAATCACAGAGGCCGTGCGCACCGGGCCATTGATCAACCCGATCAGTGGCTCCGGATTTGCAGCCGGGTTCAGCGTGGACCGGACCGGACCAACGATCAGCTTTCACACGACGCGCCGCAGCCTGAGCGAACTGGCCCTGGCCAATGTCGGCATCTGGGATGTGACCTTCGCCCTGACCGCCCGGATCAAGGACGGCGCGGGCAACACCCACCCTGTTCTGACCACCGACTACGTAAAAGCCTTGGTGCGTCAGTTGGACATTGGCGAAAACTACAAAAAGAAGCTCAACGCGCTGCTCATCAACTCCAAACAAGCCCACTGGCGCAAAGAACGCTACGTCGCGTTTAAACACGCACAGTTGCGACTGGATCTGCTGGAGGCCACGTTGTCCGGGGTGTTGAGCGCCGATCAAGCCGCGTGGGTCAAAACCGCACTGGACCACCCCGTCGAGAGTACGCGCCCTCGGCTCAACGGCGAGCAAGTCAAAGCCCACCTCCTGATGATGCGTTACAAACCCTTGCCGGGCGTGCTGGTATTCAGCTCGACTGCTTCACTGGAGTTGCTGTGCTATACCCCCGACGCCCCTGGAAAGCGCTGGTTCCTGATCGCCAACTCACGCAATGAGCTGGCCAGGATGCTGTCACAGCAGGTGTGGCGAACCTACGTGTTGCGCCGGGTGACACCAGCGCAACAGGCGTATATCAGACCTTTGCTGGAGCAAGGCCTGACCGACTCAAACCTGCAACTCCAGGCCATCACTTACAACCTGTTCGAAGCTTCCTACGACACAGAGGCCTTGCATGCCATCCACGATGCCGATGAACAATCGACCTCTACCTGGGAGAGCAACCTCAATACCGCCAAAGAAACAGCCCTGACAGCCATTGATATCGTGTCGTTTGTCTTGCCGACACGCGTGTTGCTGCCCATCGTGCTGGCGCGCTTCATCTATCAGGTGTTTCAAGGCATCGACGCCCTGCAACGTGATGAAAAACACGAAGCACTGCTGCAATTCATGGAGTCCATCACCCACCTGACTGACGCAGCCTCGGACTTCACCGGCTCGGCTATTTTCCGCAACGCAATACGCCTGCGCATCCCCCAGCCAACGCCTTCGCTGAGTTCGGGGGCCGTGAGCACACCTCCAGGCGCCTCGCTCAAGGTGCGCACAGGCGATGAATTCAGCACCGGGGTGTATGAATCAACCCCCGCAGGCGGCGGCCAGGCAACCCATTACATCAAAGACGGGCGGGGTCAGCTCTACCGCAGCCAGTACGACAATCTGGATGAGTTCTGGCGCGCACTGGATGACCGAAAACCCGACGCGACCTACAGCACGCCCTTGCGCGAACTCTCGACCGGGATATGGGATGTCGATCCGGCAACGCCGTTGCTGAAACACAAATCCGGCATTGAGCGGGTTATCGAAAGGGCGCAGGTCAGCGGCGTCGATCTCACCTCCCACACACCTGATGAGCACGGCATCTATCGCGTCAACAACATGCGCTACATCCAGCAAGGTGGCCTGGTATTTGAGGTTTACAGCGGTTGGCTGGGCCGCAATTGGTACTTGCAGTTGCCGTCCGGCTCCAGCAGTGGCGCCTCCGCGAGTTATAAAGTTCGACGCCGTGCCGGCCATTGGGAAATCAAGCATCGCCTGGCCGACAACATCAAGCGCTGGGACCCCCTGATACGTGATCCCGCGCTCCTGCCGGACGACGCTCCCGCCGTCAGCTATAGCGCTTATGACCTACCCACCGAACACAGAGCCAAAATAAGTGGGCTTATCAATAAGCTGCCTGGCTTTCTCCACCCCACCTCAACGTTCCGCAGCCCTGAACTTGATGGACTCAAAGTTTACTTTTCAGACTTTAGATACAAGTTATTGGCGGATGCTCGCGCGCACTTGAGGGCCATCTCTGCAAGGCCGCGTGTGACTTGCCCTGCAATACCGGCCAAAGCAAGCCTTGAAGATATTTTTGGGCGACTGTTTGAGCACTCACGAGGCATCGTACTGGGTGAGACACACTCCCATTTGTCCGGGAAAAAAATCCTGATCACTCAATTGAAAACCCTCGCTAAACAAGACGTGAAAGTTCTCTATTTGGAACACCTGCAATCCGATCTGCATCAGTCACTGCTGGACGATTACTTTAAAAGCGGAAAGATGCCTATCGTCCTGGACGAGTTCCTTAAAGCACAAGACGCTGGCCATCGATTAGATACCAGCAGCCCCTACACTTACAGCCAACTGGTAAGAGAAGCCAAGCGCCAGGGTGTTGAAGTGATCGCCATCGATTGCATGGCCAGTTACAACAACAAGGGCATCCGGCTTGACCCACAAGGGAACGAAATTCCCTCAGCCCGCCTCGCCCGCTATGAAATGTTCAGCTATTTCGCCACGCAGATCATTCGCGCCCATCAGGAAAAAATCGGGGGCAGCAAATGGGTCGCCTTGACGGGTAACTCACATGCCAACCGATTTGAAGGCATCCCGGGGGTCGCTGAGCTCGAGGGGGTGATTGGCCTGAGGGTTTCAGACTCGTCTCCTGGCACGAGCCAAGGGTTGCGCCAGAACATTGGGGTGTTCTTGCCCGACGCGCTGAATTATCAATTCTTGAAAAATGACTACTGGTTGCAAGTTGACATTCAAGGCACAAAACCCGACCTGCCGGCACTCACCCACGCTCAAACCAATGACCGCCTGAAGAGCCCTGGCGTTTTTCGCCTGGACAGTGCAACCCCGCAAGGCGCGCAAATAATCCATCGCGCCAGTAACCACGAAATCATTCACACCCCTTTGCAGACTGACCCAGGCGGCCAGATATTTATCGATCGCGAAAGTTGGCCCACCCTACACCTGAAACGCTATGACTCACTGAGGGACCTTGTTCACGACCTGCGGGACCTCAACATGACACAGGTGATCTGACCCTAATGCACATCCCTGTGGGAGCGGGCTTGCCCGCGATGGTATCGACGCGGCTTCACAGAAAAACCGCATCGCCTGCATCGCTGGCAAGCCAGGCTCCCACAGGTTTCTCGCTGTATTTACAACAGCGTTTGCTTAACTGACTGGCATTAGGGCTCGCTCGTTCCCACACGTGAGTAGCGTTGCTTTTAAGTGAACAGCATTGCAATGGAGCGGGTTTTTTTCTCAATATCCAGAACGGAACACGCATCAACAGAAAAAGCCGCCAGCGCTTTTTTAACCTAATAAAGCACCTCAACCGCTAAACTGCGCGCCCTCTGCTAGCCTGATACCCGTCGCCCGGACGGGTCGCTTCACACGGAACTCTGAAACCGACCATGAAATGTTTTGTACCTGCTCGCCTCGCCCTGCTGCTGCCTGGCCTCTGCCTGACGACCCTCAGTGTTGCCGATCCGCTGGAACTCGACCCCAGCGTCATCACCGGCTCACGCAGCGCCAGCCCGAGCTTTGACGTGCCGTATTCGGTCGACAGCATCAATCAGGAACAGATTCAGGATGGCCAATTGGGCATCAATGCCTCCGAGGTGCTGTCCCGCGTGCCGGGCCTGGTGGTGCAGAACCGTCAAAACTACGCGCAGGATTTACAGATTTCCTCACGCGGCTTCGGTGCCCGCTCAGCGTTTGGCGTGCGTGGCATCAAGCTGATTGCCGACGGCATTCCCGCCAGCACGCCGGACGGTCAGGGCCAAGCAGCCACGTTTAACCTCGACACCGCCGAGCGCATTGAAGTGCTGCGCGGCCCGGCGGCCACGCTGTACGGGAGCAACGCTGGCGGGGTCATTCAAATGTTCTCGCGTGATGGCGAAGGGCCGCCGCGTATTGGCGCCGAAACGCTGTTCGGCAGCGACGGCATGAATAAAAACCACCTCACTGCCGAAGGCGCGACCGATGACGTGGGTTTCGTGCTCGATGCTTCGCGCATGGACACCGACGGCTACCGCGATCACAGCGCCGCCCGCCGCGACCAGACCTTTGCCAAGCTCAACCTGAAGCCCGACGAAGACAGCAAACTGGCGCTGATCTACAGCAGCCTTGAGCAAAACGGCACGCAAGATCCGCTGGGGCAAAGCTGGGCAGCTTACAAGGCAGACCCGCGTTCGGTGGCGCAAAACGCCCTGACCTACAACACGCGCAAAAGCATCGACCATCAGCAACTGGGCATGAACTACGAGCGCTATATCGGTGATGCGACCTTACAGGTCAATGCCTACACCGGCACCCGCAGCGTGATTCAGTACTTGGCGATTCCGCCCACCTCGCCCAGTAACAAGCAGGGCGGTGGCGTGGTTCAGTTTGACCGCAAGTTCTACGGCGGCAGCCTGCGCTGGCTGCAACCCGTGCAGGGCGTACCGGGCGAGCTGACGCTGATCGGCGGTCTGGATTACGACCAAAGCCAGGACAGCCGCCACGGCTACAACAACTATGTGGGCGACCAACTGGGCGTCAAAGGCGCCCTGGTGCGCGACGAAGTCGACACTGCTCGCAGCCTCGACCCGTACGTACAAGCCAACTGGGCACTGGACAACTGGACCGTGCAGGCAGGCTTGCGTTACAGCACCATGGAAATGGACGTCGATGATCAATTTTTGAGCAACGGCGACGACAGCGGCAACAAACGCTACGAAAAAGCCACACCCTCCGTCAGCGTGATGTATGCCTTTACCCCTGAGCTGCATGGTTATGTCAGCGCGGGCAAAGGTTTCGAGACACCCACGCAGGCAGAACTGGCCTATTCACCCAGCGGCAATGGTTTCAACTTTGGGCTTAAGCCGTCCGAAAGCACGCAATACGAAATGGGCTTGAAGGCCCAACTCAATAACACGCGGATCAACGCGGCCATCTTCCAGATCACCACCGAAGATGAACTGGTGGTGCTGAACAACACTGGCGGGCGAACCACCTATCAGAACGCCGGACGCACCTTGCGTCGCGGTTTTGAGCTGGGCGTCGAAAGCCAGTTGGCCGAACACTGGACCAGCACCTTGGCCTACACCCGCTTGCAGGCGACCTACGACACTGACTTTTCCAGCGCCAGCGGCACCGTCGACAAAGGCAACTACCTGCCGGGCGTACCCCAGACCACTCTTTTTGCTGAAGTTAACTGGAAACCGACGGACTGGCTGAGCACCGCCGTTGAAGGCATGTACCGCAGCAAGGTCTACGTCGAAGACACCAACACGCAAAAAGCCGCACCGGCCTACAGCGTGTTCAACTGGCGTGCGCAGTTTGAGCAAAAGGTCGAACACTGGACCTTCCACCAGACCTTGCGCCTGGACAACCTGCTGGACCGCCAATACGTGGGCTCGGTGATTGTTGGCGATTCCAACAACCGCTATTACGAAGCCGCGCCGGGCCGCTCGTGGTACGCCGGGGCTGGGGCGCAGTACACCTTCTGAGCACCTGTATTTCTCACGACCAACAACTATCTAGCACTTTCGTGATGCCGCCGCGTGATTCCTTTACTGACACCCTCAGTAAAGGAATTGACGCTCATGACACGCCCTTCAACCCCACTCAACGACGCCCACACTCAGTTACTGGACTTTTGTTCTCGGGTCCCCACGCTTCAGTCGGCGATCCAGCATCACCTCGAACTGTTCTTCCCTGTGCTGAGCGACGATGTCCATATCAGCACGGTTTATCTGACTTACCAGGCCGAGGCTGACGAACCGGGACAGGACGGCCAGTGGATTTCTCACTCACTGATCGACGCCATCAAAGCGTGTTACTTAACGGGCGAAATACCCGCTTATTTCAAAGAGTCTTCCCACGCTTACCGGGTGCCTGACTCAACTGACCCGGCACATCAAATCGCGCATATGCCCGTGGCCGTGCTGGAAAGCTTCGTCAGTTACATCATCAAACATTGCAGGTGGTTCTTCACCAACGCACTCAGGCATTTTTGGCAAACCCCCCACCCCGCGCTCGACAACAAAACCCCAAAAAACTGGCTGGGACGCTTCTATATGGGGGTGGTCCAAGCTGAGCAATCATTGCGCAAAAACGATAAAACACTATCAACAGCCGAGAGCGACGCGCTGCTCGACATCCTGACAAACTCCGTTGCATTGCCCCGCAAGTTTCGCGCAAGCGAACACTACTTGGGCGTGTATGAGGTGGTCGTCAAAGGTGCGGGCTCTGACTGGCCATTGTCTGGCGCCTTTGTGGTCACCCAGGCGCAGGCAACCGGGCTCAACAGCGCCCTCGACACCTTCCAGACGCCGCTTTTTTCCACGGTATTTGCAACCGGCCCCCTCGCCCTGCTCTATCTACCCAACAGCGGCGTGCAGGCGTTCAGCTCGTTTGAGGCTCTGGATCTTGAGCTGAGGCTACGGCTCGGTGACGAGATACAGCGCAACTCACTGCTCAATCAGCTGCCGTCACAGCACGCGCAAGGTTGGCGAGATCAGGTCCAAAAGCTGGGCTACCGGGAGATACAACGCCATGCTTTCGACCGCAGTGTCGAGGCCTTGATTGAGCGGCAACTGGCTGATATCGAAGACGCGTGGAGCAGCGCAACACTGAATGGACAGGCTAATAACCTGGACGCACTGGATGACTACCTGAGCGATGCCCTGGCGTTGACCCGTTACCTCAACCCGGCGGCCATCGCGCAAAATCGCTACACCCATCTATTCGAAAAACAGTTGCCCGACTGGCTCACATCAGCCCCTGGTGCGCTGAAACACCGCTGGCGACTGGCCGTAGCCCGCCTGAGCCGCGAGACCGAACTGTCTCAGGCGCCCGGCATGCCGCGAGCCCAACTGAGCGGCAACAAAACCTACCTGCTGGACTTTGCCCGTGATCGACTCAAAGAACGCATCCGCCGCGATCTCGGCATTGAGGTGGAGCCCCGTGCAATCGCGGTGATCACCACTCAAGTCCTGCAAACAGGCCCTGTCATTTACCCGTTAGCCACCTCCGGATTCGCAGCAGGCAATAGCCTGAGCCGCACAGGTCCAACCCTGACATCCCATTCAACCCGGCGCTCGCTGCCCGAACTGGCGCTGGAAAATGTCGGCGCACTGGACCTGACGTTTGCCTTGACCGCCACCGTCACCGACGAAAACGGCAGACGTCATCCCACACTGACCAGCGCTTACCTCAAAAGCATTGTGCGCGATCTGGATATCGGCAACGCCTACAAGCATTTTTTACGCGAAACGTTACTGACCTCCGACGCTGCCAGCTGGCGCAGAGAGCGCTACGGCCTGCTGCGCACCGCACAGCTGCGCCTCGACACCCTTGAAGCGAGGATGTCCGGGCAGCTCACCAACCAGCAGGCCGACTGGGTTGATCTGTTGCTGGACGACAATAGGGCCGACATCAACGCAGCCAAGATTTCGACGCAACTGCTGATGCTGCGCTACAAACCGATGCCCGGCATGCTGCTGATTAGGTGCGAAGGTCATGCCCAGCAACTGTGTTATTGCCCCGAAGCCCCCGACCGGGTGTGGTTTCGCCCATTTAGCACGCTCAATGAACTGGCCGCCCAACTGTCATTGCCGGAGCTGCGTCACTACATCCTGCAACGCACCACTGCGCTTGAGCAGGCCTACATCAACCCTTTGTTGATAGAAGGCCTGACGGACTCCAACACCCAGACCCAACCCATTACCCAACATTTCCTGGCCGCCAGCTATGAAGCCGAAGCGGCCTTTGCATTGCGTAACGCCGATGAGCAGTCCACCTCGACCCGGGAAGCGAACATCCAGACGATTAAAGACACCACCCTGACGCTGGTGGACATCATCAGCTTCGCCTTGCCCATCAAAGTGCTGATTCCATTGACGATGACGCGCTTCGTCTATGCCATTTACCAAGGCGTCGACGCATTACGGCGAGCCGAAGAACTGGAAGCACTGCAACACTTCGCGGGTTCTATCGCTCATTTGACCGATGCCGCCTCGGACTTCGCCGGTTCGAGGGTCTTTGCTGCCTCCATCCGCCTGCGTACATCATCGCGGCCGCAGGCCTTCAACCCGGCGGCCGCAAGCCTGAAAACGCCCGCGAACATGACATTGCGCGTCGGCGAACCCTTTGGCCAAGGGGTATACGAGTGGACGCAAGGCACCCGCACCGAGTACTACCTGCCAGACGCCAGCCGCACGCTTTACCAGGCCAAATATGACCGCACACATGCCGAGTGGTGGGTGAGCGACCGACGCATGCCCGATGCCGAGTTCAAAATCCCGGCCGCTGAAGTCATGGGTAAATGGGAGATCAGTGGGTCAACGCCTTTGGCCCGGCAAAAAACCGGCATCGACACACTGATTGCCAGAGCCCGCGTGATCGACGTCGAAATCCCCCACGATCTGCCAGACATGGAGGGCATCTTTACGCTGAATGATCGTCACTTTATCCAGCAAAACCAGATGACCTTCGAAGTCAGCTCCGCGGTACCGGGGCCTGATATGCACCTGATTCTGGCAAGCGGCTCGAACTCCGCTCAATCGGCGTACAAAGTCAGGCGCAACCTAGACAACAACGAGTGGGAGGTCAAACACGCCCCGACAGGCAGCCCCTCACGCTGGGAACCCTTAAGCCCCAGCGTGCCAGTCCCTCGCCCGGACTCGCCGATTGACCCTGAACACCCCTACGAACTGCCACGCAGACACCACGCCAGAGCTGCTGTTGTCATCAGCAGTCGCGGCCGCTATCAAGAGCCGCTGACCGGCACATTTCGAGATCCGGAAGTCGACCGGACCCGTTTGTTGTTCTACCAGATACGACTCCGATTGATCCGCGACGCCAAGGATTTTTTCAACACGGTGACCCTGGCACCACGCCCGGCCATTCCCCAACTGGCACCTGCCGCCTCACATGCCGATATTCTGCGCCAGGTGTATACCCAATCACCGGGCTTGGTAGTGGGCGAAAATCATTATTCGATTGCCAGTAAAAAATTCCTGATCGACAACATGCCCGAGCTGGTCAAGAACGATGTCAAAACCCTCTACCTTGAGCATTTGAAAACCGATTTTCATCAGGCCGATCTGGACACCTATGGGCAACACGGCATCATCAGCCATAACCTCAATGCCTATTTGAAAAAGCTCTACCTGCGCGAAGGGCTTGATAGTGAACCGGCTTATACCTTCCTGACCCTTGTTGCCGCCGCCCGCCGTTACCGGATCAAGGTCCAGGCCATCGACTGCGCGGCCAGTTACCACCTTGCGCAATTGGGGCGCGAGGGTTACGCAGTTCGCCGGGTTGAAACGATGAATTATTATTCGACTCGGGTCATACGCGAACACCAAGCAAAAAATGGCGCACACAAATGGATTGCACTCGTCGGGTTTACCCATACCAATACCTTCGAGGGTGTGCCCGGCCTGGCAGAGCTCAATGGCGCCATCGGTTTAAAAGTGTTGGACACATTACCGGGTAACCCCATCGGTACAGGGCTGGATAAAGGCCGCATCAGCTTCCTGGGCAATGGCAATCATGGTTGCGCTTTTCTCAAAAGCGACTTGCGCCTATCTGTTGAGGTGGCGGCCAGTCGCACGTTCTGGTTACCCCGTCAGCGCCAGCAAATCGACCGGCTGCTTGCCCAGCCGAATCGGTACACATTTACCAACGACCCCATCGATGGGGCGACACTGTTTCATCGCAGCGCCGCCCGCGAATTGGTCGAAACCTCCTTTCTGAGCGACCCGGATGGCAAGTTATACCTGCGCAGACCTGAATGGCCCGAAATACATGAACAACGCTTTGCTCGGGCCAAAGACCTGATAAAAGCGCTGGAAGACCGAGGGCTGGTATTTGTGAGGTAAGACCCGCGGCCGTTTACCCCGGTGTTTTGGGCAGGCGTTGATCAATCACTTGATACAGCGCACTGCCCACCGGCCAGTTGCGCATAAAGCGCGCCCGGTCACGCGCATAGGCTGGGGCGAAGCTGCTTAGGGAGCGATGCTGGCACATCGAATCCAGGTCGATCAGCGCCCAGCGGCCGTTGTCCCAAAACACGTTGTGGCCTTTAAGGTCACCATGGCTGATGCGCTCGCGAATCAGGTCCGCAAACAATCCGTCCAGCGCCTGCAATTCGGATTCAGGCGCATCGCCGCTGTCTTGATAGGGGGCAAAACGCTCAATGATGTCCGGGCCCGGCAAGTATTCGGTCACCAGATACGCTCTGCCACGCAACCACAAAAACCGCGTTTCAAGCAGAGCCAGCGGCGTGGGCGTGGCGATGCCCAAAAACGCCAGGCGATTGCCCTCGCGCCAGGAGTGCCACGCACGGCTCGGACGCCAAAAGCGTTTGAGCCAGTGCGCAAAGCCTTTGATGTTGTAGCGCTTGACCACCAGCGTGCGGCCCGCCACTTCAACCTTGCCAACGCTGGCCGCGCCGCCGGTTTTGTATAAATGCCCTTTATTGAGCAAGGCATCGGCCTTGTCCAAAACCGGCAGCATCGCCGCTTCTTCTTCGCGACGAATGGCGCGCAAGGCCAACGACCCGCGCTGCACGCTGAACAACGAACAGTCGCGCCCCACTTTGTTCAAAAAGTCGTTGAGGCGCCAGGCCCGAACTTTCTCGACCTGCTTGAGCAGCGCTTCCAGCGGCAAGGCGTGTTCGCCGTTGCTCAGCAGGTAATGCACCAGCAGTTCTTCGATAAACGGCTCAAGATTTTTAGGTAACTGGGCGAAGAACACCCCGAGATTTTCCAGCACTTTTTGCCGCGACAGCGGTTTACCCGCTTCTTCGACGCAAATGCCTGCACCATCGATCACATACAGCTTGGCGTTTTGACGCAGCAGATTGTCGAGGTGCAAGTCTTCTTGCCACAGCCCCTTGAGGTGCATCTGCCCAATCGCCGCCAACGCTTCGGCCAGTACCGCCTGTTGCTCGTCAGCCAAGACCGGTAGCGCTGCAACTTCGCTCCAGACCTCGCCCAGGCTTTGTGCGTGCTCAAGAAACTCAAACAGCAGCCAACCGCCCTCGCCTTCCTGCAAACCATCCGCCAGCAGTTGCGGCGTGGTCAAACCTTGCTCGGCCAGCAGGCGCACCCCCGTCAGCTCACGCTGAAAGTTGCGCGCCGCCTTGCTGCCGACCATTAACTTGGCCAGCACTGTACGCCCGCGCCACACGCCTGCACCCACATACCGCTGGCCCGGCAATACACGCAGCAGGGTCAGCAGTTGCAACTGTGCAGGCCCGGCGGCATCTGCCAGTTCGATACTCAGCGGCAAGCCCGGCGCACGCCCGGTTTTTTGCAGTTCGGACAATCGCATCAACGGCTCTCCTTGTGGCTGCGACGAACATTCAATCGTTCAAACCATGCATCGACCAAGCCACTTTCGACCGGCTGTTCGAGGTACGCCGCGAGCAGCGTACGCACGTCGTCTGCGGTCCAGACCTGAGCCCGGCGCAGCAAGGGCTCGATGTCCTTGACCCGATCTCGCTGGCCCAGCAGCAAGGGCCGCGTCTTTTCCAGGTCGATCAATTGGGCGCGATAACCCGCGCCGTCAGGCTGCAAAAAGATGTGTTTGGGGTAGAAACAACCATGCACCTGACGCACCGCGTGCAGACGACGCGCCAACTGGCCACAGGTGTGCAAAATGGCGCGCTGCTGCTCAGGGGTCATCTGCGGCCACTGTTCAAGCAGCGAATCGAGGTCGTTCCAGCCGTCCAGAGCGCGGGTCATGAGGATGGCCCGACGCTCGCCCTGCACCTTGCGCTCACCAAAAAACACCGCTTCCAGCGCCGGAATGCCGAGCTGCTGGTAACGCTGAATATTGCGAAACTCACGGGCAAAGCTCGGCTCGCCGAACGGACTGTGCAAGGTGCGGGTCAGGTAGTTGCTCTGGCGCTTGAGGTAAAAACCCTGGCCTTCCACGTCCATGCGAAACACACTGCTCCAGCCACCCCGGCTGGTGTTGGGCTCATCGACCGCATCCAGTTGCAGGTTCCACAGGGCATCGAAATCAGACAATCCATTGCGTTCCAGTAAAGCCCGTTCGGCTCCTGCCAAAAAATCAGTCATTCCCGGCCCTCAAAAAAACGCACGATATGGCGGACTCGTTCTTTGTCCGCCGTGTTGAGCGCAGTGCGTCCGGTGTATTGAAAGTAAAACCGCAGACGCTGGGTCGCTGTCAGGTGGTACTTGGCCACTTTGTCGAGGCACGCCAGGTCTTTGGTGATGCGGTACTTGAGCCAGAACCCACGCCAGAAATCGCCGTTCGGGCAGTCGATCAAATACAGCTTGGCCTGATCGTCGATCAGCAAGTTACGCCACTTCAAGTCGTTATGGGTAAAACGATGGTCGTGCATGATCCGCGTGCAGCGCGCCAGTTGTCGGCTCACGCCGTCGACCCACGCCCGGTCTTTGAGCAGCGGATCGTTGTTGTCGGCCAACTCGGAAAGGTCGCGGGTGTTGGGCAGTTCACGGGTGATCAAGGCGCCCCGATCGTACGCCGCACCCCGTCGTTCAAGCCCCCAGGCAACCACTTCGGCAGTGGGAATGCCCCACTTGGCGAAGCGCTTGAGGTTCTGCCATTCAGACTTGACCCGTGGCCGCCCCACATAACGGCGCAAGCCTTTGCCCGCGCCGGTGTAGCGTTTGACGTAGTAATTGACCCCACCACGCTCAACGCGGATTACGTCCGATAACGGGTCGCGCGTCAGCGGTTCGCCCTGCAGGGCAAATACCGCATCCAAACTGCCAAAATCGGGGGCCAACGCACTGTAAGCAGGTTCCAGATTCCAACCCGCCATTACAAAGCATCTCCATAGCGCACTTTGCGCTCGTAGAGTTTTTGCGCTTTGCCTTCAAGCCAGGCCAGCAAGCGGGCTTCGTCACGCAGGATCTGGCGCAGCGGCATCTGGAAGTAACCACGCAAAAAGCGCAGTTTGTCGCGCGGGGTCAGGCCAATGTCCAGCGCCGAGAAGTACAGCGCGGCCAGGTCTTTGTTGCGCCAGCGCTTGCTGATCACGGCACGTGTCTGGGCGCGATGCAGGTCGATCACTGACAGGCGGAAGTCATCTGCCGTGACCGGTTTGTCGGTGTGCAGCAAAAAGTGGCAGATGTAGCAGTCGCGGTGGTTAACACCGGCGCGGTGCATCATGCCGACCATGCGCGCCACTTCAGCGATCAGTGCATGCTTGAGCGCGGGCTGCGGCGGCTCTTTGAGCCAGTTGATGCTGAAATCTTCGAGGCTGACAGTCGGCGCCAGTTCCTCGGTGATGATGAACGAGTGCTGCGCGGCCGGGTTACTGCCCTGTTCGCCATAGGCGACAGCCGTCATGGTCGGTACGCCGACGTCGTGCAAGCGATTGATCGCCTGCCATTCCTGGCCTGCGCCCAGCACCGGGAGTTTGGCCGTGAGCAGGTTTTTGAACACTTCACCCCAACCAATGCCACGGTGGATTTTTACAAAATAACCACGCCCCTCAACTTCCGTACGCAAGGTACGGCGGCCTTCAAGTTCGCGGTATACCTCGCCCTCCAGACGCTCGACTTCGGTGAACGCATCGCGTCCGGCCCACAAGCTTTTGAACGGTTCGGCAAGTATCAGTTTCATCAGTGTTGCTCCGCCAGAATCACATCCGCAGCATGCTGCGGCATGCTATAGAGGTCGGCCGTCTGCGCGTAGGCCAGGCCGTTTTGGCTCCAGGCCGCACGCGCAGCATCGTCGGACAACATGTAGGTCAGGTATTCATTGAGTTGGGCCTGTTCGAACGGCTCGTCCAGCACACGCCCCGCGTCAGCGTCGCTGATGTAATGCGCATAGCCGCACACCGCGCTGACCAGCACCGGCAAACCCGCCACCAGCGCTTCAAGCAGCACAGTGCCGGTATTTTCGTTGTAGGCCGGGTGAATCAGCAGGTCGGCACCCAGCAGGAAACGCGGGATGTCACTGCGCCCCTTGAGGAACTGCACATGCTCGCCCAGCCCCAACGTGGCGCTCTGCAATTGAAAGACTTTGGGGTCGTCCTGACCAATGACAAATAATTTAGTGCGTTTTTTGAGCGCTGGCGGCAAGGCGGCCAAGGCTTTCAGGCTGCGATCGACGCCTTTGGTCTTGAACCCGGAACCGATTTGCACCAGCAGCCGGTCATCGTCTGCCAGCTTGAACTCGCGGCGGAACTCGGCGCGGATTTCAGCCGCGTTCGGCGGCGCGCGACGGTCCAGCGCAATGCCCGGCGGCAGCAAATGGAAGCGCTGCAACGGGGTCTGATAATGCTTGATGAACAGCGGCTGCTGGACTTCGGAAATCATCAGGATTTCGGTCTTGGCGTCCTTGTCGAACACCGCACGCTCGTACTCGGCAAAGTGCTTGTAGCGCTTGAAGAAGCGGTAAAACGAATGCCGCAGGTTCTGCGCCTTGTCTTCAAAACAGCCATCGGCGGCGTAATACACGTCCAGCCCCGGCATTTTATTGAAGCCAATCAGGCGGTCGACCGGGCGTTTGGCCAGATCGGCCTGCATCCAGGCGAGCATTTTTTCGTTACGGGTGTGGTTGTGAAACGCCTTGACCGGCGCCACCAGCACCTCGAAACCCGGCGGAATATCGCCTTCCCAGATCATCGTGTACACACGAATCTGGTGCCCGCGTTTCTGGCACTCCAGCGCGATGCGCATGAAGTCGCGTTGCAGACCACCAAACGGGAAATATTTGTACAACACAAAAGCCAGTTGCATTAGCGCAGTTCCTCAGCCAGTAACAACGTGCTTAATCGACTTGCGACACGCTCAGGGTTCAGACGAGTGAAGCACAGCGGCCACTCTTTCTTCAGGTCAAACCGCTGCTGATCCTGTGCAGTCGGCTGGTAAGTGCATTTTTTCTGCAGGCACGGCGCACACGGAAAATCGCTGGCCAGGTGAATCTGCACCTTGCCATAAGCGCCTGTGAGGCCCGGATTGGTGGGGCCGAACAGGGAAATGGTCGGCACATCCAAGGCCGCCGCCAAATGCCCAAGGCCGGTGTCGACCGCCACACAGCCGCTGGCACTGGCCAGCACTTTAGCCACGCCCGCCAGGTTCAGCTTGGGCAGCACCACGGCGTTTTGCAGGCCATTGGCGATGCGTTCAGCGCGGGCTTTTTCAGCCGGATTACCCCACGGCAGCCGTACTTCGACCCCCAAATGCCCCATGCGCACCGTCAAGTCACGCCAGTACACTTCGGGCCAATGCTTGGTGTCCCACGTGGTGCCATGCAAGAACAGTACGTAAGGCTTCTTGCGCGGTAATTCAACAAGGCGCTCAACATCGAGGCCGTAATCGCCCAACCCTTTGGGCAGGTCGTAACCCAGCGCCACGGCGAACAGTTGACGCAAACGCTCGACCGCATGCTGCCCGCGGGCCACGGCCAAACGGCGCTGATAGAAGTGACTGGCCAGCGGTTCACGGGCCGAGTGTTTGTCCAGCCCCGCCACCGGCGCTTTGACGTAGCGGGTCAAAAAAGCACTTTTGACCAGCCCTTGGGCGTCGATCACCAGGTCGTATTTTTCAGCGCGCAGGTTTTGCTTGAAGCGCTTCCACTCGCCGCTCTTGAGGGTTTCCCAGATATTTTTGCGCCAGCGGCGAATCGCCACCGGGATCACTTTGCCCACCGCCGGGTGCCAGGTCGGTATCTCGGCAAAGCCTTCTTCCACCACCCAGTCAAAGGTGATGCCGGGAATCGCTCGCGCGGCGTCAGTCAACGCCGGCAAGGCATGAATCACATCCCCGAGGGATGAGGTTTTCACCAACAGAACGCGCACCTAGTTGACCTCGACCACTGAACCCTGCAACCGCTGCAAGGCTTCAACCACGGGCGCTGGCATCAGTTCGCGCAGGCAGTTGTAGTGGCCAAAACGGCAGGTGCGCTCAAAGCACGGGCTGCATTCAAGGCCCAGACGGACGATTTCAACCTGGTCGGCCAACGGCGGGGTGAAGCCCGGCGACGTGGAGCCGTACACCGCCACCAACGGGCGATTGAGCGCCGCCGCCACGTGCATCAGCCCCGAATCGTTGGACACCACCGCATCGGCGCACGACAGCAGGTCAATAGCCTCGGCCAGCGAGGTTTCGCCACTGAGGTTGACTGACTCTTCACGAAAGCCGGGAATCAGCCGCGAGCGAATATCTTCGCCCACGCTGTGATCGTTTTTGGAGCCGAACAACCACACTTGCCACCCTTCGCGGATCTTTTGCTCGGCCACTTTGGCGTAATGCTCGGACGGCCAGCGCTTGGATTCGCCAAACTCTGCGCCGGGGCACAGCGCCAGCACCGGGCGGTCCAGCGCCAGGCCGAACTTGGCCAGGGCGGCGTCGCGACTGTGCGGGTCAATTTGCAAATCAGGCCGCGGGTACGGCCGAGGCAGGTCGGCACCCGGCTCGTACGCCAGCGCCATAAAACGCTCGATCATCAACGGATAACGCTCTTTATCGAGCGTGCGCACGTCATTGAGCAGGCCGTAGCGGAACTCGCCCCGCCAGCCGGTGCGCTTTGGAATGCTGGCGAAGAACGGCACCAGCGCCGATTTAAGCGAGTTAGGCAGCAAGATAGCCTGATCGTATTGGCCCTTGAGGGACTTGCCGATCTTGCGTCGCGTGGCCAGTTCAAGCGCACCATGGCCGAGCGGAAAGCTCAAGGCCTTGCGAACTTCAGGCATGCGCTCAAGGATGGGCCGGCTCCACTCAGGGGCAAGCACATCAATTTCGCACTGCGGGTGGCGCTGTTTCAGGCACTGGAACAGTGTCTGCGCCATCACCATGTCACCGACCCAGCTGGGCCCAACGATCAAAATATTCATAAGTTTCCATAAACAAGCAAGGGAGGCATTCGTCTACCCCCGTCGGTTAAGAGCCCTGCTATCTCAACTGTAGGAGCGAGCTTGCCTCGCGATCTTTTGACCTTTTAAAAGATCGCGAGGCAAGCTCGCTCCTACAGGACAGCGTTTGCTTAACAGACAGGGGTTAGACGTTCGCCTCCCCGCTGTAGTGCCATGACGAGCAGCTTAGCTCAAGCCCAGCTCCGACCATATACGCCGAACATCGCGTCGCGCGTCTACCAGTTGATCGCCGCTGACCACCCCGGCTTCCTTTTGCAAGGCCTGGCGGTGGGCAACGGCGCGGAAGGCCTTATACGCCTCACGCAACAGGCTGGCATCAGTCGCGGGCATCAAGCCTGCCTGCTCCAGCCCTTCCAGAATGCGGATGTTATCGGTATAGCGCAGCAGTTCCGGGTGTTCCCTGGACCACGCCAGGGCCGCGTATTGCACCATAAATTCAATATCGACGATACCTCCGGCGTCCTGCTTGAGGTCGAACGGCACCGTGGGCTGGAAGGCATTGTCGCCCGTACCGGCAGCGGTAATCCGCGTGCCCAGGTTGTCACGCATTTTGGCGCGCATCTCGCTGACTTCCTGACGCAAGGTCGGTAAATCACGTTCGCGGCCCAACACCTGCGCCCTGACCTTTTCAAACGCCGCCCCCACCTGCTGGCACCCCACCAGCACTCGCGCCCGCACCAGCGCCTGATGCTCCCAGGTCCAGGCTTCGTTCTGCTGATAACGCTCAAACGCCCCGAGCGAGCTGACCAGCAAACCCGACGCGCCCGAGGGACGCAGGCGCATGTCGACGTCATACAGCTGACCGGAGTTGGTTTGCGCGGTCAGCAAATGGATGATCCGCTGGCCCAATCGGGTGAAGAACTGCGCGCTGTCGATCGGCTTGGCGCCATCGGTTTCGGCATACGGGTCGCCGTCATGGATAAACACCAGGTCCAGATCCGAGCCATGGCCCAGCTCGATACCACCAACTTTGCCGTAGCCCACAATAATGAAGCCGGGGTCGCACAGGCTGCCGTCCGAACGCTGCGGGGTGCCGTATTTGGCCACGGTCTGGCGCCAGGCCAAGGCCAGCACTTGTTCCAGAATCGCTTCGGCCAGCCAGGTCAGGTAATCACTGACCTTCATTAAAGGCAGGCTTCCAGCGATTTCCGATGCCGCGACCCGCAGCCGGTGGGCCAGTTTGAAGTTACGCAGCGCTTCCATCTGCTGTTCAAGGTCATCTTCGGGGATGCGCGTCAGCCGTTCGCGCAGCTCGGCCGCCAGCTCTGGCGCCAACGGCGGTTTGAACAAGCGCCCTTCGTTGAGCAACTCATCGAGCAGCAGCGGGAAGCGGGTTATTTGCTCCGCGATCCACGGGCTGGCCGCACACAGCGTCAGCAGACGGCGCAGCGCGTCGGGGTTTTCAGTCAACAACACTAAATAAGCAGAACGACGGGCCACCGCCTCAACCAACGGCAACACCCGCTCCAGCACCAGGTCCGGGCTGGCGTGCTCGACCGCCTGCGCCAGCAAGCGCGGGATAAACGCATCCAGACGCTCACGCCCCAAGCGCTGCATGGCCCGCAATTGCGGGCTGGCGCGCAGGCTGGCCAGTTGCTTCAGGGCTTTGGGCGCATCCACGAACCCGGCTTCTTCCAGTTGCACACAGGCTGCTGCGTCATCCTGGACTTCTTCCCACAGCGGCAACCACTCGCCGCCTACAATCATTTCGCCTTCGTCGATGTCATTCTCGTCGTCCGGGTCGGCAATCACCTGACGGAAATGCCAGTCGATGCGCCCGCGCCACGCCATCAGTTGTTCATGAAACAGCACCCAACTGTCGAAGCCCATCATAAAGGCGATGCGCGCCTGATCCTGTTCGCTGTCCGGCAGCATTTGGGTCTGGCGATCAGCAATGGCCTGAATCGCGTGCTCGGTGTAGCGCAAAAACTCGTAGCCCTCGCGCAGCTCGCTGATCACCGCAGGCGGCAAGTAGCCTTGGCCTTCAAGAATGCTCAGTACTTTAAGCAGCGGGCGTTGTTGCAGGCTCAAGTCGCGGCCGCCGTGGATCAACTGGAACGCCTGGGCAATAAACTCGACTTCGCGAATCCCGCCAGCCCCCAGTTTGATGTTGTCGGCCATGCCTTTGCGCCGCACTTCCTGCTGGATCAACTGCTTCATGGTGCGCAGCGCTTCAATCGCCGAGAAGTCGAGGTAGCGCCGATAGACAAACGGGCGCAGCAAGTCGAGCAACTGCGCGCCCATCGCTTGATCACCCGCCACCACCCGCGCCTTGATCATGGCGTAACGTTCCCAGTCACGGCCCTGATCCTGGTAATACTGTTCCAGCGCGTTAAAGCTCAGCACCAGCGCGCCCGACGAGCCGTATGGCCGCAGTCGCATGTCGACACGAAACACAAAACCGTCGACGGTCATCGGGTCCAGCGCCTTGATCAGGCGCTGACCGAGGCGGATAAAGAACTCCTGGTTGTCCAGCGGGCGTTTGGCGCCGACCGTTTCGCCGCCTTCGGGGTAAGCGAAGATCAGGTCAATGTCCGACGACAGGTTCAGCTCTACCGCGCCGAGCTTGCCCATGCCCAGAATCACCATCTGCTGCGGCTCGCCGCTGCGATGCCCGGTCGGGGTGCCGAATTGCTGGCAATGACGCTGATACAGCCAGCGATAGGCCTGATCGATGCTCGCATCGGCCATGTCCGACAGGTCGCGACAGGTTTCAATCAGGTCCGCCTGGCGGGTCAGGTCACGCCAGATGATGCGAGTTTGCTGACGCGTACGCTGGCGGCGCAATACGCGCCCCAGTTCATCATCGGTTTGCGCCTGCTGCACGGCCTCGGCAATCTGCCCACACAGCTCCCCGGGCGCAAAGCTGCGATCCAATTGCCCCGAGTGCACAAGGTCGAGCAACATCAAAGGGTCACGTAAGGCTTGTTCAATAAAGAAGTCACTCGCCGCACTCACCCGGGCGAAATCGGTCCAGCGCTCAGACGACCAATGGTCGAGCCCGTGCCCGCCTTCCAGACCGGCCACTGCACTGCGCCAAGACTGCTCGGCACGGCTGGCAAGGGGCAATAAAAGGGAGGGAATTGCGGCAAGCGAGGGAAGGCTCATGGTCTATCCTTGATCGGCGACGGTATTGCCGAGTACGGTGACAGGAAGAAACAGCGGTTAAATCCGACTGTCGAACAAAGGTTATAAATAGCTGCAAATCGTCATTTTTTAGAAATTAAATAGCGCAAAAAAGGCTGAATACCTAGCACAGCACCAACAATATCGATTTATCGCACAACCCAACAGGTGACCTTCGAAGGCTTCCCTGTAGTTTTACTACTGGCTCACACACTCGAAAGGCTGAAATGAGCAACGATTTGTAGTAAAACTACACAACGCCGGAATCAACCCTCCGGTCATCCAAGAATTTATGTCGTCTGCCCACAAGGCCAGTCGCAAACTCAGGCAACCGATTCTGGAAGCCTTTCCGCCCTGGAGCAAGCCATGCAAGACCTCGATCCCGTCGAAACCCAGGAATGGCTGGACGCCCTGGAATCGGTTCTCGACAAAGAAGGCGAAGAACGCGCTCACTACCTGATGACCCGTATGGGTGAGCTCGCTACTCGCACCGGTTCGCAATTGCCGTACGCCATCACGACTCCATACCGCAACACGATTCCTGTCACCCACGAAGCACGCATGCCTGGCGACCTGTTCATGGAACGCCGCATTCGCTCGTTGGTTCGCTGGAACGCCATGGCTATGGTTATGCGCACGAACTTGAAAGATTCTGACCTGGGCGGTCACATCTCCAGCTTCGCCTCCAGCGCAACGCTGTATGACATTGGCTTCAACTACTTCTTCCAGGCCCCGACCGAAGAACACGGCGGCGACCTGATCTACTTCCAGGGTCACACCTCGCCAGGCGTTTACGCCCGTGCGTTCATGGAAGGCCGCATCACCGAAGACCAAATGAACAACTTCCGCCAGGAAGTCGACGGTCAGGGCCTGTCGTCCTACCCGCACCCTTGGCTGATGCCTGATTTCTGGCAGTTCCCGACCGTGTCCATGGGTCTGGGTCCAATCCAGGCGATCTACCAGGCACGTTTCATGAAGTACCTGGAATCGCGCGGTTACATCCCGGCAGGCAAGCAAAAAGTCTGGTGTTTCCTGGGCGACGGCGAGTGTGACGAGCCGGAATCCCTGGGCGCCATCTCCCTGGCAGGCCGCGAAAACCTCGACAACCTGATCTTCGTCATCAACTGCAACCTGCAGCGCCTCGACGGCCCGGTTCGCGGCAACGGCAAGATTATCCAGGAACTCGAAGGCGTATTCCGCGGTGCTCAGTGGAACGTGACCAAAGTCATCTGGGGCCGTTTCTGGGACCCACTGCTGGCCAAAGACGTCGACGGCATTCTGCAACGCCGCATGGACGAAGTCATCGACGGCGAGTACCAGAACTACAAAGCCAAAGACGGCGCGTTCGTACGTGAACACTTCTTCAACACGCCAGAACTCAAGGCGATGGTTGCTGATCTGTCCGACGACGAGATCTGGAAACTCAACCGTGGCGGCCACGACCCGTACAAGGTCTACGCGGCGTACCACGAAGCGGTCAACCACAAAGACCAGCCAACCGTCATCCTGGCCAAAACCATCAAAGGTTATGGCACTGGCGCCGGCGAAGCGAAAAACACCGCGCACAACACCAAGAAAGTCGATGTCGACAGCCTGAAGTTGTTCCGTGATCGTTTCGACATCCCGGTCAAAGACGACGAACTGGAAAACCTGCCGTTCTTCAAACCCGAAGAAGGCAGCGCTGAAGCCCGCTACCTGAGCGAACGTCGCACTGCACTAGGCGGTTTCGTGCCTCAGCGTCGCGCCAAGAGCATCAGCATTCCGACCCCGCCACTGGACACCCTCAAGGCCATCCTTGACGGCTCCGGCGACCGTGAAATTTCCACCACCATGGCGTTTGTGCGCATCCTGGCACAGCTGGTGAAGGACAAGGACATCGGCCAGCGCATCGTTCCGATCATCCCGGACGAAGCCCGTACCTTCGGTATGGAAGGCATGTTCCGTCAGTTGGGCATCTACTCCTCGGTCGGCCAGCTCTACGAGCCAGTCGATAAAGACCAGGTGATGTTCTACAAAGAAGACAAAAAAGGTCAGATTCTCGAAGAAGGCATCAACGAAGCAGGCGCCATGAGCTCCTTCATCGCGGCCGGTACTTCGTACTCCAACCACAACCAGCCAATGCTGCCGTTCTACATCTTCTACTCGATGTTCGGCTTCCAGCGTATTGGCGACCTGGCCTGGGCCGCTGGCGACAGCCGCACCCGTGGCTTCCTGATTGGCGGCACCGCCGGGCGTACCACGCTCAACGGTGAAGGCCTGCAACACGAAGATGGTCACAGCCACATCCTGGCCGCCACCATCCCGAACTGCCGCACCTTCGATCCAACCTACGGCTATGAGCTGGCGGTGATCATTCAGGACGGCATGAAGAAGATGACCGAAGAGCAACAGGACGTCTTTTACTACATCACCGTGATGAACGAGTCTTACCAGCAGCCAGCCATGCCGGCCGGTGTTGAAGAAGGCATCATCAAAGGGATGTACCTGCTCGAAGAAGACACCAAGGAAGCCGCTCACCACGTGCAACTGATGGGCTCCGGCACCATCCTGCGTGAAGTGCGTGAAGCAGCGAAAATCCTGCGTGAAGAGTTCAACATCGGGGCTGACGTATGGAGCGTTACCAGCTTCAACGAATTGCGTCGCGACGGCCTGGCCGTTGAGCGCAGCAACCGTCTGCACCCAGGCCAGAAGCCTAAACTGAGCTACGTTGAAGAGTGCCTGACTGGCCGTAAAGGTCCTGTCATTGCCTCCACCGACTACATGAAGCTGTTCGCCGAGCAGATTCGCCAGTGGGTTCCGGTCAAAGAATTCAAAGTGCTGGGCACTGACGGTTTCGGCCGCAGCGACAGCCGCAAAAAACTGCGTCACTTCTTTGAAGTAGACCGTCACTTCGTGGTGTTGGCAGCCCTGGAAGCTCTGGCTGACCGTGGCGATATCGAACCTAAGGTGGTGGCTGAAGCCATCGTCAAGTTCGGCATCAACCCGGAAAAACGCAACCCACTGGACTGCTGAGGAGAATTTTTGTGAGCGAACTCATTCGAGTACCTGACATCGGCAGCGGTGACGGCGAAGTCATCGAACTGTTTGTAAAAGTCGGCGACCGCATCGAAGCCGATCAGAGCATTCTGACGCTGGAGTCAGACAAGGCGAGCATGGAAATCCCTGCGCCTAAAGCCGGTATCGTCAAAAGCCTGAAAGTAAAGCTGGGCGACCGCTTGAAAGAAGGCGACGAGTTGCTGGAGCTGGAAGTCGAAGGCGCCGCTGCGGCACCTCAAGCGCCAGCCGCTGCCCCTGCGGCCGCTGCTGAAAAGCCAGCCGCCGCGCCAGCTGCCGAGGCCCCAGCGGCCCCGGCTGCTGCACCTGCAAGCTCGACTGTTCAGGACATCCACGTCCCGGACATCGGCTCGTCGGGCAAAGCCAAAATCATCGAGATTCTGGTCAAGGCTGGCGACACCGTTGAGGCGGATCAATCGCTGATCACCCTCGAATCCGACAAGGCCAGCATGGAAATTCCATCGCCAGCCGCCGGTGTGGTGGAAAGCATTTCGGTCAAGCTGGACGACGAAGTCGGCACTGGCGACTTCATCCTCAAGCTCAAAGTGGCGGGCGCTGCTGCGCCTGCGGCACCGGCCCAAGCTGCACCTGCTGCCAAAGCTGAAGCGCCAGCCGCTGCTGCTGCACCTGCGCCAGCTGCCAAAGCCGAGGCGGCTCCTGCCCCGGCCGCCGCACCGGCGCCACGCGGCGCCAAAGTTCACGCCGGCCCTGCCGTGCGTCAACTGGCCCGTGAGTTCGGCGTTGAACTGAACGTGGTGAGCCCAAGTGGCCCGCACGGTCGCGTATTGAAAGAAGACGTACAGGCTTACGTCAAAACCGCTCTGCAGAAAGCCAAGGAAGCTCCGGCTACCGGCGCTGCAACCGGCGGCGCTGGCATTCCGCCAATCCCTGCTGTCGACTTCAGCCGCTTCGGTGAAGTGGAAGAAGTGGCCATGACCCGCCTGATGCAAATCGGCGCGTCGAGCCTGCACCGCAGCTGGCTGAATATCCCGCACGTGACTCAGTTCGACCAGGCTGACATCACCGAGCTGGAAGCTTTCCGCGTCGCGCAAAAAGCCGTCGCAGAAAAAGCCGGTGTGAAACTGACCGTCCTGCCTCTGCTGCTCAAGTCCTGCGCGCACCTGCTCAAGGAAATGCCAGACTTCAACAGCTCGCTGGCACCAAGCGGCAAAGCGATCATCCGCAAGAAATACGTCAACATCGGCTTCGCCGTAGACACCCCGGATGGCCTGCTGGTCCCTGTGATCAAGAACGTAGATCAGAAGAGCCTGCTGCAACTGGCGGCTGAAGCGGCTGCACTGGCTGCCAAAGCCCGTGACAAGAAGCTCACGGCTGACGACATGCAAGGCGCTTGCTTCACCATTTCCAGCCTCGGTCACATTGGCGGCACCGGCTTCACGCCGATCGTCAATGCTCCAGAAGTGGCGATCCTTGGCGTCTCCAAGGCAACCATCCAGCCAGTCTGGGACGGCAAAGCCTTCCAGCCGAAACTGATGCTGCCTTTGTCGCTGTCCTATGATCACCGTGTGATCAACGGCGCCGCTGCTGCACGCTTCACCCAGCGTCTGAGCCAGCTGCTGGGCGACATTCGCACCATCCTGCTGTAAGCCACGTCCCGGCCTTCCTCACCGAAGGCCGGGATAGCGCACTGTTTTCCGAGCGCCACGCTCGTACCTCAACCCCGCCCAATAAGCGGGGCTTTTTTTTGCCTGACACCTTGCGCATTCCCGTAGTCGCTGACGAAGCATGAGGCTGCGATGGGTGGCGAAGCGACCCTGAACGGCGGTCCTGCGGCCCGCATCGCAGCCTCATGCTTCGTCAGCGACTACGACATCTTGCTTGGGCGACCAGAAAAGTCACTCACATCGCAACAACCAAACACTACAAAGCCCGCTGAATACGAGAAGCGATTATTCAATCAAGCACCACTACGGTTAACAAAAGGGAATAACCACCGCGACATTGATCGCCAAACATCAGAAAGGAATTCGATGTGGAAAAACTAACCGTTGGTCCGATTGTCGGCTACACCACCCCCGATCACACCCGCATTTTCGTGAGAGGGGGTCCTGATAATAGAGATATCGTTTTCGCCGGTATTCGCCACCGCAAGGCGGGCACACAGCAATGGTCTGCCGGGGTGTATTCAAGGCTCAGCGAGACGTACGACATGGCCGACACGCTTGTGCTGAATGGCCTGAGCGCAAACACCCAATACGAATACCAGGCTGGCTGGTTCACCACCACCTCCCACGACCACACCACAGAAACCGTTAAACAGATTGCGCTGAGGTGGCCCTCGACGATCTACCAGTTCAGATCCGCCTCTCCCAAACGTGATCGGGAGCATCGATACATCGTAGGTTCATGCCGCTACCTCAGGCTCACGCTGAACGTCCCCTCCCGGCCAGATCTGGGTGACAAGATCTTCAATACCATCTACGACCTGAAGGGTACCGGCCCGCTGGATGCCGTACTGATGGTGGGTGATCAGGTGTACGTCGATGACTTGAATATCGTGGCCCCGGACCGCAGTTACGCGGATATATCGCGCAAATACCGAGCCGCATTCTCGCAGCCCCATATCAGCCAACTCATGTCCAGCACCCCGACTTATATGATCCTCGACGATCATGAGATCGAAGATAACTGGCCTGCAAATCGCAGCAACGGCGACGAAACGCTCTACCGAAATGCCATACATGCCTACGAAATCTTCCAGTGCAGCCATGGCCCCGCCCACGATCTGCTTGCCAATGGACGCATCAACCGCCGCCCGAAAAACTACTGGTACACCTTCGCCGACGGCGATACAGACTGGTTTGTGATGGATTGCCGTACCGAACGTGTTTTAACGGGTACTGACACCAGGATGATCGGCGTAGCGCAAGAAAATGCTCTCTACAAATGGCTGATCAACAGCACCGCAAAAGTGAAGTTCATCGTCAGCAGCGTCATGTTCATGCCCGATCGAAGAAGCCATGGTGATGACGGCTGGAAGGCATTTGCCGCGCAACGCCACCGCATCCTGGAAACCATTCGCTCCAATGCCATCAAAAACGTGATCTTTGTCAGCGGCGACATCCACGGCTCCCTCACCTGCAAGCTGACCCACAGCACAGACCCAAACTTTGTGATACACGGCATCGTGTCGTCCCCTCTGTGCAACACCAAGCTGCTGCCTTATGCCCAACGCAGTAATTTAATACTGGATGCGCCTCTGGCCAGTAATAACAAAGGCCATTATTCACCCACAATGACTAGCGGCATGGTCAGCGAGGACAACTTCGCCTGCGTGACCCTGAATGGGCAGCAACTGAAGGTCGAGTTTTACAGCCCGAAAGGTAAACTCCTCCAATCGGCAAAAATTGAGCTTAAATAACCGTCATAAAACTGAAACCCTCGAACGCCAGCCTGTCGCAACTCGCTGGCCTGTCGATAACCTTCTATAGCGTTATCGCTGTCAAGTTCACTTGTCAGCGCTGTAAGCATGATGCAACCTTGCCGCAGACCGCAGGAACAGGGCTTGGGCCCTTACGCCATCAGCATGTGTTAAGCGAGTGTCTCAATGAAAAGCCAATCCGATGCTGCCCCGAGAATGGCAGCCGAGGTCGTGACGCAGTTACCCGTGCCCTCGCGGCTCGGGATGCTGCGTTTCGAACGGCTTAATGAAGCCAGCTGGGCCTTGCTCTACCTCGATCCTGGTTGCGAGCGCCATTTTGGCTTGCCTGCGGCAGAGTTGTGCGCGCTGGTCGGCTCACCTTACGCCAGCCTGATGGAACCCAAGGCCCGCTATCGCTTGCACGATGCGATAGAGCTACAACTGCGAACCAGCCCCCACTATGTGGTGCATTACACCTTGCACACCACTCATGGGCCGCTGAACCTGATGGAAGTAGGTGAATCCTACAAGCAACACAGCCGTCACCTGTTGCGCGGCTACCTCTTGGTGCTCGAAGGCCCGGTCAGTAGCCCCCCGCTGGCACCTGTCGCCGAACTCGAAACCCAAAACAGCCGACTGCACATCGCCCTGGAGTTGAACCAGCGCGCCCAGCAAGAACAACTGCAACACCTGGAACGCGTGCGCGCCCAGCAGGACCTGATCCTGCGCCTGGCGCGCCACAAGTACAGCCAGCACAACTCGCTGCAAGAAGCCGCCGAGCTGATCACCCGTAGCGCTTGCGATATTTATCAAATCGACGCCGCCAGCCTGTGGAACCTCGAGGACCATCGGTTGGTGCCTATTTCCGCTTATCAGCGCGAAAGCCAGGCTTACGTGACGCAAGAAGTCATCGACGTCAGTGCTTTTCCGGACTACCTCGAAGCCTTGCACACCAGTCGTTCTATCGATGCGCAGAACGCCAATCGCGACCCGCGTACCCGCGAGCTGGCGGCCAGCCTGTATCACCACCCAACCAATGCCATGCTCGATGCGAGTATCCGCATTGATGGCCAAGTGATCGGCGTGTTGTGCCTCGAACAGACCGGCAAGACCCGGGTGTGGAAGGCCGACGAAATTGCTTTTGCCGGGGAGCTGGCCGACCAGTTCGCCCAAGTGATCAACAACCACAACCGGCGCACTGCCACCAACGCCCTGCACCTGTTTCAGCGGGCGGTCGAGCAAAGCGCCAACGCCTTCCTGCTGGTCAACTGCGACGGCGTGGTCGAATACGTAAACCCCAGCTTTACCGCCATCACCCAGTACAGCTCCGAAGAAGTCCAGGGCCACAAACTGTCCGAACTGCCCGCCCTGGAGAACCTCAGCGACCTGCTGTTCGATGCCCACTCAAGCCTGAGCAATGGCAACAGCTGGCAGGGCGAATTCAAGAGCCGACGCAAGAATCTGGAGCCGTACTGGGGCCAGATGTCGATCTCCAAGGTCTATGGCGACAACCGCGAACTGACCCACTACATCGGCATTTACGAAGACATCACCGAATCCAAGCTGGCTCAGCAGCGAATCGAGCGCCTGGCGTACACCGATAACCTGACCAATCTGGGCAATCGTCCGGCCTTTATTCGCAACCTCGATGAGCGCTTCGCCCGCGACAGCACCACTCAGGTTTGCCTGCTGCTGGTGGACATCGACAACTTCAAGCGGATCAATGACAGCCTCGGCCACCAGACCGGTGACAAGCTGCTGATCAGCCTGGCCCGGCGCCTGCGCAACAGCCTCAGCCCTGACGACAATCTGGCGCGGTTTGCCAGTAACGAATTCGCCGTGCTGCTCGATAACACCAACCTTGAAATCGGCCAGCAGACCGCCAGCCAATTGCTCATGACCCTCGACAAACCAATGTTCGTCGATAACCAGCTGATCAGCGTCACCGGCTCTGTCGGCGTTGCCTGTGCACCCTTGCACGGGCTCGACCCACAAACCCTGATGCGCAACGCCGGTCTGGCACTGCACAAGGCCAAAGCCAACGGCAAACACCAGGTGCAAGTGTTCACCGAGACGTTGAACGCCGAGGCCAGCTACAAGCTGTTCGTCGAAAACAACCTGCGCCGCGCCCTGACGCAAAACGAACTGGATGTGTTTTACCAACCCAAACTCTGTTTGCGCACCGGCCGACTGCTGGGGATGGAAGCCTTGCTGCGCTGGAACCATCCCGAAAAGGGCATGATCCGCCCCGACCAGTTCATCAGCGTGGCTGAAGAAACCGGGCTGATCATTCCCATTGGCAAATGGGTCGCGCGCCAGGCCTGCCGCATGAGCAAACAACTGAGTGCGGCAGGTTTTGGCAACTTACAGGTGGCGATCAACCTGTCGCCCAAACAGTTTTCCGACCCGGACCTAGTGGCCTCGATTGCCAGCATCCTCAAGGAAGAAAAACTACCCGCCGCTTTGCTGGAACTTGAGCTGACCGAAGGCCTGTTACTGGAAGCCACCGACGACACCCGCCTGCAACTCGATCAGCTCAAAGAACTGGGCCTGACCTTGGCCATGGATGATTTTGGTACGGGTTATTCCTCACTCAGTTACTTGAAAAAATTCCCGATCGACATCATCAAAATCGACCGCAGCTTTATCAAAGACATTCCCGATAACCAGAACGACATGGAAATCACCTCCGCGGTGATCGCGATGGCCCACAACCTCAAGCTCAAAGTGGTTGCAGAAGGTATCGAAACCGCAGCCCAGCTGGCCTTCCTGCGCCGCCACCGCTGCGACGTTGGCCAGGGCTACCTGTTCGACCGGCCGATCCCTGGCGCCGAATTGGAGCGAAAGCTCAAACGTTATCCGCGCGGACCGCTGACCTGACAGCGCTGTAACACTCGGGCACACTAATGGCCTAACTTCCTACAATCTGACTGAGAGGACTTGAAACATGGTCTTGCGCTCGGAAATCCTGGTGAATAAAAACGTGCTACCCACTCAAGAACAAGCCCTGCCGGGCCGTGAAACACCGATGCAACTGCCCGAAACCCACTTCGTCACCGGCAACCCTCTGCTGGGCCCGTTTCTGGACGATGTCGGCTTTGCGATTTTTGGCCTGGGTTGCTTCTGGGGCGCAGAACGCAAGTTCTGGCAAGTCGACGGCGTGGTCAGTACGGTCGTGGGTTATGCCGGTGGTTTTACCCCCAACCCGACCTATGAAGAAGTCTGCTCGGGCCTGACGGGGCACACCGAAGTGGTGCTGGTGGTTTACGACCAGGCCAAAGTCAAATACGAAGACCTGCTGAAGATGTTCTGGGAACTGCACAACCCGACCCAGGGCATGCGCCAAGGCAACGACATCGGCACCCAGTACCGCTCGGTGATCTACTGCACCACGCCAGAGCAACTGGCGGCGGCCGAGGCCAGCAAAGAGGCGTATCAGGCCGAACTGAACAAGGCTGGTTTGGGCACCATCACCACCGAAATTGAAGAGGCACCGACGGTGTACTTCGCCGAGGCGTACCACCAGCAGTACCTGGCGAAAAACCCGCAGGGCTACTGCGGCATCGGTGGCACAGGCGTTACGTGCCCAATCTGACGACACACCCCTTGTCTCGCGATCTTTTGATCTTTAAAAGATCGCGAGGCAAGCTCGCTCCTACAGGGTGAGGTGATCTTTACTCAGCGATCAACCATTCCATCTGCCAGCCACCCTGGGTCTGGCCCAGTTTCTTGGCCAGCCATGGCAGCAGTTCGCGCAGTTCTTCTTCCAGACCCCATGGCGGATTGGCAATGGCAAGGCCCGAGCCGTTCAGACTGTTTGGGGTGTCCAGCGGGTGCACGAACAATTCAACTTGCAGCAATTTCGGCGCACCTGAACCTGCCAGGTCTTGGTAGAAGCGACGCAGTTGACGCTTGTCCTTGATCGGGTACCAGATCGCAACAACGGTCTGACGCATGCGGCTGATGGCGTCTTTCAACGATTCGGCGCAGCGCTTCATCTCGTCGAGCTTTTCAAATGGCGGATCGATGAGCATCAAGCCACGCTTTTCAGCCACCGGCAGCAACGCCCGCGGTACGTGCCAGCCTTCCCCCAAATGCACCGCCACCCGGCGATCACCTTTCATGTTGTCTTTGAGCATCACGCCGTCTTCGGGGTGTTTTTCGTTCAACAACACGCGGTCTTGCGAACGGGTCAGACGCCGCGCCAGCTCAGGCGAGCCCGGGTAGTAGCGCAACTCGCCATCCGGGTTCATCTTGTGCAGCACTTGCATGTAGTCCGCTGTCACCGCAGGCAGGTCTTTTTGCCCCCACAACCGCGCGATGCCTTCCAGGTACTCGCCCGTGCGGTTGGCCTGATCGCCTTGAAGGTCGTACAAACCAATCCCGGCATGGGTATCGAGGTAAGCAAAAGGCTGCTCTTTACGCGACATCAAAGCGATGAGGCGGGTCAAGACGATATGTTTGAGAACGTCGGCGTGGTTGCCGGCGTGGAAGGCGTGACGATAGTTCATGGTTGCTCCTGCGCAGGGGGCGAAGTTTACCCTGTGCAGCGACTAACGTCAGGGGTAAAGCCAATATCCACGCCGGACGGCGCCCGCGATCAGATCGCCCGCGGCTCCAGCACCAGGTTATGAACGCTATCCCTTGAAGCCGCCAACCAGTCAATCGAGAATTGCTCGCTGGCGTCTGCAATCAGCACTTGCTTATCCAGCACCTCCACACGAATTTTGTAACCTTCAGCCGGGCTGTGCGATTCGTCGTCATCCAAATGAAAGGCAAAGGTCCAAGGCGCCGGAATGGCGTAATAACCATGCGTTTCAAGCAACAACCGCTCGGTGCCTCCCGCTGCGAGGGCGTACACACAAATGGTCCACACATAATCGCTTCGCAGCGAGAACGGCAGGTCATGAGGGGAAACATTCCCGAGGAGTATCTTTTTTCGCATTTTAACTGTCCTTAGTTAATGCGCTCGAAAGCGAGCGCTCAACCAAGGCTAATACGTATTCGGCCTGTCATTTACGCTTCAGAAGAACCCGCAGCACAAACGAGAAATATCAGGTTTAAACGGGTAACCCATCTGACTCATGACGTTCTTTTCAACCTGCCCCCAATAAAAACGGCCCGCCTCCAAAGGAGACGGGCCGTTTTTTTCACGCCTTGATTGAGCCGTGGCTCAACGCACTCAGCGGTTCAGTTTGAAGTCTTTCTCGGCAGCGTCGAAACGCTCGATCATCTTCTTGCTTGGGCCTTGGCCCATGGCGCTGACCACCAGAATGGCGATGCTGGCGAAGATGAAGCCCGGAATGATTTCGTACAGCCCCAGCAGGTTGAAGTGCTTCCAGACGATCACAGTAATAGCGCCGATCAGAATACCGGCCAATGCACCATTGCGAGTCATGCCTTTCCACATGACCGAGATCAGTACCACAGGGCCGAACGCAGCGCCGAAACCTGCCCAGGCGTAGCTCACCAAGCCCAGCACGCGGTTCTCAGGGTTGGCCGCCAGAGCGATAGCGATCAGTGCAACCACCAGCACCATGGCGCGACCGACCCATACCAGTTCGAGCTGGGATGCATTTTTGCGCAGGAAAGACTTGTAGAAGTCTTCGGTCAGGGCGCTGGAGCACACCAGCAACTGGCAGCTCAAGGTGCTCATCACGGCCGCCAGAATGGCCGACAGCAATACACCGGCAAGCCATGGGTTAAACAGCAGCTTGGCCAGCTCGATGAACACACGCTCAGGGTTTTCAGTCACAGGACCGGCCACTTCCGGGTGTGCCGAGAAGTAAGCGATACCGAAGAAGCCCACAGCGACCGTACCGGCCAGGCACAGGATCATCCAGGTCATGGAGATGCGACGCGCCTTGGCGATCGACTTCACCGAATCGGCAGCCATGAAGCGCGCCAGAATGTGCGGCTGACCAAAGTAACCCAAGCCCCAGCCCATCAGCGAGATGATGCCGATGAAGGAGGTGCCTTTGAGCATGTCGAAGTTGCTTGGGTCCTGGGCTTCGATGGCCAGGAAGGTGGTGTCGATGCCACCAGTGGCCAGCAGCACGATGATCGGCGTAAGGATCAGCGCGAAAATCATCAAGGTGGCTTGAACGGTGTCCGTCCAGCTCACTGCCAGGAAACCGCCGATAAAGGTGTAAGCGATGGTCGCCGCTGCGCCTGCCCACAAGGCTGTTTCGTACGACATGCCGAAGGTGCTTTCAAACAGACGGGCACCGGCCACGATGCCAGAGGCACAGTAGATGGTGAAGAACACCAGAATCACGACCGCCGAGATAATCCGCAGCAGCCCACTTTTGTCTTCAAAACGGCTGGAGAAGTAATCCGGCAGAGTCAGCGCATCGCCGTTGTGCTCGGTCTGCACCCGCAGGCGCCCCGCCACAAACAGCCAGTTCAGGTAGGCACCGGTCACCAGACCGATGGCAATCCAGCTTTCCGACAAACCGGACATGTAGATTGCACCCGGCAAACCCATCAACAACCAGCCACTCATGTCGGATGCACCAGCGGACAAAGCGGTTACCACGCTGCCCAGGCTGCGACCACCGAGAATGTAGTCAGAAAGGTTGTTGGTGGAGCGATAGGCCATAAGACCAATCAGCACCATTGCCGCGATATAGATCACGAACGTGATCAGCGTTGGGTTACTTACACTCATTGCATTAAGCCCTGGCATTGTTTTTATGTTTAGCGGCGGTCTGGCCGTACGCTCACAAACGTCCTGTCTGAGACGATTAACCTGCCCGCGCATTTATGACTGATGTTTCCCCAGGAAATACACCAGCCGATCAACCCATTGTTTAGGCGGTTGCACCTTAGCGGCGAATGCTATGCAACAAAGCAAATAAGGTGCAACCAATTTCTGTCACACCAGTTGCACCTTGTCGTCTTTTCGTCTTAATCACTGTTTTTTGCTCCTTTTCGGAGCAAAAACAACGCAAGACCTACGAAAAAGCACCAAGCCAGCGCACCCATTCAAGGCTGTGGGATAAATCCTGACGAAGCGTCGATCAATTCGCAAAAAAACGGGTTGCACTAGGTTGCACCTATGATTGCGCGGAGCTAATCTTGCCGCCAGCTGCTGCCGCGCACATGTGGCACCCATGAGGATAAAAATATGGCTACCACCACCCTTGGGGTCAAACTTGATGACCCAACCCGCGAGCGCCTCAAGGCCGCCGCGACCTCGATTGATCGCACGCCACACTGGCTGATCAAGCAGGCAATCTTCAATTACCTGGAAAAGCTCGAGGGTGGTGCAACCCTGACCGAGTTGAGCGGTATCCCTGGTAGCACCAGCGATGACGCCGACGATGCAAACACCGATCACGCTCATCAGTGCTTCCTGGAGTTTGCAGAAAGCATCCTGCCGCAGTCGGTACTGCGCGCCGCGATCACGTCGGCTTACCGTCGCCCGGAACCTGAAGTCGTGCCGATGCTGCTGGAGCAAGCGCGTCTGCCTGCCCCGATGGCCGAAGCCACTCAAACTCTGGCTGCCTCGATTGCAGAAAAACTGCGCAATCAGAAGAGCGCCGGTGGCCGCGCAGGCATCGTGCAAGGCCTGCTGCAAGAATTCTCCCTGTCGTCTCAGGAAGGCGTGGCGCTGATGTGCCTGGCCGAAGCGCTGCTGCGTATCCCGGACAAAGGCACCCGCGACGCGCTGATCCGCGACAAGATCAGCACTGGCAATTGGCACCCGCACTTGGGCAACAGCCCGTCGCTGTTCGTAAACGCGGCAACCTGGGGCCTGTTGCTGACCGGCAAGCTGGTGTCCACGCATAACGAAGCAGGCCTGACCTCCTCCCTGAGCCGCATCATCGGCAAAAGCGGCGAGCCGATGATCCGCAAGGGCGTCGACATGGCCATGCGCCTGATGGGCGAGCAATTTGTAACGGGCGAAACCATTGCCGAAGCCTTGGCCAACGCCACGCGCTTTGAAGCCAAGGGCTTCCGCTATTCCTACGACATGCTCGGTGAAGCCGCACTGACCGAACATGACGCGCAGAAGTACCTCGCCTCGTACGAGCAAGCCATCCACTCGATCGGCAAAGCCTCCAACGGCCGCGGGATTTATGAAGGTCCAGGCATTTCGATCAAGCTGTCGGCCCTGCACCCGCGTTACAGCCGCGCCCAGTACGAACGCGTGATGGACGAGTTGTACCCGCGCCTGCTGTCGCTGACCTTGCTGGCCAAGAAATATGACATCGGCCTCAACATCGACGCCGAAGAAGCCGACCGCCTTGAGCTGTCGCTCGACCTGTTGGAGCGCCTGTGCTTCGAGCCGCAACTGAGCGGCTGGAACGGCATCGGTTTCGTGATTCAGGCGTACCAGAAGCGTTGCCCGTATGTGATCGACTACGTGATCGATCTGGCCCGTCGCAGCCGTCACCGCCTGATGATCCGCCTGGTGAAAGGCGCGTACTGGGACAGCGAAATCAAACGCGCCCATGTTGAAGGCCTGGAAGGCTATCCGGTCTACACCCGCAAGGTGTACACCGACGTTTCCTACATTGCTTGCGCGAAAAAGCTGCTGGCCGTGCCGGAAGCGATCTACCCGCAGTTCGCCACGCACAACGCCCACACCTTGTCGGCCATCTACCACCTTGCCGGTCAGAACTACTACCCTGGCCAGTACGAGTTCCAGTGCCTGCACGGCATGGGCGAACCACTGTACGAGCAAGTTGTGGGCAAAATCTCCGAGGGCAAACTGAACCGTCCTTGCCGCGTGTACGCACCAGTCGGCACCCACGAAACACTGCTGGCTTATCTGGTACGTCGCCTGCTGGAAAACGGCGCGAACACCTCGTTTGTCAACCGCATCGCTGACCACACGATCTCGATCCACCAGTTGGTGGCCGACCCTGTGAGCCAGATCGAGCAAATGGCGACGGCAGAAGGCGGCTTCGGCTTGCCGCACCCGCGCATCCCATTGCCACGCGATCTGTATGGCAGCGAACGCGCCAACTCCAGCGGCATCGACATGGCCAACGAACACCGTCTGGCGTCGCTGTCCTGCGCCCTGCTGGCCTCTGCTCACAACGACTGGAAAGCTGCGCCGATGCTCGGTTGCGCGTCCAGCACCCAAGTCCCGGCAGCTGTGCTCAACCCGGCCGACCTGCGCGACGTGGTGGGTTATGTGCAAGAAGCCACCGTTGACGATGCCGACAACGCCATTCAGTGCGCGCTGAACGTCGCACCGATCTGGCAGGCCACCCCGCCCGCCGAGCGCGCCGCCATTCTGGAACGCGCGGCCGACCTGATGGAAGCCGAGATCCAGCCGCTGATGGGCCTGTTGGCACGTGAAGCCGGCAAGACCTTCGCCAACGCCATCGCCGAAGTGCGCGAGGCCGTGGACTTCCTGCGTTACTACGCAGTGCAGGCACGCAACGACCTGACCAACGATGCCCACCGCCCACTGGGCCCGGTGGTCTGCATCAGCCCGTGGAACTTTCCGCTGGCGATTTTCAGCGGTCAAGTTGCGGCCGCGCTGGCTGCCGGTAACCCGGTACTGGCCAAACCGGCCGAGCAAACCCCGCTGGTCGCCGCACAAGCCGTGCGCATCCTGCTGGAAGCTGGCATCCCGGAAGGCGTGCTGCAATTGCTGCCGGGCCGTGGCGAAACCGTGGGTGCACGTCTGGTCGGCGACGATCGGGTCAAAGGCGTGATGTTCACCGGCTCCACCGAAGTCGCTCGCCTGCTGCAACGCAACATCGCCGGACGCCTGGACGCCCAAGGCCGTCCAATCCCGCTGATCGCCGAAACCGGCGGCCAGAACGCGATGATCGTCGATTCCTCGGCCCTGACCGAGCAAGTGGTCATCGACGTGGTGTCTTCGGCCTTCGACAGTGCCGGTCAGCGTTGCTCGGCCCTGCGCGTACTGTGCCTGCAGGAAGATTCGGCAGACCGCGTAATCGAAATGCTCAAAGGTGCCATGGCCGAATCGCGCATGGGCAACCCTGAGCGTCTGAGCGTAGACATTGGCCCGGTGATCGATGCCGAAGCCAAGACCGGGATCGAGCAGCACATCCAGGGCATGCGCGACAAAGGCCGCAGCGTTTATCAAATGGCGATTGCCGACATTGACGAATGCAAGCGCGGCACCTTCGTGATGCCGACCCTGATTGAACTCGAAAGCTTCAGCGAGCTGGAACGTGAAATCTTCGGTCCGGTGCTGCACGTGGTGCGCTACAAGCGCAAAGACATCGACTCGTTGATCGCTCAGATCAATGCCTCGGGTTACGGCCTGACACTGGGCGTTCACACCCGCATCGACGAGACCATTGCCAAAGTGGTCAACAACGTCAATGCCGGTAACGTTTACGTCAACCGCAACATCGTCGGTGCCGTGGTCGGCGTGCAGCCGTTCGGCGGTGAAGGCCTGTCAGGCACTGGCCCGAAAGCCGGCGGCCCGTTGTATCTGTTCCGCCTGCTGTCGACCCGCCCAAGCGATGCCATCGAGCAATCGTTCGCTAAAGTCGACGCCATCAGCGTGCCAGACACCCAAGCCCGCGAAGCCCTGAGCGCACCGCTCAAGGCCTTGCAAGCCTGGGCGCAAAGCAACGAGCAAGCAGCATTGGCCGAGCTGTGCAACGAATTCGCCGCCCATTCGCAAAGCGGCATTACCCGCCTGCTGAACGGCCCGACGGGCGAGCGCAACAGCTACGCCATCCTGCCGCGCGAACACGTGCTGTGCCTGGCTGACACTGAAAGCGACCTGCTGACCCAACTGGCTGCCGTACTGGCCGTGGGCAGCTCGGCGGTACTGCCGGACAGCGAACTGGCCAAAGCCCTGATTGCCCGCCTGCCAAAAGAGGTGCAAGCGCGCATCAAGTTGGTGGCGGACTGGACCAAAGACGAGGTGGTCTTCGACGCCGTTCTGCACCACGGCGACAGCGACCAACTGCGTGGCGTGTGCCAGCAAGTGGCCAAACGCGCGAGCGCTATTGTCGGTGTACAAGGTCTGTCTCAAGGCGAAACCAACATTGCCCTGGAACGTCTGGTAATTGAGCGCGCACTGAGCGTCAACACCGCTGCGGCGGGCGGTAACGCGAGCTTGATGACCATCGGCTGATGCTTTAGCTGAAACCTAAAAGACCGGGCACCCTTGCAGGGGTGTCCGGTTTTTTTGGGTCTGCATTTCGGCGCGCACGCACTCAGGCAAACGGGAAATACCGCATTAGCGCAAGCCACCCCGCACAACCGAGGCACATCCAGGCATAGTTGCTCCATGCCATGAGCGAATTGCTCAAGCCCCGCGCATCCCCTGCCAGCACATTGATTGCGCGCTGGGCCCCGACAAACAAAAATCCGCCGCAGACGATCAAGACCGCATCCGCTACATACACAAAATGCGCGTCCGAAGGTCGGTCAAAGAACGTAAACAGCAGCACAATGAACATCACCAGCAACATGATCAATAAGGCCCGGATCTCGAGAGAGTGCTTATACGATCGCCCCTGCATGGCCAGACCGATGTGTACTTTGTCAAACAGGTCCAGTATGAAAAAGGGCCAGAACAATCCGCGCACAAGTGGCGTAATCGCGGCGCCGGTGTTTTTTTTATACGCCGCCCAATTACGGTACGACCAGTAAAACAAGTACACACCGCCCGTCATCAGGTACAGCAGCAGAAATTTGGGGACTGCTACGGTGTAGAGGGCGTTGGGGCTGAGGTCAGTCGCAGTGCTCGGCTTCATGACTCGTCCATGGATAAACAGAGCCGCGAGTAGACGCAATTTGCCCATCAAAAAAATGCAGGCCTATTCCTGCAATCACGTAAGAAAAAGCCAATGTATAGACTGATCACGTCGTCGCTGACGAGGTAAAAGGCTGCAAATACGGGCAAAAGCTTTTTGACAGTTCGCCAATATCGCAGGTTAGAATCGCTGGCACGCAGCCTGCATGGTTGCGCCCTGTCTTTTAAGCTTTTCTGGAGTACGGCCTTTGAATGCGACGACCATCAACAGCCTGTTCTTAATCGGCGCGTTGCTGGTAGGCGCAAGTATTCTGGTCAGCTCCCTGTCTTCTCGTTTGGGCATCCCGATTCTGGTGATCATCCTTGCCGTCGGCATGGCGGCGGGCGTGGATGGTGGCGGCATTATTTTCGATAACTACCCTACGGCCTACCTGGTCGGCAACCTCGCCCTGGCGGTGATCTTGCTTGACGGCGGCCTGCGTACCCGGGTCTCCAGTTTCCGGGTGGCGCTATGGCCCGCGCTGTCGCTGGCCACCGTCGGGGTGATGATCACCACCGGGCTGACCGGCCTGATGGCCGCCTGGCTGTTTAACCTCAATCTGATTCAGGGCCTGTTGATCGGCGCCATTGTTGGCTCAACCGATGCCGCGGCGGTGTTCTCGCTGCTGGGCGGCAAAGGCTTGAACGAGCGGGTATCGGCCAGCCTCGAAATCGAATCCGGCAGCAACGACCCGATGGCGGTGTTTCTCACCGTGACGTTGATCGACATGCTCGCCAGCGGTGAAACCGGCCTGCATGCGAGCTTGATCCTCGATCTGCTGCGCGAGTTCGGGATCGGTGCCGTGGTAGGCCTGGCCGGTGGCTGGCTGATGCTGCAAATGGTTAACCGGATCAATCTGGCAAACGGGCTGTATCCGATTTTGGTGATCGCCGGTGGTCTGGTGGTTTTCGCCCTGACCAACGCCTTGCACGGCAGCGGCTTCCTGGCCGTTTACCTGTGCGGCCTGGTGATCGGCAACAGCCCGATCCGCAGCCGTCACGGCATTTTGCACATGCTCGACGGCATGGCCTGGCTGGCACAGATCGGCATGTTCCTGGTGCTGGGTTTGCTGGTCACCCCACACGACTTGCTGCCCATCGCGGTGCCTGCGCTGGCCTTGGCCCTGTGGATGATTTTGTTCGCCCGCCCGCTGTCAGTGATGATTGGCCTGCTGCCCTTCAAAGCATTCCACGGGCGCGAAAAAGCGTTTATTGCGTGGGTTGGCCTGCGCGGCGCGGTCCCCATTATTTTGGCGGTGTTCCCGCTGATGGCCGGCTTGCCGAACGCACAGCTGTACTTCAACCTCGCCTTCTTTATCGTGCTGGTGTCCCTTTTGGTGCAAGGCACCAGCCTGCCGTGGGTCGCCAAGCTGCTCAAGGTCACCGTACCGCCAGACCTCGCGCCCATCTCGCGTGCAGCCCTGGAAGTGCACGTCACCAGTGAGTGGGAGTTATTCGTTTATCGCCTGGACGCACAAAACTGGTGCATCGGTGCGGCCTTGCGTGAACTGAAAATGCCCGAAGGTACGCGCATCGCCGCCTTGTTCCGCGACCAAAAACTGCTCCATCCGTCGGGCAGTACAACCCTGGAAATTGGCGATTTGCTGTGCGTGATTGGTCACGAACACAACTTGCCGGCCCTCGGCAAACTGTTCAGCCAACCACCGACCCGCGGGCTGGACCTGCGCTTCTTCGGCGACTTTGTGCTCGAAGGCGACGCCCAACTGGGCGCGGTATCGGCCCTGTATGGCCTGAAGCTCGATGGCATTGATCCGAACATTCCACTCAGCAGCTTCATTGCGCAAAAAGTCGGCGGCGCGCCAGTGGTCGGCGACCAGGTGGAATGGAACAACACTATTTGGACCGTGGCCGTGATGGACGGGAACAAGATAGGCAAAGTGGGCGTCAGATTCCCCGAAGGAAGTGCCCCGGGCCCTGGGTTGTTCCTCTAAACTTCACCCTTTCTGACCCCTTTGCTTGACCGGAATCTATGCCAACTCTGCGCACGTTCTTCGCAACCGTCCTGCTCAGCCTAAGCCTATGCGTTGGCTTGGCACAGGCGGCTGATCCGCCCACCGCTGAGGCGGTCCAGCTAAGCCTGGATAAAATTGCTGACCGCAAGCTGCCCGACGCCGATCAAAAAGCCTTGCAGGCCGTGCTGGTACAGACCTTAACCCTGCTGGCCAACAAAGCCGATTACGAACAGCGCCTGAGCGAAGTTAAAGCGCAGCTCAACAACGCGCCACGTCAAACGGCCGATAACCAACGCGAATTGGCACGCCTCAAGGCCACCAAAGCGCTGCCTGTGGAAGAGCGTTACGCCAGCCTTTCAGTGTCGCAACTGGAGCAAATGCTGGCCGACCACACCACCGAGCAAGGTGAACTGCAAAAGGCCTTGGCCAGCGCCAACAGCCAGAGCATTGCCGCCCAGACCCGACCCGAGCGGGCGCAGGCCGAGATCAGCAACAGCCAAACGCGTATCCAGCAGATCAACAACACCCTTAAAGCGGGTCGCGACAATGGCAAATTACTGACCCCTGAGCAGCGCAACCAACTCAATGCCGAAGCCGCCGCGCTGACCGCGCTGATTGCCCTGCGTCGTCAGGAACTGGCCGGTAACAGCCAACTGCAAGACCTGAGCGGCAGCCAGCACGATCTGCTGCTGGAAAAAACCACGCGCCAGGATCAGGAAATCCAAGAGCTGCAAACCCTGATCAACAAGAAGCGTCTGGCCCAGTCGCAGCAGACCGTGACCGAACAATCCATCGAGGCCCAAAAGACGGGCAGCAGCAGCCTGCTGTCGACCGAAAGCGCGATTAACCTCAAACTCTCCGACTACCTGTTGCGCAGCACCGACCGCCTCAACGAAGTCACCCAGCAGAACCTCGAAACCAAGCAGCAACTGGACAACGTCACCCAAAGCGATCAGGCGCTGGATGAGCAGATCAACGTCCTGCGGGGCAGTTTGCTGCTGTCCAAAATTCTCTATCAGCAGAAGCAAGCGCTGCCGCGCCTGAAAAAGATGGACAAGGACCTGGCGGATGACATCGCTGATATTCGCCTGTATCAGTTTGAGATCAACCAACAGCGCGAACAGATCAGCAACCCGACCACTTACGTCGACAACCTGCTGGCAACCCAGCCGCCCGATCAAGTCACGCCGCAACTGCGCAAGACCCTGCTTGAACTGGTCAACACCCGCAGCGACCTGCTGGACCGTTTGAACCGCGAGTTGAGTTCACTGCTCAACGAATCGATCACCCTGCAACTGAACCAAAAGCAACTGCTCAGCACCGCCCAGAGCCTGCGCGCGACGCTGGACGAGCAGATGTTCTGGATCCCCAGCAACAAACCGCTGGACTTCGAATGGCTGGAAACCGCCCCGCACCACCTCAAGCAGCAAATCGTCACCCTGCCGTGGGGTTCCAGTGTCACAGAGCTGGCACAAGGCCTGATCCAGCGGCCGCTGTTGTTTTTGCCGTTTGTGATGGTGGTGGTAGCCCTGCTGTGGAAGCGCCGTTACCTTTACGGCAAGCTGAACAAAATCCATCAAGACATTGGCCACTTCAAGCGCGACAGCCAATGGCACACGCCGCTGGCGATTCTGATCAACATCTTGCTGGCCATGCCGCTCTCATTGGCGCTGGCCCTGTGCGGGTATGCTCTGCAAACCGATGCCCGAGGCATGAACGCCAATACCGGGGCAGCGCTGGTGCAAATGGCCGAAGCCTGGCTGGTGTTCTACACCGCCTACCGGATTCTCGCGCCGGGCGGCGTGGCCGAACTGCATTTCCGCTGGGAAAAACCGCTGGTTGAATTCCTGCAGAACTGGATTCGAAAACTGGGTTTCGTGGTGCTGGCACTGGTGGCCGTGGTCGCCTTCGCCGAGCAACAACCGGCGGCGCTGGCAGACGACGTGCTGGGCATCCTCGTGGTGCTGACCTGTTATGCCGCCATGGCGTGGCTGCTGTGCCGCTTGCTGCTCAACGACCAAACCGAGAAAAAAGCCTACCGCGTGCGCAAGCTGCTCGGTTTCGCGTTCGCCCTGCTGCCCCTGGCGCTGTTCGTGGCGGTGGGTTTTGGCTACTACTACACCGCGCTCAAACTCAGCGACCGCTTAATCAACACCCTTTACCTGCTGATGCTGTGGCTGGTGGTTGAAGCAGCCTTTGTGCGCGGCCTCGCGGTGGCAGCACGACGTCTGGCCTATGCCCGCGCACTGGCCAAACGCCAGGCTGCCAAAGAAGCGGGTGAAGGCAACGACACCATCATTGAAGAGCCGACACTGGACATCGAACAGGTCAACCAGCAATCGCTGCGCCTGATTCGCCTGACCTTGCTCGCGGCCTTTATCGGGGTGCTGTATTGGGTATGGGCCGACTTGATCTCGGTATTCTCCTACCTCGACAACATCACCCTGTACGAATACACCAGCGGCACCGGCGCCAACATGAGCATGGTGCCGATCAGCATTGGCGACGTGCTCGGCGCATTGGTCATCATCGGCATCAGCATTGCCCTGGCGCGCAACCTGCCCGGCCTGCTTGAGGTGCTGGTGTTGTCACGGCTCGATTTGGGCCAGGGCAGCGCCTACGCCACCACCACCTTGCTGACCTACGTGATTATCGGCGTTGGCTTTGTCTCCACCCTGTCGACGCTGGGCGTGAGCTGGGACAAGTTGCAGTGGCTGGTGGCCGCACTGTCGGTGGGCCTGGGCTTCGGGATGCAGGAAATCTTCGCTAACTTCATCTCTGGCATCATGATCCTCTTCGAGCGCCCGGTACGGATTGGCGACACCATCACCATCGGCAACCTGTCGGGCACCGTGAGCAAGATCCGCATCCGGGCGACCACCATCACTGACTTCGACCGCAAAGACATCATTGTCCCGAACAAAACCTTCATCACCGGGCAACTGATCAACTGGTCGCTGACCGACACCATCACCCGTGTGACCCTCAAACTGGGCGTCGATTACGGCTCCGACCTGGACCTGGTCAAGCATTTGCTGCTCAAAGCCGCGCAAGAAAACCCACGCGTCCTCAAAGACCCCGAGCCGCATGTGTACTTCCTCAACTTCGGCGCCAGCACCCTGGACCACGAACTGCGCATGCACGTACGCGACCTGGGCGACCGAAACCCGGTGGTCGACGAAGTGAACCGCTTTATCAACCGCGAGTTCAAGAACCACCACATCAACATCTCGTTCCAGCAGATGGAGGTGTACCTCAAGAACACCTCGAACCAGGAATACAAGCTGGTGCCAATAGATCTGCCAGCGCCTGAACAAAAGCCCCTGCCGGGCAAGCCCGACTAGCAGGACGCCTAAACGTCTGTAGGAGCGAGCTTGCCTCGCGATCTGTTGATCGTTGAAAAGATCGCGAGGCAAGCTCGCTCCTACACGGGGTGTTTACCCTCACACTTTGCTGGAGACGGCCATTGAAAGCCCTCGACGAACTGACCTTCGACAATCGTTTTGCCCGACTGGGTGACGCGTTCTCAACCCACGTGTTGCCCGACCCTCTCGACGCACCACGACTGGTGGTCGCCAGCGATGCTGCAATGGCCCTGCTCGACCTCGACCCGACCGTCGCGCACGACCCGGTGTTTGCCAAACTGTTTGGCGGTCACACCTTGTGGGCCGACGCCGAGCCCCGCGCCATGGTCTATTCCGGCCACCAGTTCGGCTCCTACAACCCACAACTGGGGGACGGTCGCGGCTTGTTGCTGGGCGAGGTCTACAACGAAGCGGGTGAACATTGGGACTTGCACCTCAAAGGCGCCGGCATGACGCCCTACTCGCGCATGGGCGATGGCCGCGCCGTGCTGCGCTCATCCATCCGTGAATTCCTTGCCAGCGAAGCCTTGCATGCACTGGGCATCCCCAGCAGCCGCGCCCTGTGCGTGATCGGCTCCGATACCCCGGTGTGGCGCGAAAAACAGGAACGTGGCGCCATGGTGCTGCGCCTGGCACACAGCCACATCCGCTTCGGGCACTTTGAATACTTCTACTACACCAAACGCCCGGAGCAGCAAAAGCAACTGGGCGAACACGTACTGGCCCTGCACTACCCGCACTGCCTGGAACAGCCCGAGCCGTACCTGGCGATGTTCCGCGAAATCGTTGAGCGCAACGCCGAACTGATCGCCAAATGGCAGGCATACGGTTTTTGCCATGGCGTGATGAACACCGACAACATGTCGATCCTGGGCATCACCTTCGACTTTGGCCCGTTCGCCTTTCTCGACGACTTCGACGCCCACTTCATCTGCAACCACTCCGACCACGAAGGCCGCTACTCCTTCAGCAACCAAGTGCCCATCGGCCAGTGGAACCTCAGCGCATTGGCCCAGGCCCTGACCCCCTTTATCAGCGTCGAAGCCCTTCGCGAAACACTGGGCTTGTTCTTGCCGCTGTACCAGGCGCACTACCTCGATCTAATGCGCCGCCGCCTGGGCCTGACCACAGCCGAAGACGGTGATCAAAAACTGATCGAAGACCTGCTGCAACGCATGCAGGGCAGCGCCATCGACTACACCTTGTTCTTGCGCCGCTTGGGCGACCAACCGGCAGAACAAGCGGTCGCCAGCCTGCGCGACGAATTTGTCGACCTCAAGGGCTTTGACGAATGGGCGAGCCAATACGTTGCCCGAGTGGCGCGCGAAGGCGCGAGCGATCAAAACCAGCGCCGCGAGCGCATGCACGCGGTCAACCCGCTGTACATCCTGCGCAACTATCTGGCGCAAAAAGCGATTGATGCCGCAGAGGCCGGGGATTACAGCGAAGTTCGGCGATTGCACCAAGTGCTGACCCAACCGTTCACCGAGCAGCCGGGCATGGAAAGCTATGCCGAACGGCCGCCAGAGTGGGGCAAGCATTTGGAGATCAGTTGTTCGTCTTGAGGTGTTCCCCCGTGTAAGAGCGAGCTTGCCTCGCGATCTTTTAAACGATTAAAAGATCGCGAGGCCAGTGACGTATGTAAACCCCGTAGCAGTCGTAAAACCTGCGCACCCATGCCGGGAATGTCCACACGCTCATCAATGGACACCCGCATAACCAAATCGCATAACAACCTGCCCAAAGAGTCTTAGACGAACCCGCCCTCGCTCACTATGGTGACGCCCGCGCGCAGGCTCTGGCCTGCCCGATACCTCATACGAGATTCGTCGCTCTAAGGAATACCCATGTCCTGGGACTCGCTGCCCCTGTTGTTTGTTGCCGCTTTGTTGGTGTGGTTGTTGGTGTCTTTTGTGCGCGAGAAGTGGAGCGCCGATGTGGTGGCCGCGATTGCGGTCGCAGCGTTGCTGGTGACGCAGATCCTCACGCCGCACGAGGTGTTGAGTGTGCTCAGTAACTCGGCCCCCGCGACGATTGCCTGCATGTTTGTATTGTCCGCCGCGCTGGAGCGCACGGGCTGTATTGATGCACTGGGCAATTGGCTGGGTAATCTGGTGGGCGATAAGCCGATGCGGGTGCTCGGCGGGTTGATGATTACCGCGCTAGTGATTTCGGCCTTTTTGAACAATACCCCGGTCGTGGCGATTTTGACCCCGGTGGCGATTGCGCTGGCCAAACGGGCTCACAGTTCGCCCTCTAAATTGCTGATCCCGCTGTCTTACGCCACGGTGCTGGGCGGGATGCTGACGATGATCGGCACGTCGACCAACATTCTGGTGGACGGCGTGGCGCGAAAGGCCGGGCTCGCGCCGTTCGGCATGTTCGAGATCACGCAGGCCGGGCTGATGTTTGCCGCCGTGGGTTTTGTGTATCTGATGCTGTTCAGCAATCGCCTGCTGCCTGATCGCGACAGTCTGTCCAAACAGCTGCGCCCGAATCTGGCGCGTACGTTTATGAGTGAGTTGCTGGTGCCGCACGATTCGCCGGTGATCGGCAAAACCCTGGCCGAAGCCAATCTAAACGGCGGCAGCGGCCTGCAAGTGCTGAAGATTTTCCGCGATGAGCAAGAACTCACCACCCCCGACTCGCGCACACAACTGCGCAGCGGCGACCGACTGGTGTTGCACGGGCAAGTACAGGACGTGGTCGAGCTGCGCGAAAGCGGCGTGCTGACGTTCAACCGGGGCGACGCGTTCGAGACCATCAGCAATCACGACGTGATTCTCGCCGAAGCCATCGTGGGCCGTAACTCGCGCTACAGCCACCGGCCCATGCGCGACCTCGACCTGACGGCGCGTTATGGCATCGCGGTGCTGGCCGTGCATCGCCAGGACGAGAACATTCAAGGCAACCTCGACGACCTGCATTTACAGTTTGGCGATGTGATTCTGGTAGAAGGCACGCCCTCGCAAATTCGCCGCTTCGCGGAAAATGGCGACTTGATCAGCCTTAATACGGTGCTGGAGCGCGCCTATCGCCGCGACAAGGCACCGATTGCAGTGATCGCCACCTTGGCCGTCATGGTGCTTGCGGCGCTTGAAGTCATGCCCATCGAAGGCCTCGCACTGATTGCCGCGGTGGTCGTGGTGGCCACTCGCTGCCTGGATGTTCAGGACGCTTACAAAGCCGTGGACTGGAAAATCCTCAGCCTGATTTTCGGCATGCTGGCCATTAGTATCGCGATGGACAAAGTCGGGCTGATCACGCTCGTGGTCAACCACACCATGACAGCCATCCCGAATGCCGGGCCGTTATTGATGCTGGGGTTTGTCTATTTATTGACCAGCATCCTCACCGAAGTGCTGTCCAACAATGCCGTGGCCGTGCTGCTGACGCCGATAGGGATTGGCGTGGCCCAACAACTGGGCGTCGACCCGCGGCCGTTCGTGGTCGCGGTCATGTTCGCCGCCAGCGCCAGCTTTGCCACCCCTATTGGCTATCAGACCAATACATTCGTGTACAACGCAGGCGGCTACAAATTCAGCGACTTTGTGCGCATCGGCATCCCGCTCAATGTGCTGATGCTGATCGTGGCCATGTTCGTGATCCCGTGGATCTGGCCGCTCACACCCGTGGCGGGCTGAAGGATTATCTGCTGAACTGCACAAAGCCGCCCACTGCCCGTAGCAGCTGCCGAGCTCCGCGAGGCTGCGTCCGGCGGCGAAGCCGTCGCAATATCAGGCTTCGCGATCTTTCAGGCACACCGCGTGTAACGGATTTACGATCGCTTCGCAATCGGACGCAGCCTCGCGGAGCTCGGCAGCTGCTACGAGGTTTACACCTCAAGCCCCACACCCGGAGTGACTCCCATGACCGACCCGCTGCTTATCCCCTGCCCTCACTGCAACGGCCTTAACCGCATTCCCGCCGCACGCGTGGGCGAACACCCCAAATGCGGGCGCTGTAAAAATGAGGTGCTGATCGCCAAACCCTTCGACTTGAAGCAAGCCGACTACGCCAGCCAGATCAAAGGCGATCTGCCGCTGCTGGTGGATGTGTGGGCTGAATGGTGTGGGCCGTGCAAGGCGTTTGCTCCGGTGTTTGAGCAAGCGGCCAGCCAACTGGTCGGGGTGTGCCGCCTGGCCAAGCTCGACAGCGAAGCCAATCAGCCACTGGCCACGCAACTGGGCATTCGCTCGATTCCGAGCCTGATCCTCTACAAAAACGGCCAGGAAGTCGCCCGTCAAAGCGGCGCCTTCCCGTTGCAGCAACTCAAGGACTGGCTGCAAAAGCACGGCGTGCGTGCTTAGGCGTTTTGATCCAGGAAATCGTGCAGTTCTACAAATTGCTGGGTCAGCTTGTGCCGTGGGTCGAAATACACCAACGGCTGGCTGGCCTGGTGCGATTCGCGCATTTTCACTGAGCTGCTGAGGTACACCGGCAACACCGGCAAGCCTTCGGCAATCAACTCATCAAGCATTTGCTGCGGCAGGCTGGCCCGGGCCTGAAACTGGTTCACCACAATGCCTTCGACCAACAGGTCTTCGTTGTGGTCTTCTTTCAGCTCTTCGATTTCGGACATCAGGCCGTACAGCGCCTGACGCGAAAAACTGTCGCAATCGAAGGGGATGAGCACACGGTCGCAGGCGATCAGCGCCGATACTGCGTAAAAATTCAACGCGGGAGGCGTGTCGACATAGATGCGGTCGTAGTCCTCGGCCAGCTCATCCAGCAGCTTCTTCAGCTTGTTGATCTTGTGCTTGGCTTCGAGCTTGGGCTGCAAATCAGCCAGTTCGGCGGTGGCCGTAATGATGTGCAGGTTTTCGAAAGGCGTTTCGTAAATATCGACCCGATTCTTCTTTGAACCCACGCTGGCCGACAGGCTGTGCTTGAAGAACTCGGCAATCCCCATCGGAATATCATCACCCGTCAACCCGGTGAGGTATTGGGTGGAGTTGGCCTGTGCATCCAGATCCACCAACAACGTTCGGTAACCCTCGCTGGCACTGACGGCCGCCAGGTTACAAGCGATGCTGGACTTGCCCACACCGCCTTTTTGGTTGAACACCACGCGACGCATTTCTAAACCTCCGTGTATCAATAAGTGCCCGAGTGTAGATGCCCTGTGGACAAATTCGCTACCTCGCAGCGAAAAGAGCTACAACCTAAAAATATTTATCCCGGCATACGCCAGAACGTACCGTCTTTCTCGAAGTCATAAGGGTGCCTATAGTTCAGCTCTGGCAAAAAGATAGCTATTTCGGCCGATCAGCTGAAAAACCACCCCCTAAAATGTAAGCGGTGTTTGCTACGAACCAACTGCACCGGGATAATGCCGCCACTTTGTTATCAGTGCAGCATTGACCGCTGCCTATATTTGCATCAGGGAAGCCCGTCAGGGCGGGATGAACCTCCAGTGATCAACTTCAATATTGCCGCTTGGCGAGCCTGGGCTCCGGGCCTCGACAACGTGGCCGATTGGCAAGCCTGGAGCCAGCAACCCCACGCGGTCGCTGCCAGCGATGCCAGCCCTGACGTATCGTTTTTACCGGCCATGCAACGCCGCCGCCTCAGCCGCTTGGCGCGCATGGCGTTCAGTGTCGGCTGGCCATTGGCGCAGGGGCATGAAGCTCTGCCGCTGGTGTTTGTGTCCCGCCACGGCGAAACACCGCGCACCTTCGACATCCTCAGTGAACTCGCGGCCGACCAACCCTTGTCGCCCACCCAGTTCAGTCTCTCGGTGCACAACGCGGTCATTGGCCTGTGGTCGATCATGCGCGGCGAAACCAGTGAAATGACCGCACTCGCCGCTGCCGGTGATGGCCTGGAACACGGCCTGATTGAAGCGTGCGCGCTGCTCAACGAAGGCGCACCCGCCGTGTTACTGGTGATCACCGAAGAGCAGCCTCCCCAGGCGTATGAGCACTGGATCGACGACGTGCCTTTCGCCTACGCCGTCGGCCTGCTGCTGACGCAAGGCAAGCAATGGCATGTGACGCTCACCCCCGATAACACCCCGTCTGTAGCCAAAACCCAGTGGCCCCACGCCATTGAGTTGTTACGCCACCTGCTCGCAGGGCAGACATCGTTCCGGCACGCCTGGAAAAACCGGCTCTGGCACTGGCAACGCACACCGTGAAGACTCGCAGTGATGCCTATTACTGGCGCCTGATTGCCACCGCAATAAGCTTTGTCAGCTTCGGGCTTGGGTGCCTGTGTCTGCGGCTGGTGATTTTCCCGCTGCTGAGTTGCCTGCCAGGCGATGCTGTGCGCCACCGCGAACGTGCGCGCTACACCGTCAGCCTGCTGTTTTGGCTATTTATCCGTTTTATGGCGCGCATGGGCGTACTGACCTATGACGTGCAAGGCGCCGAACGGCTCGGGCGTCCCGGCCAAATGATCATTGCCAACCATCCGTCGCTTATTGATGTGGTTTTTTTGATCGGGCTGGTGCGTAACGCCAACTGCGTGGTCAAACAAAGCCTGTGGCAAAACCCGTTCACGCGCAGCCCGGTGCGCGCCACGCAATACATCAGCAATGACGGCAGCATCGACATGCTCGACAACGCCGCAGGCGCGCTGCAACAGGGCCAGACCCTAATTATCTTCCCGGAGGGCACGCGCACCCAGCCAGGCGTTGCGCCTGCCTTTCATCGCGGGGCCGCCTCGATTGCCTTGCGCGGTGCGAAGATCCTGACGCCGGTGGTGATCAACGTCAGCCCCACCACGCTGACCAAAGCCGAACCCTGGTACCGCATTCCCGAACGCCGCGTGCACTTCAGTTTTCGTGTCGGGGCCGATATAAATCCAAAGACCTTTTCAGCACTTGGCCCGCCGCCCAAAGCATCGCGCCTGCTCAATGACTTCGTGCATGACTACTTCATTAAGGAGCTCGCCACAGATGAGCGATCTAAACCGTGACATCAAACAGCTGATCATCGATGCCTTGGGCCTCGAAGACATCAGCATCAGCGACATTGGCGACGATCAAACCCTGTTTGGTGAAGGCCTTGGGCTGGATTCGGTTGACGCCCTGGAACTGGGCCTGGCGATTCAAAAAACCTACGGCATCAAGATAGATGCCGACGCCAAAGACACCCGCGATCACTTTTCCAACGTGACCAGCCTTGCGGCTTTCGTCACAGCCAAACAGGCTGCCTGAGACCGAACCATGCAAAACCGTGAAGATATTTTCAACCTCCTGCGCGATGCCCTGGTGGAACTGTTCGAACTCGAACCTGCGCGCGTCACGCTGGAGGCCAACCTGTATCAGGACCTGGAAATCGACAGCATCGACGCCGTCGACCTGATTGATCACATCAAGCGCAAAACCGGTAAAAAGATCGCCGCCGATGAATTCAAATCAGTGCGCACCGTCAACGATGTGGTCGAGGCGGTCTACCGTCTGGCTCAACCGGGCGCATGAGCCGATTGATCGGCCTGGGCCTGCTGCTGGCGGGTCTGTTGTACCCCTTCGCGGTGCATTTCGGCATGGCCCACTTTGCCCCGTGGCAGTTTGCGCTGCTGCTGGGTGCCCTGTGGCTGGCCCGCGCACTCACTGGCGAACGACGCCCGGGCAGCCTGTGGATGGCACTGGTTGCGCTGGTGTTTTGCGCGTTGCTGGCGCTGTTCAACAGCCCGGCCTTGCTGCGCTGGTACCCGGTGCTGATCAGCGCCTGCATGCTCAGCCTCTTTGGCTTGAGCCTGATAGTCGGGCCGCCGATGGTCGAGCGTCTGGCCCGTTTGCGCGAGCCGGTATTGCCCGACATCGCGATTCATTACACACGGCAGGTCACCAAGGTCTGGTGCCTGTTTTTTCTGCTCAACGGGTTAGTCGCAGCCAGCCTCACACTGTGGGCACCGCTGAGTTGGTGGACGTTGTACAACGGCCTGATCGCCTATGGGTTGATGGGGCTGTTGTTTGCCATTGAATGGCTGATACGACAAAAAGTAAGAGGCCAGGCATGAACTGGATAAAACTTGAGCAGTTGTTGCTTGAGGGCCACACAGCGCGGGTGGTCAGCTTTGACCCGCCGCTCAGTCATCACGCGCTCTGCACCCAGGCCTTAAGCCTGGCGGGCGGATTGCAGCAGCGTGGTGTGCAACGCATTGCCGTGCATCTGGACGATGCTGCTGATCTGGCCGTGGCGCTGCTGGGTGCCTGGCGGGCCGGCGCCAGCATCTTGCTGCCCGCCGACCTGCAAGTTCACACCCGACAACGCTGGGACGCGCACGTCGATGTGTGGCTGACCAACAGCGCGGAACTTGAAGCCTTGTACGGCGCCCCATTGCCCGCGGCTGAACTGGACCTGGACGCGTGTCAGCTGAGCCTGTGCACTTCAGGCTCCAGCGGCGAGCCCAAACGCATCGACAAAAACCTGCGCCAGATGGCCAATGAAGTTGAGGCACTGGAGCAACTGTGGGGCCACGAACTGGGCGACGCCTGCCTGATTGCCAGCGTGGCCGCGCAGCATATTTACGGGCTGTTGTTCCGTGTGCTGTGGCCGCTGTGCGCGGGCCGGCTCTTTGCCCGCCAGCAACTGGCCTTCCCTGAAGACATGCAGCGCGCCAGCCTCGAACACCCGGCCTTTGCCTGGGTGGCCAGCCCGGCGCTGCTCAAGCGCATGGCCGACAACCTCAACTGGCCTGCCTTGAGCCAAGTGCGTCGGGTGTTCTCTTCGGGGGGCGCGCTACCGAGCGAGGCGGCGCACGCGTTGCAGCAACGTCTGGGTCAGTGGCCCACCGAAATTTTCGGCAGTTCCGAAACCGGCGGCATCGCTTGGCGTCAAGGCCCAACCTTGTGGCAGCCGTTTGCCGGTGTGCAGCTCAGCCAAAGCGAAGACGGCGCGCTGCGTATCGCCTCGCCGTATTTGCCCCCGGGCCATATTGAGCAAACAGCTGACGCCGCGCGCATTGAAGCCGATGGCCGCTTTGAGTTGCTGGGGCGTCTGGACCGCATCGTCAAACTGGAAGAAAAACGCATCTCGCTGCCCATGCTTGAACACGCCCTGACCCAGCATGACTGGGTGCAAGAAGCGCGCTTGGGCGTGGTCAATGAAAACCGGGCGTCTCTCGGCGCCTTGCTGGTGCTCAGCGCCAGCGGCCTGTTTGCCCTGCGCGAACAGGGCCGCCGAGCGCTGACCCAGACCTTGCGCCAGCACCTTGGCCAGCATTGCGAAGCCCTGGCCTTGCCGCGCCGCTGGCGATTGCTGCGGCAAATGCCGCTCACCAGCCAAGGCAAACTGCCGCAAGCGCAGGTCGATGCGCTGTTGCTTGCACCTCGGCCCACACTGCCTGAAGTGCTAAGCCAACACCCGCTCGATGACGGCTGGACACTCAACCTGTCGATTCCGCCAGACCTGGCATTCTTCAGCGGTCACTTCCCCAAAACCCCGGTGCTGCCCGGCGTGGTGCAAGTGGACTGGGCCATGAGCCTGGGCCAGCAACTGCTCGACCTGCCGCCACGCTTTGCGGGCATGGAAGTGCTCAAGTTCCAGCAACTGGTTCGCCCCGGCGACAGCATCGAACTGACCCTGCGCTTTGATCGCGAACGCAGCAAATTGCACTTCGCGTATCGCAATGCCAACGCCGCCTGCTCCAGTGGTCGCATCCTGCTGGAGGCGGCCTGTGGATAACTTACTGGCCAGCGCCCACACAATATGGCCCCCCATGCATAACCCCTGCGCCGTGATCCCGGTTTATAACCATGAAACCGCCGTGCCCGCTGTGGTCGAGGCGTTGCTGGCCGCAGGTTTGCCCTGTGTATTGGTCGACGACGCCAGCAGCCCTGCGTGCAGCGCAGTCCTTGAGCAACTGGCCAACGCCGAAAACACCTACCTGATCCGCCTGGCGGTCAATCAAGGCAAAGGCGGCGCCGTGATGGCCGGGCTGCGTGAGGCTTCGCGCCTGGGGTTTAGCCACGCCTTGCAGGTCGACGCCGACGGTCAGCACGACCTGCGCGATGTCGCGACCTTTATCCACACCTCGCAGCAGCATCCCGAGGCGCTGATCTGCGGTTATCCACAGTACGACGCCAGCGTGCCCAAAGGCCGTTTGTATGCGCGCTACCTGACCCACGTCTGGGTGTGGATCAACAGCCTGTCGCTGCAAATTCCCGACTCGATGTGCGGCTTTCGGGTGTACCCGCTCGCCCCCGTGCTGGCATTGATCAACTCGGTCAAGCTGGGCAAACGCATGGACTTCGACCCCGAAATCCTGGTGCGCCTGGCCTGGCGCAATCAGCCGATGCGCTGGCTGCCGACCCAGGTGCATTACCCGCAGGATGGCCTGTCGCACTTTCGCCTGTTCCATGACAACGCGCTGATCTCGGGCATGCACACCAAGCTGTTCTTCGGCATGTTGGTGCGCATGCCGAGCATTGTATGGAGGCGCTGGCGGGCATGAGCGAATCACAACAGCATTGGGCTGACCACAAAGAGCGCGGCAATTTCTGGCTGATGAAGCTCACCGCCTTCGGGGTCAAAGTGCTCGGTCGCCGCCTGCTGACGCCCGTGCTGTACGCCATCGTGCTGTACTTCTTTTTGTTCGGCCGCAGTGCCCGGCGCAGCCTCTGGCAATACCAGCAGCGGTTAGCCGACTGGAGCGGGCAACCGGCCTTGCGCCCCACTCAGTGGCGGGTGTTCGGCCAGTTCATGGCCTTTGCCGATGCGCTGCTCGACAAGCTCGACATGTGGAACGGCCGTCTGAAGATCGAAGACATCGACATCGTCGACCCCGCCCGCCTGCGCGATCAAATGCGCAGCGAGCGCGGGCAGATGCTGGTCGGTGCGCACCTGGGCAACCTTGAGGTGTGCCGTGCCCTCGCCGAGCTGGGTGAAAAAGTCACCATGAACGTGCTGGTGCACACCAAACACGCCGAACACTTCAACCGCCTGCTGGGCGAAGCCGGGGCCACCCACCTGCGGCTGATTCAAGTCAGCGAACTCAACCCGGCGGTCATGCTGCAACTGAGCCAGCGCCTGGAAAACGGTGAGTGGCTGGCGATTGCCGGTGACCGCGTGCCGCTGCACGGCGGGCGCCATGTGCAGGCTAGCTTTCTCGGACATCCGGCGCACTTCCCCCAAGGCCCCTGGCTGCTGGCCGGGCTGCTCAAATGCCCGGTCAATTTACTGTTCTGCCTGAAACGCGAAGGCCGTTACCGCGTCATCCTCGAACCCTTCGCCGAGGCCGTGCTGTGGCGGCGCAGCGACCGCGAGCAGGTGATTGCCCAATGGGCCGCCCGCTACGCCGAACGGCTGGGGCATTACTGCCTCGAAGCGCCGCAACAATGGTTTAACTTTTACCCTTTCTGGAAGACCGATGACGATGCATCTGCATGAGCCAGTAACCTTCGGCCAAACCCCGCTGCGCATTGAAGACGTGCTGGCCCTGGCCAATCGTCATGCACCCACCCGCTTGCAGGACGATGCCGAGTTTCGCGAACGCATCGCCAAAGGCGCACGTTTTCTCGATTCATTGCTCGATAAAGAAGGCGTGATCTACGGCGTGACCACTGGCTACGGCGACTCGTGCGTGGTCGCCGTGCCGCTGGAACATGTGGAAGCGCTGCCGCGTCACCTCTACACCTTTCACGGCTGCGGGTTGGGCAAACTGCTCGACGCCCAAGCCACCCGCGCGGTCTTGGCCGCACGCTTGCAGTCGCTGTGCCACGGCGTGTCCGGGGTGCGGGTCGAATTGCTGGAACGCCTGCAAGCGTTTATCGCCCACGACGTGCTGCCGCTGATCCCCGAAGAAGGCTCGGTGGGCGCCAGCGGCGACCTGACGCCGTTGTCTTATGTGGCGGCCACGTTATCTGGCGAGCGCGAAGTGATGTTCAACGGCGAGCGCCGCCTGGCCGCCGACGTGCACCGGGAACTGGGCTGGACACCGCTGGTGCTGCGCCCCAAAGAAGCGCTGGCGCTGATGAACGGCACCGCCGTGATGACTGGCCTGGCGTGCCTGGCGTATGCCCGCGCCGACTACCTGCTCAAACTGGCGACCCGCATCACTGCGCTCAATGTCGTGGCGCTGCAAGGCAACCCCGAACATTTCGACGAGCGCCTGTTCGCCGCCAAGCCGCATCCGGGGCAAATGCAGGTGGCGGCCTGGCTTCGCCAAGACCTGGCCATCGACGCCCCGACTGCGCCATTGCATCGGTTGCAAGACCGTTACTCGCTGCGCTGCGCGCCCCACGTGCTGGGCGTATTGGCCGACAGCCTGAACTGGCTGCGCGGGTTTATCGAAACAGAACTCAACAGCGCCAACGACAACCCGATCATCGACGCCGAAGAAGAACGCGTGCTGCACGGCGGGCACTTCTATGGCGGGCACATCGCCTTTGCCATGGACAGCCTCAAGACCTTGGTCGCCAACGTCGCCGACCTGCTTGATCGCCAGCTCGCGCTGTTGGTGGACGTGCGTTACAACCACGGCTTGCCAAGCAACCTGTCAGGCGCCAGCGCAGAACGGGCAATGCTCAACCATGGCTTTAAAGCGGTGCAAATCGGCACTAGCGCCTGGACCGCCGAAGCGCTGAAAAACACCATGCCCGCCAGCGTGTTTTCGCGTTCTACCGAGTGCCACAACCAAGACAAAGTGAGCATGGGCACCATCGCCGCCCGTGACGCGATTCGCGTGCTGGAACTGACCGAGCAAGTCGCTGCCGCCACTTTGCTGGCTGCCAACCAGGGTGTGTGGCTGCGCAGCCGTGCCGAAGACGCTCGCCCGCTCCCGCCCGCCCTCGCCGCCATGCACGCCGAGCTGGGCAAAGACTTTGCCCCGGTCATTGAAGACCGCGCCCTCGAAGCCGAGTTGCGCCTGTGTCTGACCCGTATTGCCCAACAACACTGGAGGTTGCATGCGTAGCAAAGGCGTTTTGCACGTCGACACCGACATATTGGTGCCGTTTTTCGACATCGACACCATGCATGTGGTGTGGCACGGGCATTACGTCAAATACCTGGAAATTGCCCGCTGCGCCCTGCTCGATCACATCGGCCACAACTACACGCAGATGCTCGACGCAGGCTACGCGTGGCCGGTCATCGACCTGCAACTGCGTTATGTGCGTGGCGCCACCTTCGGCCAGCAGATCAACGTGCGCGCCAGTTTGGTGGAGTGGGAAAACCGTCTGAAGATCAACTACCTGATTACCGATGCCGCCACCGGAGAGCGTCTGACACGGGCCTGCACCGTGCAAGTGGCGGTCGACATTGCCAGCCGCGAGATGCAACTGGCGTCGCCTGCGTGCTTCACCGACGCTGTCGCAAAGGTCCTGCCATGAAGCTGATCGCCGCTCTGTGTAGTTGCTGCCGCAGGCTGCGATCGAGCCCGAAGGGGTCGCGCTTTTTCAAGGGTAAAGGTCCTTCGGCCCTTATCGCAGCCTTCGGCAGCGACTACAGGGCATACGTGGTCGCTTTGCTGTTCGGATTATCGCCATTGGCCCACGCCTTCGACCTGCAACAACTGAGCGAGCAACTGGCCAAACCCCAGGTCATTCACGGCGATTTCATCCAGCAAAAACACCTGCGGGCGCTCCCCAAGCCGCTGACCAGCACCGGGACCTTTGTGCTGGCCAAAGACCACGGCCTGCTGTGGCAGCTCAAAACCCCGCTGCAACAGGACTACCGCATCACCGCCCTTGGCATTGCCCGGCGCAACGGCAGCGAGTGGCAAATGCTCCCTGGCAAAAGTGCCGGGGCCGAGCAAAATCGCCTATTTCTCGCCGTGTTGCAAGGCGACAGCAGCGGCTTGCAGCGCGACTTCGACCTGCAATTGCAAGGCGAACCCGAGCATTGGAAGCTGATCCTCACCCCGCGCTCGCTGCTGCTCAAGCAGGTGTTCAACCAGATCAACATTGACGGCGGCGAGCTGGTGCAACGCATCGAGCTGCAAGAAACCCAAGGCGACAGCACCGTGTTAACGATGCAAAACAGCGTCAGCAATCAACCCTTGAGCCCTGCGGAGCAACACGACTTTGCGCAGTGAACGCTGGTTGCCTCGCGGCTTTTTGATCCTGCTGCTGGCCGTGCTCGCGCTGGCTGGCTGGCAATGGCGCCATGGCGCACCGCTGTCGGCCAACCTGATGGAACTGGTGCCCGGCCAATCACCGGATGCGCTGGAGCTGAGCGCTGAACAGCGCATGCAAGAGCCCCTCAATCGCGAAATGCTGGTGCTGGTGGGCAGCGCCGACCGACAGCACGCCATCGCCACCGCGCAACAGTTGGGCGAGCAATGGCAAGCCAGCGGCCTGTTTGAAAAGGTGCAGTGGAACCTGCAAGCCGACCTCCCGGCCCTGCGCGAGCAACTGCTGCGCGGGCGCTTGGCGATGCTGGGCGAAGTGGACCGCACGCAACTGATCGAACACCCCGAAGCCTTTATTCAACAGCGCGTGCAAGCGTTGTTCGACCCGTTCACCGGATTCAGTCTGGTGCCCAGCCAAGACGATTGGCTGGGCCTGACCGGGCGCATCCAAAACAGCCAGCCCCAACGCGGCGCCGTGCAACTGGACATTGGCAGCGGTGCCTTGATCGCCGACGCTGACGGCAAAAGCTGGGTGTTGCTGCGCGCACGCACCCAAGGCAATGCCTTTGACATGAATCTGCCGCTGCAAGTGGCCGCGTTACTGGAAAAAAGCCGCGGGCAAGCGGCCAATCAAAACGTGCAGTTGCTCGCCGCCAGCGGCTTGCTTTACGCCGCCAGTGGCCAGCAACAAGCCACCCGTGAAATGACCTGGGTCGGCGGCGGCGCGACCCTCGGTATTTTGCTCCTGTTGCTGCTGGCGTTCCGCCGTTGGCGCGTGCTGCTGGCCTTTGTGCCGGTGTTGGTCGGCATGCTGTTTGGCGCCGTGGCCTGCGTTGCCTTCTTTGGCCACCTACACGTGATGACACTGGTGCTGGGCGCAAGCCTGATCGGCGTGGCCGTGGATTACCCGCTGCATTACCTGTCTAAAAGCTGGAGCCTTAAACCCTGGCGCAGTTGGCCTGCCCTGCGCCTCACGCTGCCCGGCCTGAGCCTGAGCCTGGCCACCAGTTGCATCGGTTACCTAGCGTTGGCGTTTACCCCGTTTCCAGCCCTGACCCAAATCGCCATTTTCTCTGCCGCCGGTTTAGTGGGCGCCTATTTGAGCGCCGTGTGCCTGCTGCCGGCCCTGCTCAAGGGTGTGGAGCTGCGCCCTGCGCAATGGCCGCTGCGTATCGCGCAAAGCCTGCTCGATGCGCGCCAGGCGCTGCTGAATAAAGTCCCGACGCCTGTGCTATTGGCCTTGTTGCTGGCATTTTGCGCAGCGGGCGTGTGGCAACTGACCAGTAAAAACGACATTCGCCAATGGGTCGGCGCGCCGCCGCAACTGCTGGCCGAAGCCCAAGCCATTGCGCGGATTACCGGTTACCAGCCCACCAGCCAATTCTTTTTGGTACGCGCCGACAACGAGCAGCAATTGCTGGAGCGCCAGACCGCTCTCAGCGCGCGGCTCGATCAATTGGTCAACGGGGGCAAGCTGCAAGGGTATTTGGCCCTCAACCAGTTAGTCAGCCTGCCCCGCGAACAACAGCAACTGCGCGAAGCCTTGAAGCAACTGCCACAACACTGGCAGCCGTTGCTGGAACTGGGTGTGCCCGAGGCCGCGCTGCAACAGGAGCTGACGCAACTCAACGCCTTGCCCGAGCAACACATCGACGATGCGCTCGTGGGCCCGCTGGCCGAGCCGTGGCGGGCGCTGTGGCTGGGCAAGCAGGCTAACGGCGTGGCCGCGATGGTCAGCCTGCAAGGCTTGAGCAACGCCAGCGTGCTGCGGGCACAGGCCCAAGGCTTGCCCGGCGTGCAGTTGGTAGATCGCCTGGGTGACTTGAACACGGTGTTCGCCGCGACCCAAATCAGCGCGGCAGAACTCAAGCTGCTGTCCTGCGGGCTGATCGTTTTGTTGTTGATCGCGCCCTTCGGATTGGGTGGCGCAGTGCGCATGATTGCATTGCCGCTGCTGGCTGCTCTGTGCAGTCTGGCCAGCCTCGGTTGGCTGGGCCAGCCACTGACCTTGTTCAGCCTGTTCGGCTTGCTGCTGGTCACGGCGATCAGCGTCGACTACGCGATTTTAATGCGCGAGCAAATCGGCGGCGCCGCCGTCAGCCTGCTCGGCACCCTGCTGGCGGCGCTCACCACGTGGCTGTCGTTTGGCCTGCTGGCCGTGTCCAGCACGCCTGCGGTCAGCAACTTCGGACTGTCGGTCAGCCTGGGGCTGGCGTTCAGCTTTATGCTCGCGCCCTGGGCCCGTAAACAAGAGCTAGGCCAAAAGGCGCACACCCCATGATGACGCTGCTGTTCTGGCTATTAGCCTTGGGTTTATTTGCCGTCGCGACCCGCATCGGCCGTCATTATCGGGTGATCCCGATCGTCAGCCAGTTGCTGCTGGCGTCCATCGGTTTGCCTTTGTTGATGCTGCTGTGGGTGGAGCCACATTGGCAACTCAGCGGCGCGCAGCTGGTGGCGCCGGTGTGGCTAAAAAGCCTGTACAGCCTGAGTTTTGCCCTGCTGCTGGGGCACATTTTGAGTGACGTGATTGACCTGCGCATTGACCGCCAAAGCCTGAAAATCGCCGTGCCCAGCTTCGCCGTTCCTTTTGCCTGCGGACTCGGCTGCGCGGTGTGGCTACTGCCCGCGCAACCCTGGCTGAGTACATTGGCCGTGGGCCTGGTGTTTGCGATCACGGCCATCCCGGTGCTGTACCTGTACTTGCGCCATATCGACTACCCGCCCGCCGCCACTCGGCGGTTGGTGCAAAGCGCGATTCTGATCGACCTGACTTGCTGGAGCCTGTTCGGCCTGGCCCAAGGCAGCCTCAACCTCAACAGTTTGCTGCTGCCGCTGGCAGGCGCCTTGCTGCCATTGCTGCTGCGCGGGCTGCGGATTCGCCAGCCGCTGTGTTACAGCCTGAGCTTTTTCGCGTTGCTGGTGGTGGCCGAGCATTACCGCCTCAATGCACTGATTTTCGGTGTCGGTTATTTGCTGTGCATGGCGTGGCTCAAGGTACCGCTGGTGATGCCGTTAAAACCTGTCTGGATGGAGCGTTTGCAAACCTATGGCGCGGTGCCGCTGATTCTCACGTTCGGCATTGTGCAGATCAACCTGCACAGCGCCCTGATCGAGTTAAGCGCGCTGCAAATCGCCGCACTGGTCGTGCTGCCCGTGCTCAGCAAGCTGCTGGGCAACTGGCTCGGCCTGGGTTGGGCCACACCGTCGTTTGCCAGCGCGAGTCGCTGGCGCGAAAGCCTGCTGCTCAATATTCGCGGGCTGAGTGAAATCGTGTTTCTCAACCTGCTGCTGCAACAACAGCTCATCAGTCCGGCGCTGTATGTCGCGCTGATGTTGATGGGCTTGATCGCAACGCTGTTACCGGCCTTGGCCGGCATGAACAAACCCCCTTTGAAGTCTGCCGTAACCCCCGGCAAGGAGCCTGTGTGTCTGTAGTTGAAATGGAACGTCGCCACGTCGTGGTAATCGGTGCTGGGCCGTCCGGCGCGATTGCCGCGGCCTTGCTCAAACGCAAGGGGCACGACGTGTTGATCGTCGAGCGCCAGCACTTCCCGCGGTTCTCCATTGGCGAAAGCCTGTTGTCGCACTGCATCGACTTTATCGAGGAGGCGGGCATGCTGGAGGCCGTGCAAGCTGCGGGGTTCCAGCTCAAAAATGGCGCGGCCTTCGCGTGGGGCGAGCAGTACACCGCCTTCGACTTTGGCGACACATTCAGTGACGGCAAGCCCTCCACGTTTCAAGTACAACGGGCCGACTTCGACAAGCTGCTGGCCGACCAGGCCGCGCTGCAAGGGGTTGAGATCCGTTACGGTGAAGCCGTGATTGAGGTGGATATTGAGCGGGCCAAACCGTTGCTCACGGTCGAACGCGAAGACGCCAGCCGCTACACGCTTGAAGCCGACTTTATTCTCGATGCCAGCGGTTACGGCCGCGTATTGCCGCGCCTGCTGGACCTGGAGGCGCCGTCGAACTTCCCGGTGCGCCAAGCCGTGTTCACCCACATTGAAGACCGCATTGATGACTCGGGCTTTGACCGCGACAAAATCCTGATCACCACTCACCCGACCCAACGCGACATCTGGTTTTGGAGCATCCCGTTCAGCAATGGCCGCTGCTCGGTGGGTGTGGTGGCGGCAGCGGAACACTTTGCAGGCCGCAGCGAAGACCTCGACCAGCGCCTGCGCAGTTTTATCGATGAAACCCCAAGCCTGCAACGGGTGCTGGCCAATGCGCTGTGGGACACCCCCGCGCGCACCATCGGCGGCTATTCGGCCAACGTCAAAACCCTGCACGGCCCGGGCTTTGCGCTGCTGGGTAACGCCGCTGAGTTCCTCGACCCGGTTTTTTCCTCGGGCGTGACCATCGCCATGCGCTCCGCCAGCATGGCGGCGGCGGTGCTGCACCGTCAGTTGCAAGGCGAAACCGTGGATTGGCACACCGAGTTTGCCGAGCCGCTCAAGCGCGGCGTCGACACCTTCCGCTGTTACGTCGAAGGCTGGTACGCCGGGACCTTTCAGGACGTTATTTACCACCCCGACAGTTCACCGCAGATCCGCCGCATGATCAGCTCGATTCTGGCGGGCTACGCCTGGGATGAACGCAACCCGTTTGTCAGCGAACCCAAGCGCCGTTTGCGCATGCTGTCGGACATCTGCGCCATGGAGGCCCAATGAAACCGCTTAGCGATACCTACGTCGAAGAAACCCGTTTCGGGTTTTGGTTCTTGCGCAGCCACACCTGGCAGCACCACGTCTTGAGGGTGGCGATCAACGACCTGCGCGGTCTGTTCAGCCATGAGCTGCCGCCTGCGCCGGTGATCCTGGACGCAGGTTGCGGTCAGGGCAAATCATTCCAGTACCTGCAAAAAACCTTCGCCCCACAGCGTTTGATCGGCCTCGATGCCGACCCGCTGAGCCTTGAGCTGAGCCGCGAAGAAGCTCAGCGTCAAGGGCTCGACATTGAGCTGATCGGCAGCGACTGCGCCGAACTGAACGTGGCCGATGCCAGCGTCGACATGGTGTTCTGCCACCAGACCTTTCATCACTTGGTGCAACAGGACCGGGCGCTGGCCGAGTTTTATCGGGTGCTCAAGCCGGGCGGCTACCTGCTGTTTGCCGAGTCCACTGAGGCTTACATCGACACGTGGGTGATTCGCTGGCTGTTCCGCCACCCCATGCACGTGCAAAAAAGTGCCGCGCAGTACCTGGAGATGATCCACGATCAGGGCTTTGAGTTTGAGGCGCGCAACGTGTCGTACCCGTATCTGTGGTGGAGCCGCTCCAGCGATTTCGGGCTGCTGGAACGCTTTGGCTTGCGCCGAGCCAAACCCGTGGGCCAGCGTGAAGAAACCCTGGTCAACGTGGTCGCCCGTAAACCCTTGCAAGGCAATCTGCAATGACCTCTGCAAAACCTGTAGCCGCTGCCGCCAGGCTGCGATGGGGTGCGCAGCAGCCCTGCAATGCTGAAGGTCCTGCGGCCCTTATCGCAGCCTGCGGCAGCGGCTACAGGATTATCGCGGCCCTTGGATTGTGCCTGTTTGTATTGTTGAGTGGCTGCACCAGCCTGCCTCTGCCCAAACACACGCCAACCCTGGCGCTGCCGATGCAGTTGCATGTGCTACGCAAACAAGCCGATCAGCGCCAGGACTGGTTGTTGGTGATTCAGCAAGAAGACGCCGGGCTGCGCTGGTCGCTCATGGACCCGCTGGGGATTCCTCTGGCGCGGCAGTTGCTGCAAAACAGCCACTGGAAGGCCGATGGATTGCTGCCGCCCAACCCGGAGGCCCGCGAACTGTTCGCCGCCTTGCTGTTTGCGCTCACGCCAAACGATCAACTGGCCGATAACTATCCACAGGCTAAATCCAGCACGGATCAGCGCGCTATCGATCAACGCTGGCACGTGCACTACCGACAGCCACAGGTGTTTAGCATCGACCTGGCAAACGGCGTGCGTTACACCATCAGCCCACTCGACACCTCATCCAACACTGAGACGGCCCCATGACTGCTTACCTGAATGCGCTGGGCATTGTGTGTTCACTGGGCCGTGGCCCGGATGAAGTCGCGCGCCAACTGTTTGCCGGGGATTGCTCGGGCATACGGCGCGCCACCGGCTGGGTGCCGGGGCGCTCGGTAGCGGTGGGCAGCGTGCAGGGCGCGCTGGTGGCTGTCCCGGCGCCTCTGCGTGAGCAAAGCAGCCGCAACAACCAGTTACTGCTCGACGCCGCGTTGCAGATTCGCGATGAGATAGCGCTTGCCATTCAGACCTATGGCCGTGACCGCATCGCCATTGTGCTGGGCACCAGCACCTCGGGCATCGAGGAAGCGAGTCGTGGCATCAAGCACTATGGGCAACACCAACAGTTTCCCGACGACTACCAGTACCAGCAGCAAGAGCTGAGCGCACCCGCCACCTTCCTTGCCGACTGGTTGAACATCAGCGGCCCGACCTATGTGATTTCGACGGCCTGCACCTCCAGCGCGCGCGCCTTGATGAGCGCGCAGCGGCTGCTGAGCATGAACCTCTGCGACGTAGTGCTGTGCGGCGGCGTCGACAGTTTGTGCAAGCTGACGCTCAACGGCTTTTGCGCACTGGAAGCCGTGTCTGATGAGCGCTGCAACCCGTTTTCGGTGAACCGCCGCGGGATCAACATCGGCGAAGGTGCGGCCTTGTTCTTGATGAGCAAACAGGCCAGCGGCCCGCAGCCGATTGCCCTGCTGGGTGCGGGCGCAAGCTCGGACGCACACCATATTTCAGCCCCCGAACCCAGCGGCCGGGGCGCCGTGCAAGCGATGCACATCGCCTTGAAGCGCGCGGGTTTGCAGGCCGACCACATCGGCTATCTGAACCTGCATGGCACCGCCACGCTCCACAACGACGCCATGGAAAGCCACGCGGTGGCCCACGTCTTCCCACAAGGCGTGCCATGTTCATCGACCAAACCCATGACCGGGCACACGTTGGGCGCCGCCGGGGCGCTGGAGGCCGCGTTTTGCTGGTTGAGCCTGACCCACGGCAACGCCCTGCCCCCGCATATCTGGGACGGTCAACCCGACCCGGCATTGCCCGCGCTGAACTGGGTCACGCCCGGCCAAACCCTGGCACCCGCCCCACAACGCTGCCTGATGAGCAATTCGTTTGCCTTCGGCGGCAATAACGTCAGCCTGATTATCGGAGACGCCCCATGATTGATTGGCCGCTCGCCGAATTGCTGCCCCACGCTGGCGACATGATCTTGATCGATCAGGTCCTGGCGTGTGATGAAGAAACCATTCAGACCCGCCTCACCGTGCGCGCAGGCGGCCTGTTTAACCGCCAAGACGGCAGCCTGCCCGCCTGGGTCGGCATCGAGTTGATGGCGCAAAGTGTGGCCGCCTACGCCGGTTGCCGTGCGCGCCTGGAAGGCAAGCCCGTTGCACTGGGGTTTTTACTCGGCACCCGCAAGTTCGAATGCAACGTGGAACACTTCCCGCTGGGCGCCGAGTTGCAGATCCATGCGCTGCGCTCGCTGGAAGACGACAACGGCATGGGCGTGTTCGAGTGCCATCTCACTGGCCCGCAGATTCACGCCACCGCCCGCCTGAACGTGTTCCGTCCACCTCAGGCTGAACACTACCTTGCTCAAGCTTCCCAGGAGACTCGCCATGACTGAGTCCATTTTAGTCACCGGCTCTAGCCGTGGCATCGGCCGAGCCATTGCCTTGCGTCTGGCCCAAGCCGGTTTTGATCTGGTGCTGCATTGCCGCAGTGGCCGCAGCGAAGCCGATGCCGTGATGGCGCAAGTGCTGGCGCTGGGGCGTAACGCCCGCGTGCTGCAATTCGACGTGTCGGACCGCGCTCAATGCCGGGACATTCTAGAGGCCGATGTGGAAACCCATGGCGCCTATTACGGCGTGGTATTGAACGCCGGACTGACCCGCGACGGGGCCTTCCCGGCCCTTAGCGAAGACGATTGGGACGTGGTGATGCGCACCAACCTCGACGGTTTTTACAACGTGTTGCACCCGGTGATGATGCCGATGATCCGCCGTCGTCAGGCCGGACGCATTGTGTGCATCACCTCGGTGTCCGGCCTGATCGGCAATCGCGGCCAGGTCAATTACAGCGCCTCCAAGGCGGGCTTGATCGGCGCCGCCAAAGCCTTGGCCATTGAGCTGGGCAAACGCAAAATCACTGTTAACTGCGTGGCCCCGGGCCTGATCGATACCGCCATGCTCGACGAAAATGTCCCCGTAGAAGACCTGATGAAAATGATCCCCGCGCAACGCATGGGCACCCCGGAAGAAGTCGCGGGGGCGGTCAACTTTTTGATGTCTGCCGAAGCCGGCTACATCACCCGCCAAGTGCTGGCCGTCAACGGAGGCCTGTGCTGATGAAGCGCGTTGTCGTTACCGGCATGGCCGGCATCACGTCGCTGGGCAGTGACTGGGCCAGCATCGAAGCCAACTTTGTCGCGGGCCGCAGCGGCATCCGGCGCATGGACGAGTGGGACCGCTTCACCGAACTCAACACCCGTTTGGCGGGGCCGATTGATGACTTTGCGGTGCCCAGCCACTGGACCCGCAAACAACTGCGCAGCATGGGCCGTGTATCGCGCCTGGCGGTCGGCGCTGCCGAACAGGCCTTGCAAGACGCGGGCTTGCTGGGCAATCCGATCATTCGGGACGGGCGCATGGGCGTGGCCTGCGGGTCGTCCACCGGCAGCACGGACGAAATCAAAGCCTTCGGCAACATGCTGCTCAACTCGGTCGCCGAAGGCCTCAACGCCAATAGCTACGTGCGCATGATGCCGCACACCACCGCGGCGAATATCAGCATCTTTTTTGGCCTCACCGGACGCCTGATCCCCACCTCCAGCGCCTGCACCAGCGGCAGCCAAGGCATTGGCTATGCCTACGAGTCGATCAAGTTCGGCCGCCTGCCGTTGATGCTCGCGGGCGGCGCCGAAGAATTGTGCCCCACCGAAGCCATGGTGTTCGACGCGCTGTACGCCACCAGCCTTAAAAACGACGCGCCGCACACCAGCCCTCGGCC